>NZ_DATDMY010000209.1:0-7934 GCF_036518555.1 Dokdonella sp. | reverse complement strand
CGGCAGCAGCGGCTTGCCCGGCAGCCGGGTCGAGCCGTAGCGGGCGGGGATCGCGACGATGAACGGCGCGTCGTTCGGCATCGGACAGGGTCTCGTGGAGATCGCGTGCAGCCTAGCGGACCGCGACGCGCGGCGACAACCGCGGCGACCGTCGGCGCGCGTCGCGTCGTCGGCGATGATCCGTGCCGATACCGCAGTCGCGACAGCGCGATCCTCGTGCCTGCGGAGGCGCCGGATGGATGCTCGACGGCGTCCCGCACCCGAACCGCGCGCCACGTGCGCGTCCGGACGTCGCCGAGCGGACCGTCCGCGTGCGCGCCGCGTCAACAGCCTTCGCCCGCCTTCGCCTCGCGCGTGACCTCGAAGATCAGTTCGCCGGTCGGCGCGAACGGCAGCTTCGTCTTCACCGCGTCGGTCGTGTAGTAGAAGCCGCCCGGCGTCGCTGCCTTCACCGCGTCGCGGACTTCCGATTCGTACGATTTGCCGATCGCGTCCGGCGTCGTCGCGACCGCGATGCGGCGCACCTTGTCGAGCGTCACGCAGCCGAGCAGGCGCGAGCGGCGGAACGGTCGGATGTCGAGGTGCAACGGCTTGACGTCGACGGGCACGCGGAAGTCGTCGCCTTCGATCACGTAGAGCAGCGGCTTGAACACGACGTTGCCGTGGCCTTGCGGATTCTTGCGCGCGATCACCTGCACGCGCACCGCCGCGTGCTCGAGCTCCTCGGGCAGCTCGATCACGCGATAACGGCTCCGGCCCTTGCTGAACTCGTTCTCGGGTGCCTTCGCGTCGATGCCGAACCGCACGCGCGTCCCCGGCGCCAGCAGGATCGGCCCGACTGCCGGGGCGTCGATCTCGGGCACCGGCTGCTTCGGTTTGCCGAACAGGCGGTCCTTCCACTCGCCGAAGGTTTCGCTGACGAAGCTGAGCGGATTGGCCGCGTGCGCGGGCGCGCAGGCGGCAAGCACGAGGATGAGAAACAGCGATCTATGACGGAACATCGTCTCGGGAGGTCGAATCGTGGGCGTTCGTGTCGTCGCGACGCAGCGAGACGCACGCCTCCGCCGGCCCCTCGAGGGGCTCGTACGTCGCAGCTGCGGCACGCCGCGCGAACGCGGCGCAGCCGATCCGTTCAGCCGCCTGCGGGCTTCTCGGTCGACGCCGGCGTGGCTGCGGCCGGCTCGCCGTCGCTCGTCGCCGGCGGGTTCTCGATCGCCGGGGCGGGCGCCTTCGTCGCGGGCTGCGGGATCTCCTTGAGATCGCCGCCGTCCTGCTCGAACGACTTCAGGCCGAGCGTCTTCGCGATCGAGCCGATGACGCGGCGCTGCTCGTCGCTGCCGCCGCGCTTGAGGACGATGCCGGTGATGTGGTCGTCGTCGCGAAGGCCGCCCATGTAGCCGTACAGCTCGGCCTTGCCCATCACCGCGCCGTCGATCGAGTACTTGTCGCCCTTGACCGGCTGCACCATGGCGTTGCCGTCGCGGATGTCCGAGCGCGCGAACGCGGTACCGGCGGCGGCGAGGGAAAGGGCGAGCGCGAGTGCGCGCAGGATCGGGTTCTTCACGTGTGCTGTCTCCGTCAAATTCGGTGCGGACGCGTTACGAAACGTCCGGCGGGATGCATCGGGGTTGCGGACGAACCTGACCGTCCGCTCGCGCGTCGCCTGCGGCACGCTTGCGCGCCCGGCTCGCGCTCATGAGGGCACGCCCTGCCTCACTTCTTCTCGGCTTCTTCCTTCGTCTGCGCACGCAGCTCGGAGATGGAACCGTCTTTCTCCTGCAGGAACGCGCTGAACTTCATTTCGTAGGCCATGCGGGCGAGCGCGATGATGTGCTCGTTCTTGACCTTTTCCTTCTCGCCGCGCTTGAGCAGCACGCTGCCCATCGGCAGCTTCTCTTCCTGGCGGTAGCGGAACGCGCTCTTGAGGTCTTCCGACGTGAGCGGCGCGCCGTCGAGATCGAACTGGTTGTCCTTGTCCGCGACGATCGTCACGTCGAAGCTCGCCGGAACGTTCGGTGCAGGCACCGTGTCCGGGCGCGCACGGCCGCCGCCGCAAGCGACGAGCAGGCCGGCCAGCGCCGCGAGCGCGCCGCCGCGCAGGATCGATCCGATCGGGAAACTCCGCATGGCTCCAGGGACTCCGTGACATTCGAGGACATCAAGCCTATCACCACGACCGCGCGCGCGGCAGGGCGTGTTGGCGGCGGTTCACGCTCGCCCGTACCCGCGCCGCCGGGCGACGCGCATCGACGCCAGTCCGCGGACGCGAGCCGCCGCGCAGGAGGATCGCAACCCGCACCGGAGCGAAAACCGGGCACTCGCGGCCGCGCAGGCGTTACCTGCCCCGCGACGCCGCGCCCCTCGCGCCATCAGGCGTGCGGCAGCGTCACGCCGGTCTGGCCCATGTACTTGCCGCCGCGGTCCTTGTAGCTCGTCTCGCACTCCTCGTCCGACTCGAGGAACAGCATCTGCGCGACCCCTTCGTTGGCGTAGATGCGCGCCGGCAGCGGCGTCGTGTTGGAGAACTCGAGCGTGACGTGCCCTTCCCACTCCGGCTCGAGCGGCGTCACGTTGACGATGATGCCGCAGCGCGCATACGTGCTCTTGCCGAGGCAGATCGTCAGGACCTTGCGCGGGATGCGGAAATACTCGACGGTGCGCGCGAGCGCGAACGAGTTCGGCGGGATGATGCAGACGTCGGACTTCACGTCGACGAAGCTGCGCTCGTCGAAGTGCTTGGGGTCGACGATGGTCGAGTTGATGTTCGTGAACACCTTGAACTCGTCCGCGCAGCGCACGTCGTAGCCGTAGCTGGAGGTGCCGTACGACACCAGACGCTTGCCGTCGTGCTGCTTCACCTGCTGCGCGGCGAACGGCTCGATCATGCGGTGCTGCTCCGCCATGCGGCGGATCCAACGGTCGGATTTGATGGACATGGATTCGGTGCTCGTCTTCCTGAGGGCTGATGGCCAAGGCTGCAAGGCGGGAGCGGCGCGCGTGCCTCGCAGCCCTCGGCCCCCAGCCCTTGCTTCACGTGTTCTGCACCACGATCTTCGGAAACGCGATCGCCTTGTTGCGCGCGCGCAAGGACAACCGGCCGGCCGCATTGCGCGCGATCTCGCGATAGCGTGCGGCAAGGTCGGACTCGGGCATCGCGGCGACGGTCGGCGTGCCACCGTCGGCCTGTTCGCGGATGCGGATGTCGAGCGGCAAGGCGCCCAGCAGCGGAACGCCGTACTGCGCGGCCATGCGCGCGCCGCCGCCTTCGCCGAACACATGTTCCTCGTGGCCGCAGTTCGTGCAGACGTGGGTCGCCATGTTCTCGACGATGCCGAGCACGGGCACGTTGACCTTCTCGAACATCTTGAGCGCCTTCTTCGCGTCGAGCAGCGCGATGTCCTGCGGCGTCGTCACGATGATCGCCCCGGAAACCGGGATGCGCTGGCACAGCGTGAGCTGGATGTCGCCCGTGCCCGGCGGCAGGTCGACGACGAGGTAATCGAGGTCGGACCAGTTCGTCTCGCCGAGCATCTGCTGCAGCGCCTGCGTCGCCATCGGCCCGCGCCAGATCATCGCGGTGTCTTCCTCGATCATGAGGCCGATCGACATCGCCTGCACGCCGTGGCTCACTTTCGGTTCGATGCGCTTGCCGTCCTTCGTGTCCGGCTTGCCTTCGAGGCCGAGCATGCGCACCTGGCTTGGTCCGTAGATGTCCGCGTCGAGCACGCCGACGCTCGCGCCCTCGGCCTTGAGCGCGAGCGCGAGGTTCGCCGCGACCGTCGACTTGCCGACGCCGCCCTTGCCCGACGCCACCGCGATCACGTTCTTGACGCCGGGCAGCGGCGTCAATCCCTGCTGTACCTCGTGCGCGACGACGCGGCAGGCGACGCCGACCGCGGCGTGCGCGATCGCCGCATCCGACTCGAGCGCACGCTTCACCTCGTCGGCGAACGCGGCCTGCGCGGACAACGCCGGATAACCGAGCACGATATCGACCGAGACGTCGCTGCCGGATACGCCGACGCCGCGCACGGCGCCGCTCGCGACGAGGTCCGTGCCTGTATGCGGATCGACGATGCCGGCGAGGATCTGCCGGGCGCGTGCTTCGAGGGATTCGCTCATGGCGGGGGAGAAAGGCCGAAGTAAACGCGCATTATGCCAGCGATGGCCCGCAGGCCGCGCCGTCCGCTGCGCCGCGCCTTGACGGCCCTTCGACCACACGGCACCGTGCGGTGGACTCGAACCCGCTCGGAGACCGCGCCATGTCCTACCGCACGCCCGCCCTGCTCGCCCTTGCCCTGTTCGCCGGCGCGCCGGCCTTCGCCGCGGACAACACGCCGGTCGGCACCTGGACCACGATCGACGACGCGACCGGCAAGCCGAAATCGATCGTGCAGATCACCGAAGCCAACGGCAAGCTCGAAGGCAAGGTGCTCGAAGTGCTGCAGTCCGAGCAGGGCCCGCACCCGGTCTGCAAGGCCTGCGACGGCGAGCGCAAGGACAAGCCGGTCGAAGGGATGGTGATCCTGTGGGACGTCGAGAAGGACGGCGACATCTGGGACGGCGGCAGGATCCTCGATCCGAAGAACGGCAAGACCTACAAGGTGAAGCTGTCGATGCTCGAGAACGGCCAGAAGCTCGATGTGCACGGCTACATCGGCTTCTCCTGGATCGGCCGCTCGCAGGTGTGGGAGCGCAAGTCACCCTGATGATGTCGCATAGGGACTCACCGCCCCGCGGTCGAGTCCCATGCTGCCAGGTCACGGCCTGCGACTCCGTGGCGGAGGCCAATCCAGCCTGCCGGCCGTCATCCATGTCTCCCGGCCACGCCCGGCGCGAGCGGCGACGACCGGAGGCGTGCCGCTGCGAACGTTCCACGCCCTGGCTTGGCACCGCAACCACGGGGCGCAGGCGCCGGATCGCGCGACGCTTTCGGTGCCTATGTAACGCCGTCTTCCGCCGTCCGGATTCGAACGCGAACGGCGGAACGCGAGCCTGAGCAGAAACCCACCGACGAGCGCACATCCCGCGCGCGGCTTCGCAATGGCGTGTCGGTTCTTCGACGCGTCGCGCACTCCCACGTAGGATCGTATACGGCAGCGAAGTCCAGCCCGGTTCGCGCAGGCGTTCCCGGCCGATGCGGCAAGTCCCTGATGTGGCTGAGCTTGACCTGGATCAACGCGCCCATGCGCGGCTCGGCTAGGTTGTGGCGTACCAGCCTCCGGAGACGCCGCATGAAGTCGCACGCGATCGGGCGGTGGATATGGTCATTGGCCATGGCGATGGCGCTGGTGCCCGGATCGGGTCGCGCGCTTCCGGCGTTCAACCGCCAGACCGGCCAGAACTGCGTGGCTTGCCATGCCGGCGGGCAGTTTCCGGAACTCACACCCTATGGACGCCTGTTCAAGCTGACCGGCTACACGCTCGGCGAGCGCAATGTGATACCGCTCTCCGTGATGGGCCTCTTGTCGCAATCGAGCGTGCGCAACACGTCGAAGAGCCCGGACTCTTCCGCCGATTTCCAGAAGAACGCCGACCCGATCTTCGCGACCGCGAGCGTCTTTGCCGCCGGCAAGATCACCGACAACATCGGCGCCTTCCTCCAGGTCACCTACGACCACTACGGTTCCCAGTCCGCCGACGGCCGATTCCACGGCCACAGCTCCGCCGACAACATGGAGGTCCGCTACGCCGATCGATGGGCCGATGGCGCACGCGATGTCATCTACGGCGTTTCCGTGAACAACAACCCCTCGATGTCGGACCCGTGGAACTCCGCGGCCGCGTGGATGCAGTACGTCCCGGTGCCCAGCCCGACCAGCAGCCGTTTCATCGACGGCAACGCGCCCTATCCCGGCTTCGCTGCCGGCGGCAACATCGCCGGGATCTCCGGATACGTGTTCTGGGGCGGGCAGCTCTATGCCGAAGTCGGCGGATACCGGAGTGCCCGCGGCCTGACATCGTTCATGTCCGCCGGAGTGCCGGACGCCGAGAAGACGCGATTGCGCGGCACCAACCCGTACTGGCGGCTCGCGTTCACGCACGCCTGGGGCGCGCATGACGCCATGATCGGCCTGTCGGGCATGACGGCCGATGTCTACGACGACCCGTTGGACACGTCGGATCCGACGACCCTCCATCGCTTCCGCGATATCGGTGTCGATGCGCAGTACCAGTTCCTGCTGGATCCGCACGCCGTCACCGTGCAACTCGCCTACATGCACGACGTGCACCGGCCTCCGGCGTTCCTCGCCCACCAGCCGGTGTTCGACGTTGAGGGGAACGCTTTGCCCGACACCAACGCACGCGACTCGCTCGACGTCGTGCGGGCGAAAGCGAGCTACATCTATCGCGCGCGCTACGGACTCAGCCTCTCGCTGTTCAGCCAGACGGGCTCGCGTGATTCCGCGCTCTACGATCCTACGCCCGTCGCGGGAAACGTCTCGATGAGTCCGGCCGTTCGCGGCTGGACGTCGGAAGTGTTCTGGACACCGGTGCAGTACCTGCGGGTCGGCCTGCAGTACACCGCCTACGACAAGTACCAGGGCGCCTCGCGCAACTACGACGGTGCGGGAAGGAACGCGAGCGACAACGGCTCGTTGTTCCTCTATCTGTGGGGCGCGTACTGAGCGCCCGGCCATCGAGGTCGCCGTGGAGGAAACATGACGGTCCGAAGTCTCGCATTCACTGCCGTGATCGCAGCCATCGCCGCCTGCAGCAACCTGCCGCGATCGCGCGACCTCGCCAACCCCGAGGTGTCCGGCAGGGTACTCGCCGAGCAGGTCTGCTCCAATTGCCATGGCCGAACGGGCACGGCGACCTCGCCGAATTTTCCGAACCTGGCGGCCCAGCAGAAGCGATACCTGATCACGCAACTCGAGGCGTTCCGTGCGCACAGCCGACGTGATCCCGCGGGCTATGAGTACATGTGGGGTGTCAGCAGGTCACTCACCGACGCCCAGATCGATGCCCTCGCCGATTACTACCGGGCGCAGGACCCGCCAAGGCAGCCGGCTGAATCGCCGCCCGCGTTGGTCGAGGCCGGACGCGTCCTCTTCGAGCATGGCGACACCGCAAAGGGCGTGCCCGCGTGTTCGAGCTGCCACGGCGCGAACGGGGCCGGCAGCGATGCGTTTCCGCGCATCGCCGGACAGCACGCCGACTACGTCAGGAAGCAGCTGGAGGTCTTCCAGCGCACCGACGAACGTCCCGAGGGCGCGATCATGAAGACCGTGGCGCACGCGCTTTCACCGGACGACATCGACGCGGCAGCGGCGTTCGTGCAGACCCTCGAGTGAGGATCGGAGTTCGCTCGACGTGCGACCCGGTTGCTCGGGAATCACGGGAGTCGTACATCGGCGGCGGCCCAACATCGGTCGAAACATTCCGCCTCGGTGCATGCGGGCTCCACGAACGGAAACAAGCTGGGAAGGTGGTCACAGAGCGTCGCCGTGCACCGCTGCTTCGCGGCTGCAGATGACTGCGACGATGCATCACGCTGGCCGGCCTCGCCGGCACCTGCCAAGCTCGCCTACGACAAAAGCCATCTGTTCCAGGCCTTCGCCGGCGACGGCCAGCTTCTGTTCAAGGATCTCGTCGACGGCAAGACGAACGCGTTCGTCGCCGTGGGCACCGACGCGTTGATCGACCGCTACAGCGGCGAGCAGGCGGCCTTCACACGACGCCGCGGGCCGCGTGCAGAGCGTGCTCTACGACGGCGAAGACAAGCTTCTGAAGATCGCGCCATGAAACCGCACCGGGAGCGGCGCCGAAGCGGCGCGGGCGTTAGCCGCTAGGATCGCCGTCGGCGCGCCGCTTGCCGATCCAAGGAACACCGAGGACGTCGCGCGGCGACCGCCTCCCGCGGCTGCCGTCGGACGCGTCGACCCCGTCCGACGAAGGCCTCATGCATCTCAGCCGACGTGCTGATAGAT
>NZ_DATDMY010000208.1:0-20403 GCF_036518555.1 Dokdonella sp. | reverse complement strand
CGGCGGCGACGCCCCTCGCGGGGGGCGCCGGGTTGCGGCCGTCGCCCGAGCCGCCGCAACCCGTGCAGTCGGCCGCGTGCCTCGCGCACACGCACGCCGCGAAGGCGCGCGCACCCGTCGCGGTGCATCGATGGGTCGATGCGGCCGGCATCATCCACTATTCGGATCGTGCGCCTCCCGCCGATGCGCGCGGCCATCGCGTCATCGCGGTCGCGGGCGCGCCCGCCGTCGATGTCCAGGCGATCGGCTACGACGTGAACCTGCCCGACCAGTTGCAGCAGCGCGCGGTCGCCGACGCCTTGGGCGTGCAGCGCGTGATGCACGAAATGCTCGGCGTGCCGGTCGCGGACGGGATGACGCTCAAGATCGTGTTCATCCGCTCGGGCGCCGCCTACGCGGAGCAGGTAAGGGAGCCGTCGCTGGCGCAGTCGAGCGGCGCGTACTCGATGCTCGATCGCACGATACGCGTGCGCATGCAGGACCAGGACGAGGTCAACTTCGCCGTCCTTCGGCACGAAATCACCCACGCCCTCGTGCACGAGTCGATCGGCAACCTGCCGATCGCGTTGAACGAGGGGCTCGCCGAGTACTTCGGGCGCTATCGCGGCGGCGGCATGGGCGGGCAGGTCGAGGTCGGCGCGCAACGACAGGCCATGATCGCGGCCGCGCCGGGCGGGGACGGCAGCGAGGCGCTCGTCGACCTGCTGTCGCGCGAGGGAGGGGATTTCTATGCCGAGACGGTCGCCGCCGGCGAGCGCGAGCGCCGCTACCAGCGCGCGTATTCGCTGGTGGCGACGCTCATGCGCGACCGGGAAGGCCGGCTCGCGCTGCAGGACGTGCTCGCGGGACAGGCGGCAGCGCCGTGCATGCCGGTCGCGGCGGAACGCACGCTCGACGTCCGCTACCCCGGCGGCCTGGCACGGCTCGCCGCCGATTGGACGGCCTTCATGCGCGACCCGCCGAACGACATCCGGGCCTACTGAGGCTCCCCGTCCGCCGTCCGCGGCCGCCTGTCGCATTTTGCAATAACTCGGGTAGACTCGCGCCGCTGTGTCTGCACGGTTCTCCCGCGTTTGGCGACCCGATGCTGCGCCGATCGTTGATCCGCTTCATCGCTTCACCTGCACACCTGCATACCCAGTGGTCGACATGCCCCGGAAGGGGATGGTTCGTTCAACCTAGTCAAGTGGAGAGTTTCATGTCGGATCGTCAGGTGGGCACCGTGAAGTGGTTCAACGAGAGCAAGGGTTTCGGCTTCATCAGCCGCGAGAACGGCCCGGACGTGTTCGTGCATTTCCGCGCGATCAGCGGCACCGGGTTCAAGACGCTGCAGGAAGGCCAGAAGGTTTCCTTCCGCGTCGTGCAGGGCCAGAAGGGCCTGCAGGCGGAAGAAGTGACGCCGGCCTGATTGCGGTCCGCGTCGCGTGATCGGGGCCGCGGCTCGCGCCGCGGCCCCCGTTTTTTGCGCCACCCGTGCGGCGAACGCGGCGCCGAGCTGGCATGATCGCCGTTGCCGCACTTCCTGGAGGACGGCAGCATGAGCGATGCGACCCCTTTGGTGATCGAACCGCGCCTGCACGATCTCGGAGACGGGTTCAGCGTGCGTCGGCTCCTTCCCCATCGACTGCGTCGCCACGTCGGACCGTTCGTGTTTTTCGACCACATCGGGCCGGCCGAGCTGCCGCCGGGACGCGGCCTCGACGTGCGCCCGCATCCTCACATCGGACTGGCCACCGTGACCTACCTGTTCGAGGGCGCGCTCGGTCACCGCGACAGCCTCGGCTCCGTGCAGGTGATCCGCCCCGGCGACGTGAACTGGATGACCGCCGGTCGCGGCATCGTGCATTCCGAACGGACGCCTCCGGAAGAGCGCGCTGCCGGCCATCGCATGCACGGCATCCAGACCTGGGTGGCGCTCCCGCGCGAGCACGAGCAAACCGCGCCCGACTTCTTCCACCACGCTGCCTCGAGCCTGCCCGAGCGGGACCAGGACGGCGTGCGCATTCGCGTCATCGCAGGGCAATCGTTCGGGCTGCAGTCCCCCGTGCGCGTGTTCGCGCCGACGCTGTATGCGGAACTTCGTTTCGAGCGCGGCGCGGTCATGCGCGTGCCGACCGAGCACGAGGAGCGGGCGCTGTACGTGCTCGGCGGCGACGTTCATGTCGATGGCGTACCGCTCGCGGCCGAGCGCCTGCTCGTGCTCGCGCCCGGCACCGAGGTCGAGCTGGCGGCGCGGTCGGCTGCGCACGTGATGCTCTGCGGCGGCGCGCCGCTCGACGGCGAACGCACGATCTGGTGGAACTTCGTTGCGTCCGATCGCACGCTCATCGAGCGCGCGAAGGCCGATTGGCTGGCCCAGCGCATCGGCACGGTGCCGGGAGAAAGCGAATTCATCCCGCTGCCCGATCGCTAGCACCGGTTGCGCGCGCGGCGGCACGCGCCCGCGGGAGGGCGCGCGTGCGCGCTTGAACCGGCCAGGCACCCACGCGCCGTGCCGTCGGTCAACGCGATCGGCGTTGCGCTGCCGGTGGTCCGGGACTGCTATCCTGCACGACGAGGCGCCTGCGATGCATACGAGTTTCCGCGAGTTCTATTCGTTCTACCTGTCCGAGCACGCGGACCGCAACTGCCGTCGCATGCACTTCGCCGGCAGCAGCCTCGTCCTGGTGGTCGTCGGCGTCGCGCTCGGGACCGGCGATGCGCGCTGGTTGTGGTTCGCTCCGCTGGTCGGCTACGGCTTCGCCTGGATCGGCCATGTCGTGTTCGAGAAGAACCGTCCGGCGACGTTTAGCCATCCGCTCTACAGCTTCGTCGGCGACTGGGTCATGTACGCCGACATCCTGCGCGGCCGCGTGAGGCTGTGACGTCGCCCGCATGAGTACCGGAGCCCCGGCGCCGTCGGCGCACGACGAGGCGCGGCTGCGCCACATCGATGCCTTGCGCGGGATCGCGGCGCTGCTCGTGCTCTGGCGTCACGTTGCCGATGCGTACGTCGGGCTCGGCCCGGGCGTGAGCGGTCGCTGGCTCGCGGGCATCGCCGATTCGATCGACGTCGGCCGCATCGGCGTCGTCGCGTTCTTCCTGATCAGCGGCTACGTGATCCCGTTCAGCATCCGGCCCGAGCGGACGGCGCCGGTCGGTACGTTCCTGATCAAGCGCTTCTTCCGCATCTACCCCGCTTACTGGTTGTCGATTCCGCTCGGTGCGTTCGCGACCTGCTGGCTGTGGGGCCGGCCGTTCGGCGTGCGCGAATTCCTCGTCAACCTCACCCTGCTGCAGGACTTCTTCGGGGTGACCGCGGCGGAAGGCCTGTATTGGACGCTGCTCGTCGAGTGGGCGTTCTACCTGCTCTGCGTCGTGCTGCTGCTCTGCGGCAGTCTCGGGCGGCCGCGGCATCTGCTCGCGCTATCGATCATGTTCACGCTCGCCTACTCGGTCGAGATGTTCGTGCGCTGGTCGACGGGGGCGTCGCTCATCGGTTCGAAAGCCGCCTTCGCATTCCTCAACCTGTCCCTCATGCTCGTCGGCACGCTCTATCGGATGGTCGTCGACCAGGCAAGCAGCGCCGGGGGACGGCTCCGCACGGCGTTGTCCGGGCTGTTGCTCTGGCACCTGCTCGCGCTACCGCTCGGGGCGACGTGGGCGATCGGATTCGAGGGCAACGCAACCATCCCGTATGCGATCGGCCTGACGCTGTTCCTCCTCGGCACGAGCGTGGTGCGCATACGATCGACGCTGACGGATCGGCTCGGGCGCATCAGCTATTCGATCTACCTGTTCCACCCGGTCGTCTTCATGGTGCTTCTCTGGTGCCTGCTGCGGCTGCCGGTGGAGTCGGCGTTGCGTTCGCAACATCTCGCGGTCTACCTCCTCGTCAACGCGCTGCTCACGGTCGTACTCGCGGCGTTCGTGCATCGGTGGGTCGAACGCCCCGGCATGGAGCTCGGCCGCCGTTGCGCGCGGGCATGGTCGCGCTTGCGCCTGCGCGCTCCCGAGCGGCCGGTCGGCGTGCCGGTTGCCGGTCTGTCCGGCGAGCATCAGCCCGGAGCATGACTTTCGGCCCCGTCATGGGGCCGATGCTGTCCGCTACGCTTGCATCGGTTTCCCATCTGCGCCTGCGATCGGGGCAAGGCAGGCGCGCCCCCAGCCAGGAGAGCCGCATGATCGTCCGATGGAAGTACGGTCTCGCCGCACTCGCGCTCGCGACCGCGAGCGCGAGTGCGCAGGCGATGACCGCCGAAGAACTCGTTGCGAAGAACCTCGACGCCCGTGGCGGCGCCGCCCGCTTGCAGGCGATCAAGAGCCTGAAGTCGGAAGGCAAGCTGCTCATCGGCGGGCAGTTCGAACTCGCCGTCGTGCAGTACCAGAAGGCGCCCGAGTCCGTGCGCTCGGAGGCGAGCCTGCAGGGCCTGACCGCGGTGCAGGCATGGGACGGCAAGGAGGCGTGGCAGATCTCGCCGTTCCAGGGCCGCAAGGATCCCGAAAAGATGAGCGCCGACGACGCCAAGGGCCTCGCCGACGACGCGCCGATCGGCGGCCCGCTCGCGTCCTGGAAGGAGCGCGGCAGCCAGGTCACCTACCTCGGCACCGAGGACGTCGACGGTACCGACGCCTACAAGCTCAAGGTCGCGCTCAAGAACGGCGACGTCGAATACGTCTACCTCGATCCCGACCATTTCCTCGAGATCCGCATCGTCACCCAACGCAGCGTGCGCGGCACGCAAGTCGAGAGCATCAGCGATTACGGCGACTACGAACAGGTCGACGGCGTGTATTTCCCGTTCTCGATCGCTACCGAGAGCAGGCCGGACGGCAATCGCCAGCAGATCACGATCGAGCATGCCGAGGCGAACGTCGCGATGGACGACGGCCTGTTCGCGTTTCCGACGACCAAGGGAGCCGGCCGATGAACCGCATGCTCGTGCAATCCACCCTCGGTGCGCTCGCGTGTGCGTGCGCGCTCTCCGCGGCAGCTGCCACGCCCGACGCGAACGCGCCGCGCTTCGACGCCGGCGTCGTGTCCGGCCTCGGCGCGCGCAACATCGGTTCGGCCACGATGAGCGGTCGCGTCGCCGCGCTCGATGCCGTGCCCGGCAAGGACGGCAAGACCACGTTGTTCGTCGGCGCCGCCTCCGGTGGCGTGTGGAAGTCGACCGACGGCGGTACGACGTTCAAGCCCGTGTTCGACAAGCAGCCGGTGCAATCGATCGGCGCGATCGCGATCGATCCTTCGCACCATGACACGATCTGGGTCGGCACCGGCGAGTCCTGGACGCGCAATTCGGTGTCGATCGGCAACGGCATCTACAAGTCCACCGATGGGGGCGAGAGCTGGACGCACATGGGTCTCGACGCGTCCGAGCGCATCGCCAAGGTGATGGTCGACCCGCGCAACGGCGACGTCGTCTACGCCTGCGTGCCCGGCAAGCTCTGGAGCGACTCGGCCGACCGCGGCCTGTACAAGACGAGCGACGGCGGCCGGAACTGGCAGCTCGTGCTCAAGGGATCGAACCTGTCGACCGGCTGCTCGTCGATCAGCCTGGATCCGAAGAATCCCGACGTCGTATTCGCGGGCCTGTGGGACTTCCGCCGCAAGGGCTGGACCTTCCGCTCGGGTGGCGAATCGGCGAGCGCGACGTCGGGCAGCGGCCTGTTCCGCTCCGCCGACGGCGGGCGCAGCTGGACGGAGATCACCGAAGCCGCGAACAAGGGCTTCCCGGGCAAGCCGTACGGGCGCATCGCGGTCGCGGTCGCGCCGTCCGATGCGAACGTCGTCTACGCGATGGTCGAGTCGACCGATTCGGCGCTGTACCGCTCCGATGACGGCGGCAAGACCTGGGACAAGCGCGACAAGAGCCAGCTCATGGTCTGGCGCCCGTTCTATTTCGCCAACCTCGTGATCGACCCGAAGAATCCGGATCGCCTGTTCAAGCCCGACTTCGCGCTGATCCAGAGCCTCGATGGCGGCAAGAGCTTCGCCAATACGGGCGGCGGCACGCATGGCGACCACCACGTGATCTGGATCGACCCGACCGATACCGCGCACGTGATCACCGGCGACGACGGCGGCCTGTGGCAGTCGTACGACGGCGGCAACAAGTGGTGGAAGCAGAACAACCTGCCGATCTCGCAGTTCTACCACGTGAGCGTCGACGGTGCCGATCCGTTCCGCGTCTACGGCGGCCTGCAGGACAACAGCTCCTGGGTCGGCGACAGCGCGTACCCCGGCGGCGTGACGAACCAGCGCTGGGAGAACATGTACGGCGGCGACGGCTTCTGGATGTTCGAGGACCCGACCGATCCGGACTACCTGTATGCCGAGTACCAGGGCGGCGCGATCGGGCGCGTCAACCGCAAGACGCACGAGCTGCGCACGATCCAGCCGCTCGCGGGCTACAACGAGAAGCTGCGCTGGAACTGGAACGCGCCGATCGCGCTGAGCCCGAACGAGAAGGGCACGATCTACATCGGTGCGCAGTTCCTGTTCCGCTCGCGCGACCACGGCCAGAGCTGGGACCGCATCTCGCCCGACCTGACGACGAACGATCCGGCGAAGCAGAAGCAGGAGGAGTCCGGCGGCATCACGGTCGACAACTCCGCGGCCGAGATGCATACGACGATCTACTCGATCAGCGAATCGCCGAAGGCGGCCGCTACGATCTGGGTCGGTACCGACGACGGCAACGTTCAGGTCACGCGCGATGGCGGAAAGAACTGGACCAACGTCGTCGGCAACATCAAGGGCGTGCCCGCCCACGCGTGGGTCTCGTGGGTGCAGGCGAGCAGTTTCGACGCCGGCAGCGCGCTGGTCGCGTTCGATCGCCACACCTTCGGCGACATGGCCCCGTACATCTACCAGACGAGCGATTACGGCCGCAGCTGGACCGCGCTCGTGTCGCCGAAGGACGACAAGGGCGTGCGCGGCTACGTGCACGTGGTCAAGGAGGATCCGCAACGCGCGGGCCTGCTCTACGCGGGCACCGAGTTCGGCTTGTGGATCTCCCCCGATGGCGGCAAGGCGTGGGCGCCGTTCAAGGGCAGCGAGTTCCCCGCGGTCGCGGTGCGAGACCTCGCGTTCCAGCAACGCGACGCCTCGCTCGCGCTCGCGACGCACGGCCGCGGCATCTGGATCATCGACGACCTCACGCCGTTGCGTGCTCTCGACGCGAAGACGCTCGCGAGCGAAGCCGCGTTCCTCGCTTCGCGCCCGGTGCAGCAGCGCATCAACGCGTTCGGCGGCTGGTCGGAAGGCGACGCCGCGTTCAGCGGCCCGAATCCGCCCGCGGGCGCCGAGATCGCCTACTACCAGAAGAGCCGTCACCTGTTCGGCAAGCTGAAGATCGAAGTGCTGGACGACAAGGGCACGGTCATCGACACGATCCCGGCGAGCGTGCGCCGCGGCATCAACCGCGTGACGTGGCAGATGCGCGCGAAGCCGCCACGCGTGCCGCCGGCCGCGCAGGTCGCGTTCAACGCGACGCAGGGGCCGCGCGTTCCTCCCGGTACCTACACGGTCCGCATGACCAAGGGCAAGGACGTCTACGAGACGAAGATCGACGTCGGCCTGGATCGGCGCGCGAGCTTCGGCGTGGCCGATCGCCGCGCGCAGTACGACGCCGCGATGCGCGTGCGCTCGATGTTCGGCGACATGAGCGACCTCGTGTTCAAGATCAATGCCGTGCGTACGCAGGCCGATGCGGCCGCGGCGAAGCTGCCGCAAGGCGACGCGAAGCGCAAGCAGCTCGCGAAGCTGTCGGACGATGCAGACACGATCAGGAAGAAGATCGTCGCGACCAAGGAGGGCGGTGCGATCACCGGCGAGGAGCGCCTGCGCGAGCACATGGACACGCTGTACGGCGCGATCATGTCCTACGACGGCAAGCCGTCCGACTACCAGCTCGCGCGCATCGAGGCGCTGCAGCGCGAACTCGGCGACGTCGCCGATGCCTTCGCGAAGCTGCAGGGCGGCGAACTCATGCAGGTCAACGGCGTGCTGCGCGGCGCGAGCCTGCCCGAGATCGCGGTACCCGCCGGCGCACCGCAGCAAGAAGCGGGCGGCGGATCGCACGGCGGCGAGCACGAAGACGTGCATGCACCGTGGGAGCGTGACTGACGAAATTCACGCTCCGTCCGATCACGCGATCGCGTGGATCGGCGGAGCGTGAGGGAATCCGGCCGCGCGGCGTCGACGCCGCGCGGCTTCCCGCTCAGTGGCCTGCGCCCGCGGCGACGTTGCCGAACGGTGGCTTGGCGAACCAGACCACCGGGATCATCGCGAGGAACAGCGCGGTGCAGAGCAGGAACACGTCGTTGACCGCGAGCGTGAACGCCTGTCGCGTGACGATCGAATCGATGATGGTCCATGCACGTTCGGCCGGTCCGCCGAGCTGCGACAAGCCCTGGACCGCCGCCGTCGCCGCGGGGCTCGCAGCGTCGAGGTGTTCTGCGAGCACGGCGTGGTGGTATTCGCCGCGGTGCTGCCACAGCGTGACCGAAACCGCGGTCGAGATGCTCGCCGCGATCGTGCGGCAGAAATTCGCGAGGCCGGAGGCCGATCCGATCTGATGCGGTTCGAGGCCCGACAGGAACACCTGGTTCAGCGGGATGAAGAAGCACGGGATGCCGATGCCCATGATGAAGCGCGGCCAGATCAGCTGGCCGAACGACGCGTTGTCGGGAAACGAGGCGAACCAGTACGACGTCACCGCGAACACGACGAACGCGAACGTGACGACCGAGCGCAGTTCCAGCTTCTGGATGTTGCGGCCGATGATCGGCGAAACGAGGAAGGCGAGGATGCCGACCGGTGCCGTCGCGAGGCCCGCCCACGACGCGGTGTAGCCGAGTACGGTCTGCAGCCAGAGCGGATAGACGACGTTGATGCCGAAGAAGCCGAACATGCCGAACGACATCGCGGCGACGCCGACGAGGAAATTGCGCTTGCGGAACAGCGAAAGGTCGACCACCGGGTGCTCTTCCATGAGTTCCCACGCGATGAAGAACGTGAGGCAGACCACCGCGACGACCGCGAGCACGACGATGAGCTGCGAGGAGAACCAGTCCTTGTCGTTGCCGTTGTCGAGCATGAACTGCAGGCAGCCGACGCCGACCACGAGCAGCACGAGCCCGACCGTGTCGACGGGCGTCTTGACGATGACCGACTCGCGCCTGTGCAGCAGGGTCCACGTGATGAGGATCGCGAGCAGGCCGACCGGCACGTTGATGTAGAAGATCCACGGCCACGAGTAGTTGTCGGTGAGGTAGCCGCCGAGGATGGGGCCGAAGATCGGCGCGACGACGACGGTCATCGCCCACAGCGCGAGCGCGAGGCCCTTCTTGTCGATCGGGTAGTTGTTGAGCAGCAGGCTCAGCGAAAGCGCGACCATCGGGCCCGATCCCGCGCCCTGCAGCAGCCGGCCGACAACGAGCATCGGCATGCTCGTCGCCATGCCGCACAGGGTGGAGCAGATCACGAACAGCAGTGCGGACACGCAGAACGCGCGAACCTCGCCGAACTGGCGGCCAATCCAGCCGCTGATCGGCTGCATGATCGCGCTCGCGAGCGAGTAGGAGCTGATCGCCCAGGTACCTTCCTGCGGGCTGACGCCGAGGCTGCCCGCGATGTGCGGCACCGAGACGTTGACGATCGTGATGTCGAGCACTTCCATGAACGTCGCGAACGCGATCGCGACGGTCAGCAGCGCGAGCGGTGCGCCGTGCAGCGGCGGCAAGGGCGGGCGCTGCTCCGATGAGGCAGCCATGAGGAATCCTCAGCGCGAGCCGCGCAGGTTGCCGGCGACGATCGCGTCGGCCTCCGCATCGGCCTTGGCAACGTCGCGCGCGTAGACGTCGGTTTGGGCGACCGCGGCATTCGCGCCGGCTTGCGCGAGCATCTGCCCGGAGCGGTCGTGCGTGTCGACCGTCACCGACGTCGACAGACCGAGGCGCAAGGGATGCTTCGCGAGCTGCGTCGCGTCCAGCGCGACGCGAACCGGCACGCGCTGCACGACCTTGATCCAGTTGCCCGATGCGTTCTGCGGCGGCAGCAGCGCGAACGAGGAGCCGGTGCCGGCGCCGAGGCCGACGACCTTGCCCTCGAACTCGACGTCGCCGCCGTAGAGGTCCACCTCGACCTTCGCCGGTTGGCCGATGCGGATGTGGCCGAGCTGGCTCTCCTTGAAGTTCGCGTCGACCCACAGGTCGTGCAGCGGAATGATCGTCAGCAGTGCCTGTCCCGGCTGCACCCGGCTGCCGACCTGCACGCTGCGTTGCGCGACGTAGCCGCCGATCGGTGCGACGATCGCATTGCGTTCGGCGTTGATCCACGCCTCGCGGAACGCCGCCTTCGCCTGCATCACCGACGCATTGCCGGCGACGTCGGTGCCGTCGACGAGCGCGTGCGACGCCGCGGCCTGGCGCGCGGCGAGGTCGAGCGCGGCCTTCGCGGTGTCCACCGCCTCGCGCGCGTGCGCGACCTCCTCCGGTGCGATCGCCTTGTCGGCGAGCAACGGCTGCCGGCGCGCGAGGTCGGCCTCGGCGCGCGCCAGCTCGAGCTTGCGCGCCGCGACTGCGGCGTCGTACTGCGATGCCATCTCGGTCTGCTGGCGTACCTGGCGCACCGCATTGGCGAGCGCGCTCCTGGCTTTCGCGAGCGCGACGTCGGCATCGGTCGGATCGAGCTTGACGAGCACCTGGCCGGCCTCGACGCGCTGGGTATCGTCGGCGAGTACGGCGACGACGGTGCCGGGAACCTGCGCCGACAGCATGACCTGGTTGCCGGCGACGTAGGCATCGTCGGTGACCTCGCGCTGCGACCATACGAGCAGCCAGAGCAGGTACCAGGCGACGCCCATCGCGACGAACGCGAGTGCGATGATCGCGAGCACCGTGCGGCGCCTGCGGTTGTTGCCGTTCTTGGGGGCGCTGCCGGTCGTGCCGGCGGCGGGGGTCTGCGAATCGCTCATCGTCGAGGCTCGTGCTTACTTGATGTGGGAATCGGCGACGCCGGCGCCGCCGGCCGCGAGCGGATCGCCAGCGAGCTGGTAGCCGCCACCGAGCGCCTTGGTCAATGCGATCTGCGCCGACACCGCTTCGGCGTCGAGCGAGAGCAGGGCATCGCGCTGTTCGAGTACCTGCGCCTGTGCGGCGAGCCGGGTGCGGTCGTCGACGAGACCCTGGCGCGCGCGCGCGCCTGCCGTCGTTTCGAGCGCACGCGTCGCTGCGAGCTGGCCGTTGCGCTCGGTGCGGCGCGCATCGACCTGCGCGAGCGTGAGCGCCTGCGTCGCGACGTCGCGCGCGGCATCGACGACGGTCGCGTCGTATTGCGCCGCGACCGCATCGAGTTGTGCCTGCGAAGCTCGGTAGGCGGCCTTGAGCTGGCCGCGGCCGAAGATCGGCAGGTGCAGTGCGGGGCCGATCGCGGCCGTGCGGCTGCCTGCGTCCAGCAGCTTGTCGAGGTCGAGCGACTGCAGGCCGACCATCGCGCCGAGGCTGATGTCGGGAAAGAACTCCGCGCGCGCCTCGTCGACGCGGCGCAGGGCCGCTTCGACGCGCCAGCGGCTCGCGGCAATGTCCGGGCGGCGCGCGATGAGGTCGAGGCCGACGCTGCCCGGCAATGCGGCATCGACGATCGGCAAGGCGCGCGCTTCGAGCCTTGGCAGGTCCGCGGGCGCGATGCCGAGCAGGCCGGCGAGCGCGGCGAGCCGGATTTTCGCCGCGCCCGTGTAGGCCGCCTGCGTTTCGCGCAACTGCGCCAGGCGCTGGTCGGCCTGGTGCACCGAGTCGGGCGAGTCGATGCCGCGCGCGACGCGCTTGTCCGCGAGCTGGCGCAGGCGTTGCAGCACGCCGAGCGATTCGTTCGCGAGCGCGAGATGGGCCTGGTCGGCCTGCCACGCGAAATACGTGTCGGCGATCGCGGTCGTGAGCATGAGGCTCGCCGCGCTGCGCTCGGCTTCGGCCGCGCGCGCGTCGTCGACCGCGGCCGCGACGGCGGCGCGGGTCTTGCCCCAGAAGTCGAAGTCGTACTGGAACTGCAGGCTGAGGTCGCCCTGGTTGTACCAGGTGAAGCCGAGGAACTGCGGCGGGATCAGCCCGTTCTCGCTCAGCCGCAGGCGCTGCACCTGCGCATTCGCCTGCGAGGAAAGCCCGCCCTGGGCGCGCGCGACCTCGACCGCGGCGACCGCGGTGCCGAGGCGTTTATGCGCTTCGTCGAGCGTCGGCGCGCCGGCGAGCGCCTGCTCGATCAGGCCGGCGAGCTGCGCGTCGTCGTACCGGTTCCACCACTGCGGATCGGGCCATCCGCTCGCGCCCGTGCCGACCGTGACGGCGACCCCTGCGAGCGGCGCCTCGTCGCGCAGGTTCGGGCGATCGGGTTTCGGCGGAATGGAGCAGGCGGCCAGCGCGAGGGTCACGGCGGCGGCGATCAGGAAACGGCTGGCGGATGCGGTCATCGGATCCACGTCGACGAAAGCGGGATGGGAGTGTGCCGGTGGCTCCGCTCGCGACACCGCAGGCTGCGTCGTCCTGCGAATGCCGCTCCATGGCGCCACGGACCGCCGCGAATGGCGGTGGCCAGATAACGATACTAGTGAGTTCTGTATTTGGCCGCAACCGGCTCGCGGGCGATTCAGCGATAGTCGCGATGGCACGCCTCGCAGGCGTTGGCGACGGTCGTCAGCGCCTCGGCCTGGCGCGGGCACGGCCCCTGCGCGTCCCAGGCCGCGACCGCGGCGCGGAAATCGACGATGTACTGGCTCAGCACCCGGTCCTTCGCGCCCGCGGGGAGCAGCGCTGCGTCGAGATCGTCGGCGACGAGCCGCAGGTGATCCGCCGGGCGGCGTTGGCTGGGCATTGCGCAGGTGCCGTCCCTGGCCGCGGAACGGGCCGCGCCGAGTTCGTGCTGCATGACGTTCATGAGTGCGCGTGGCCACGCGTTGCGGCGCTGCATCGCGTTCGCATACATGCCCGCGAGGATGGCGCCGGCGAGCACGCCGACGACGAGGCAGACGAGGTAGCGCATGGTGTCACCGGTCTCCGCTGGAGGGTTGCTTGAGGTTGGCGAGCAGCAGGGTGCCGAGCCCGAGCAGGATCTCGTCGACGAACGGGATGACATCCGGAACGAGCAGGTCGGCGACGAACAGCGCCGCAGTCAATAGCGCCAGGCGCGGGAAGCGCAGGCGCCCGGCCCAACGCAGCAAGGGTCGAGTGATCGGGTTCGGCATGGGCATTCCTCGAGGCAGTCTGGCGTCACGCACCGATCGCGGCAACGGTCCGCGGCATCGCGCCGCGAACGGCGCGCGGAACGCGCGTCGCGAGGCATGGTCGATGATACGCTGCGCGCCCCATGGATCAGTCCAGACTCGCGGAACGCTTCCGCGGCATCGATCGCTTGTACGGCGTCGGCAGCGTCGAGCGCCTCGCTCGCGCGCACGTGTGCGTGATCGGCATCGGCGGCGTCGGCTCGTGGGCGGTCGAAGCGCTCGCGCGCAGCGGCGTCGGCCGCCTCACGTTGATCGACGCCGACGAAGTCTGCGTCAGCAACACCAATCGCCAGTTGCACGCGCTCGACGGCGAGTTCGGCAAGCCCAAGGTCGCCGTGATGGCGGCGCGCGCGCGCGCGATCCACCCGGGCATCGCCGTCGACGCGATCGAGCAGTTCCTCACGCCGTCCAACCTCGGCGAGCTGCTCGATCGCGGCTACGACCTCGTCATCGACGCCTGCGACGCGTTCCGCGTCAAGGTCGAGACGATCGCGTGGTGCAGGCGGCGCAAGCGGCCGCTCGTGACGATCGGCTCCGCGGGTGGCCGCACCGATCCCACCCTCGTGACCGTGCGCGACCTCTCGAAGACCGAGCACGACGCGATGCTCGCGCTCGTGCGCAAGAAGCTGCGCGAGGAGTTCAACTTCCCGCGCGGGCCGAAGCGCTACTTCGGCGTGCAGGCGGTCTTCTCGCGCGAGAACGTGCGTTACCCGCAGGCCGACGGCAGCGTCTGCGGCACGCGCCCGGCCGGCGGCGACGCGCTCAAGCTCGATTGCGGCGGCGGGCTCGGCGCGGCGACGCACGTGACCGCGACGTTCGCGTTCGCAGCCGTGTCGCGCGCGCTTGCCCGCTTGCTCGCCGCGCCGCGAACCGCGGCCTGACTCACGCTGCAGCGAGCGAGAACAGGCGGCGCGCGTTCTCGGACGTCGCCCGCGCGATGTCGTCGACGCCGGTGCCGCGCAACGCCGCGACGGTCGTGGCGACCTCGCCGAGGTACGCCGGTTCGTTGCGCTCGCCGCGATGCGTCGCCAGCGGCTGGTCGGGGGCGTCGGTTTCGAGAAGCAGGAACTCGAGCGGCATCGTCGCGACGAGGCCGCGCAACTTGTTCGCGCGCTCGTACGTGATCGGTCCGCCGAGTCCGATGAGGAAACCAAGGTTCCATAGCTGGCGCGCCTGCTCGGCGCTGCCCGAAAAGCTGTGCACGACGCCGCGCAACCCGCCGATGCGGCGGATGGTCGCGATGACTTCGTCGACCGCGCGCCGTGCGTGGACGATCACGGGCAGCTCGAACTCGCGCGCGAGTTCGAGCTGGCCCGAGAAGTAGCGCCGCTGTTCATCGCCGTCGAGGCCTTCGACGAAGAAATCGAGGCCGCATTCGCCGACCGCTACCGCGCGCTCGCGCGCGAGCCACTCGCGCAGCGCGACGAGGTGCTCGGGCCGGTGTTCGGCGAGATACATCGGGTGAAGTCCGTAGGCGGCGTGCAGGCCCGCGTGCGCCGCGCACAGGTCGCGCAACTGGCCGAAACCTGCCCGCGCGATCGCGGGTATGACCTGCACGGTGACGCCCGCCGCACGCGCGCGCGCGATCACGTCGTCGCGGTCGGCGTCGAATTCGGCCGCATCCAGGTGGCAGTGCGAATCGACGAGCACGATCAGCGGCGCTCGGCGGTCGCGTGCGGGCGCTGCAGCAGCGGCGAGGGCCATGCATGGGTGGAATGGCCGCCGTCCGCGGACACCACGTCGTTCTGGCCGATGCCGTCGGCGCTCGTCGCGCCGGACGCGGCCGGATCGAGCCAGTCGCGCAGCCGCGAAGATGGCGCCGCGCCGTTCCATGCGACCGAGAGCTTGCCGTAGCAGTCCGTTTCGTCGTTCGGCTGGGTCGGCGACGTGTCGCTGCACGCGGCGAGGCCCCCCGACAGCGTACCGACCAGGTGGCGCGAGCCGTTGCCGCCGGCGACGACGAACAGGCCCGAGCCTGACGAACCGCCTTCGGTCGTGCCTTGCGAGTACGGGCCGGTCTGCCAATGCGTGCCATGGACCATGGGGACCTGCACGATGCAGCTGTCGGTCGTTCGTGCCGCGGGGCCCGCGGTGATCTTCTTGACGTCGCCGCTCGGGTGGTGGATCCCGATCGTGCCGCTCGGCGCGGCGCCGGACGCGTCCCAGCCCGCGTAGTAGAGATTCCAGCTCGGGTCGGGCGTGCCGTCGAGTTCGACGAGGGTGAAGTCGACGTCCGCGCGCGTCGCGCGCAGGGTCGCGCCGTGCTGGTCGTCGGAGAGGAAGCCGCCCGCGGGCGCGCTGAGCACGTTGCAGCGGGTCGACTGGTAGTTCCAGTAGACGACCATCGACTGCGCTTCCGAGGCAGCCGACATGCAATGCGCAGCGGTCAGGAACAGGTTGCGGCGCGCGTGCGGCACGTCGGTGACGAGCGTGCCGCTGCAGATGTAGTACTCGCCGTCGTCGGCCGCGACGTACTCGTAGTAGCCGACGGCGCGGATCTCCTCCGGGTACGACGCGCCGAGGGGGCACGCGACGTCGACGTTGCAGGCGCCCGATGCGCCGGGACCGGTCTCCCGGGTCTGCTTGCGGCCGAACAGGTCGCGGAAACCGGCGCCGACCGTGCCGAGTTCGAGCATCGTCGCGTCGAGGGTTGCGCCCGCGGGCACGCGGACCTCGATCGTAGCGATGTCGCCGGGGACGACCGGTGCGTGGAACGTGCCACGCGGCGCGTCCGCAGCAGTGTAAGGACCCTGGTAGTCGTCGCCGCCACCGATCACGTAGAGCGTCGCGCCGGGCGGCAACGCGAAGCGCGGGAAGGCGAGCCGGAGGTCCGTCGCACCCGCTGCGCGGACGCGCACGCGCCAGAGGCGCGAGCCGTCGTCGAGCGTATCCCAGCGCCCGTCGCGGCCGGGACCGATCGCGACCGGCCGCGCTTCGGCGCTGCGAAGGCGCTTCGTCGCCGCCGCGCGCATGGTGCGGTCGCTGTCGATGCGGCTGCGCATCGCGTCGATGCCCGGCACGTCGACGATGGCGATGTCGACGCCGGCCTTGGCTGGCTGCGCAAGGCTGTACGGCAGCTCGCCCTTGCGCGCGTCGACTGCAGCGGCACCGAGCAGGAATGCGACGGCGATCGCCCGGCGCACGAGCGGAAGGACACGGTGGAAACGGCGCATGCGGGGGCTCTTGGCGGTGCGGAAACCAATCATAAGCAGGCTCGAGCCATGCGGCGAGCGCTGCCGCGACGCGCCACCGCGGGTTCAGGGCCATTGCTGCGAGCCGCGATGGCGTGGGCTTCGGTGCAGTCGCCGGGTTCCGCGGCGATTTCCGCCGTGGGGATCGCTGCGAGCGCGATCCAGCCACTCCCGCATCGACGCGCCCGCGGAAGCCGAGCCGGCGGCGCTCGCGCAGGAAAGGCTGGCGACCGCGAACGCGTCTGAAACCGCGTGGACGGCCATCCCGTCCATGCGCGGCGCGTCAGTCGCGATGTGCCGCGCTGCGGTCGCGGCCGGCACCGAGGCGCCGATCGATGCCGCCGAACAGCTTCTTGAACAGCCTCGACAGCTTGCCGCGCTGCGTCTTGCGCAGCTTCTCCTCTTCGCTCGTGAGCCATGCGACCTGGATCACGCGGCGCTCGCCTTCGTGCGGCAGGTGGCCATGAAAGGAATTATCGGCGCGTCGGAATGCGACGAGGTGGCCGTACAGCGGACGCACTTCAGGCACGACGAGATCGTCGATGTCGTCGATGCGATGGAGGAAACGCAGGCATCCCTCGCTCGTGTCGGGCCAGCTTTCGTTCAGGTAGAGGAGGGCGGTCACGATCTTCGAGCGGCTGTCGGTGTGGATCGTTCCATGGCGCTTGTTCAACGCGCGGCAGATCGTGACGATGTGCGGCTTGTCGCCGAGGTCGGGGACGCCGAGGCGCACGCCGATCGCACGGGCGAACGCGGGCGCCGTGAGTTCTGCGACGAGGCGATTGATGCTCGGGCCGCAGTCGCGCGCCTCATGCGGGAAGAAGCCTGCATTGGCATACCCGGGAAAGTCGCGCGCGAGGTCCGCCGCGGCGTGCGAGGGCAGCTGCTCGCGCGCGATGAGGAAAGCGAACGGCTGCTCGAACACGAGCGTGTCGGCACGCTCGAGGTTGCGCGGATCGAGCAGGGGCGCCGCGGTCTGGTTCAGGATCTGGGCAGCGGCATTCATGCGGCGCGGACGTGGGGATCGGCGACCCCGATTGTAGTGCGGCGACCGCACCCGCGGGTGGACAGGCGCGCGCGCGACCCCTAGAATTTGTGCTCGCCTTGATTCCTCACCACGCCCACGGACCGGCATGTGCCAGCCCGCGGGTGCTGTCGCACCCGGTGTCGACGCGGTGACGGCCATTTCCCACCCTCCTGGGGCGAACGCATGACGATTCCAGCTCTCCTTGCACTCGCCGACGGCAGCATCTTCCGCGGCATTTCGATCGGTGCGGAGGGGCGGACCAGCGGCGAAGTCGTGTTCAACACCGCGATGACGGGCTACCAGGAGATCCTCACCGATCCGTCGTACGCGCAGCAGATCGTCACGCTGACCTATCCGCACATCGGCAATACGGGCTGCAACGCCGAGGACGCCGAGTCGCCTCGCGTGCACGCGGCCGGACTGGTGATCCGTGACCTGCCGCTCGTCGCGAGCAGCTGGCGCTCGCAGGAAACGCTCGACGCGTACCTCAAGCGCAACGGCATCGTCGCGATCGCCGAAATCGACACGCGCCGGCTGACGCGCATCCTGCGCGATACGGGCGCACAGAGCGGTTGCATCCTCGCCGGCGCGCAGGCATCCGGGGATGAGGCGCTCGCGGCCGCGCGCGCGTTCCCGGGCCTGAAGGGCGCCGATCTCGCCAAGGTCGTGTCGGTGCGCGAGCGTCATTCGTGGCGCGAGGGCAGCTACGACCTGGACCAGGCCGCGTTCGCGCGCCCGGCGCTGCGCTTCCACGTCGTCGCGTACGACTTCGGCGTCAAGCAGAACATCCTGCGCATGCTCGCCGACCGCGGCTGCGAGATCACCGTCGTGCCGGCGCAGACGCCCGCGAACGAGGTATTCGCGCTCCGCCCGGACGGCGTGTTCCTTTCGAACGGGCCGGGCGACCCGGAGCCGTGCGACTACGCGATCGCGGCGATCCGCGAGTTCATCCGCGCGAAAGTGCCGACGTTCGGCATCTGCCTCGGTCATCAACTGCTCGGCCTAGCGGTCGGCGCGCGAACGCTGAAGATGAAGTTCGGCCACCATGGCGCGAATCATCCCGTGCTCGACCTCGACACCGGCCGCGTGATGATCTCGAGCCAGAACCATGGCTTCGCGGTCGACGAGGCGACCCTGCCGGCGAATGCGCGCGCGACCCATCGCTCGCTGTTCGACGGCTCGCTGCAGGGGATCGCGCTGGCGGATGCGCCGGCGTTCGGCTTCCAGGGACATCCGGAAGCAAGTCCCGGCCCGCACGACGTGGCCGGATTGTTCGATCGGTTCATCCAACTCATGGAGGCGCGCGCGGCTGCCGCGGCGTAGACGACATGTCCAAGCAACGTTCCCTGACCCTTGCTCTCGTCGTTGCGGTGGCCCTGTGCGGCGCGGATGGCGCGCTCGCGCGCAAGCCGCACCATGCGACCGTGCCGACCAAGGAATCCCCCGCCGAAGCGAAGCCGTCGCAGCCGGTCGGCCGCCTCGTCGAATACGCCGAACTCGAGCAGCGCGTCGGCAGTGAAGTGGTCGTCGAGACCACCTTGCACACGGTCCGTCGCGGCACGCTGACCAAGTGGTCGAATCCCGCGCTCACGCTCCAGCTCGGGCCCGAGCACGGCGGCGTCGAGCTCACGATCCCGCGCGAGACGATCCGCAACGTGAGCATCGTGCTCGCGCCGGCGGGCGGCGACGCGCCAGCGGCCGAGCCTGCGAAGCCGGCCGCGACCCCAGAGCAGAAGCCGGGTGCGGGCAGTGCCAAGAAGAACTGACCTCCGTTCGATCCTCATCATCGGCGCGGGCCCGATCGTCATCGGCCAGGCCTGCGAGTTCGACTATTCCGGCGCGCAGGCGTGCAAGGCGCTCAAGGAAGAGGGTTATCGCGTCGTCCTCGTCAATTCGAACCCGGCGACGATCATGACCGACCCGGGCACCGCCGACGCGGTCTACATCGAGCCGATCAACTGGAAGACGGTCGAGAAGATCATCGCGAAGGAGCGTCCGGACGCGCTGTTGCCGACCATGGGCGGTCAGACCGCCCTCAATTGCGCGCTCGATCTCGCCGAGCACGGTGTGCTCGAGAAGTACGGCGTCGAGCTGATCGGCGCCTCGCGCGACGCGATCCGCATGGCCGAGGACCGCGAGCTGTTCCGCGTGGCGATGGCCGAGATCGGGCTCGAGTGCCCGAAGGCCGAAGTCGCGCGCACGTTCGAGCAGGCGGTCGAGATCCAGGCGAAAGTCGGCTACCCGACGATCATCCGCCCGAGCTTCACGCTCGGCGGCAGCGGCGGCGGCATCGCCTACAACCGCGAGGAATTCGAGGAGATCGTCAAGCGCGGCCTCGACCTGTCGCCCGTGCACGAAGTGCTCGTCGAGGAGTCGGTGCTCGGCTGGAAGGAATTCGAGATGGAAGTCGTTCGCGACACCGCGGACAACTGCATCATCGTCTGCTCGATCGAGAACCTCGATCCGATGGGCGTGCACACGGGCGACTCGATCACCGTCGCCCCCGCGCAGACGCTCACCGACAAGGAGTACCAGCGCCTGCGCGACGCGTCGATCGCCGTGCTGCGCAAGATCGGTGTCGACACCGGCGGCTCCAACGTGCAATTCGGCATCAACGCGCAGGACGGTCGCGTCGTCGTCATCGAGATGAACCCGCGCGTGTCGCGCTCGTCCGCGCTCGCCTCCAAGGCGACCGGCTTCCCGATCGCGAAGGTCGCGGCGAAACTAGCGGTCGGCTATACGCTCGATGAATTGCGCAACGACATCACGGGCGGCCGCACGCCGGCGTCGTTCGAACCCGCGATCGACTACGTCGTGACGAAGATTCCGCGCTTCGCTTTCGAGAAGTTCCCTGCCGCCGACGCGCGCCTGACGACGCAGATGAAGTCGGTGGGCGAGGTGATGGCGATCGGCCGCACGTTCCAGG
>NZ_DATDMY010000207.1:0-7693 GCF_036518555.1 Dokdonella sp. | reverse complement strand
CCGCCTCCACGCTTCGCGCGGCAGGCCGAGGCGCTGCAGGCTCGAACGCGTGTGCGCATGCGCGAGCGCGATCGCGAGCGCGTCGGCCGCGTCGGCCTGCAGCCGGCCCGGCAGCTGCAGCAGCAGGCCGACCATGTGCTGTACCTGGGCCTTGTCGCCCGCGCCCGTGCCGACCACCGCCTGCTTCACTTCGCGCGCGGCGTATTCGGCCACGCCGAGGCCGTGGTGCATCACCGCGCAGATCGCCGCGCCACGCGCGTGGCCGAGCTTGAGCGCCGAATCGGCGTTGTGGGCGACGAACACGCGCTCGATAGCGACCTCGTGCGGCGCGTACTCGGCGACGATCGCGCCGACGCCGTCGAAGATTCGCTTGAGCCGTGCCGCGAACGCGTCGCCTTCGCCGCCGAGCAAATTGAGCGCGGTGTGGAACACGTGCCGCGAGCGACCGGCCGTATCGACGTCGATGATGCCGATACCGGTGCGCTGGCTGCCCGGATCGATGCCGAGGATGCGCACGACGGCGAGCGCTGGCTGGAGGGCAGTGATCGACACGATCCCGTTGGCTCGGCGAGAAAGGGGGAGTCTAGCGCAGCGTTCAGCGCGGCGTCGGCGCGAACCGGCCCGCACGCAGGAACGCGACCGTGAGCTCGGCGACTTCGGACGAGAACAGGAGGCCCGTGTGCGACGCGGCGACGGTGCAATGGTCGGCGATGCCGGCCAGTTGCGTTTCCTCGACCGACACGGTGCCGTCGTGCGGCGCGACGAGCGGACCGAGCGTGATGCCGAGGCCGAACGGCAGCTTGCCCGCGATGACGCCGACCGGGCGCGAGCCCTTCCACGCGTCGACGCCTTCGAGCAGCGGCTCCGCGCTTTGGCCGAGCAGCAGGCGGCCACCCGGGAATCCCGTGAGCGCGCGCGCGACCGCACTGCCGCGCAGCGGCGGACCGATGCAGACGATGCCGCCCTTGGGCAGGCCGCGCACGCCGCGCGTCGCCTCGAGCGCGACGAGCGAGCCGAGGCTGTGGCCGACCAGGTGCACCGCGTCGGCGTCCTGCGCCGCCATCCGTTCGCGCAGGCGCGCGACCGCGGGCTGGATGCCGCGGAACACGCTCGCGTAGTCGATCGTCTCGACCGAATAGCCGGCCTGGCGCAGGCGTCGCGCGAGCGGCAGCAACGTGATGCCGCGCATCCAGATGCCGTGCAGCAGGATCACGTGTTCGCGCGAAGCGGACTCGACCACGGCGCGCGGTGTGCTCGCGCGCGCATCGATCGGCCGGCGCGACGCGCGGCTCATTCCGCAGCGCGCTCCGCGACCCGGATGTGCACCTCGGCGAGTTGCGCCTCCGGCACCGGCGAGGGCGCGCCCGTCATGAGGCACTGCGCGCTCGTCGTCTTCGGGAACGCGATCACGTCGCGGATCGATTCGGTGCCCGCCATGAGCGCGGCGATGCGGTCGATGCCGAACGCGATGCCGCCGTGCGGTGGCGCACCGTACTTCAGCGCGTCGAGCAGGAAGCCGAACTTCGCCTCGGCCTCCTCGGCGCCGATGCCGAGCAACTCGAACACCGCGCTCTGCATCTGCGGGCGATGGATGCGGATCGAGCCGCCGCCGATCTCGTTGCCGTTGAGCACCATGTCGTAGCCGCGCGAGACCGCCGTCTTCGCGTTCGCGCGCAGGTCTTCGATGCTGTCGACCGCGGGCGCGGTGAACGGGTGATGCAGGGCGACGTAGCGCTTCTCGTCCTCGTCCCACTCGAACATCGGAAAATCGGTGACCCACAACGGCGCCCAGCCTTCGGCGACGAGGCCGAGGTCCTTGCCGAGCCTGAGCCTGAGCGCGCCCATGAAGTCGGACGCTGTCTTGTAGGTTGCCGCGCCGAAGAAGATCGCGTCGCCGGTCCGCGCGCCGGTCGCCTGCACGAGCGCGGCGAGCGTCGCGTCGTCGAGGAACTTGGCGATCGGGGAATTGATGCCGTCGCGCCCCTTCGCCGCGTCCTCGACCTTCATCCAGGCAAGGCCCTTGGCGCCGTACTTCGCCGCGTGCGCGCCGTAGTCGTCGATCTGCTTGCGCGAGAACTGCGCGCCGCCGGGCGCGCGCAGCGCGACGACGCGGCCGTCGGCATGGTTGGCCCAGTCGGTGAATACCTTGAACTCGCAGCCCTTCACGAGTTCGGCGACGTCGGTGAGTTCGAGCGCGATGCGCAGGTCCGGCTTGTCCGAACCGTAGCGGCGCATCGCTTCGGCGTAGGTCATGCGCGGGAACGGGCTCGCGAGCTCGACGCCCTTCACCTCGCGGAACACGACGCGGATCATCTCCTCGACGGTGTCCTGCACGTCGCGCTCGGAGACCCACGCGAACTCCATGTCGAGCTGGGTGAACTCGAGCTGGCGATCGGCGCGCAACGCCTCGTCGCGGAAGCAGCGCGCGACCTGGTAGTAGCGGTCGAAGCCCGCCATCATGAGGATCTGCTTGAACAGCTGCGGCGACTGCGGCAGCGCGTAGAACTCGCCCGGCTGCATGCGCGCGGGCACGAGGAAGTCGCGCGCGCCCTCGGGCGTCGCCTTGGTCAGGATCGGCGTTTCGATGTCCTGGAAGCCGCGCTCGTCGAGCCAGCGGCGCAGCGCCTGCACGAGGCGGATGCGCGTGCGCATCATCTGCTGCATGTGCGGCCGGCGCAGATCGAGATAGCGGTACTTGAGCCGGATGTCCTCGCCCGGGTTCTCGTGCGCGTGGAACGGCAGCGGCTCGGCCTTGTTGAGCAGCTCGATGCGCGTCGCGACGACTTCGACCCGGCCGGTGCGGATCTTCGCGTTGACCGCCTCGCGCTTGCGCACGACGCCGGTCACCCGCAGGCAGTCCTCGTAGCCGACCGCGGCCGCGGCCGCGATCACGTCGGCATTGCCGTCCGCGTCGGAGGGCTCGGCGACGATCTGCACGATGCCCTCGTGGTCGCGCAGGTCGATGAAACAGAGCCCGCCGAGGTTGCGGGCGACATCGGCCCAGCCGCAGAGGGTGACGGTCCGGCCGATCAGCGCCTCGTCGACGAGGCCGCAATAGTGTGTGCGCATGGAAGTCCGCTGGCGCCGGTGCGGCGCGAAAACAGGCGCGGAATGCTACGGAGGATTGTGCTGCGCCGCAATGCGGCGAGGTCCGGCGAGCGGGACGCCCGCGGTTCGGCGGGCGTCCCTGTCGAGCCTCGTGCGCTCAGCGCCAGCGGCGATTGACCCGGAATTCGGCCTCGCAGCCGCCGCTGACCCAGATCCCGGCGCGGTTCCAGCCCCAGTTCTGGCCCTCGACGCAGCGCGTGTTCGAAATCTGGCGCGCGATGCGGACGTCGCTGCCGCGCCCCGTGTCGACCTGGCACATGCGGTATTCATAGCCTTCGCTTGCGCAGCGCACGCGGATCGTGCGATCCCAGTCCGGGCCCGGGCGCCAATCGCCATTGCCGTGACCGTGATGGTCGCCCGACCAGCGGCGCTGCACGCGGAACACGCCTTCGCAGCCCTCGTCGACCCAGATGCCGGCGCGGTTCCAGCCCCAGTTGCGGCCTTCGCGGCACGGCGTCTTCGAGATCTGGCGGACGAGGCGGACGTCGCTGCCGCGGCCGGTGTCGACCTGGCACATGCGGTAGTGATAGTCCTCGCTGCCGCAGCGCACGTCGATGTCGCGATCCCAGTCCGGGCCCGGGCGCCAGTCGTCGTATTGCGCGGAGGCGGCCACGGCGATGGCCTGTGCGAGCGGTTGCGGCGCGGGCGCGGCACCGAGCGCGGCGCTCGCGCACGTCAACACGAAGGCGATGATTCCATGGACAGGCTTGGGCATGACCTACTCCCCGTTCGTTTGTGGAAGACGCCCGGGCAGTCTAGATGATCCGCATGAACGGAATCGAAGCGCGCTGCGACGCCTAGCCGTCGTCGCTTTTCGTCGCGGGTTTCGCCTCCGCCTTCGCCTCCGCCTTCGCCTCGGCCTTCGGTTCGGGCTTCGCTTCGCTCTTCGGCGCGTCGTCCCTGCCGGCAAGGTTGCGCTTCGTGTCGCCGTCCCTCTTGAAGTCGGTCTCGTACCAGCCGCTGCCCGCGAGGCGGAACGCGGGCGCGGTGAGGCGGCGCTTCACGCGCGGCTGGTGGCATTCGGGGCACACGGCCGGATCGGGGTCGGACAGCTTCTGCAGGCGGTCGAACACGGCATGGCAGGCGGAGCATTCGAATTCGTAGATCGGCATACGTGATTCCCATCGTATCGGCACGGCGCGACCGCGCGCCGCGAACGGGCGTGCAGCATGCGGGCACGGCGCGGAATTGCAAGTACCGCGCGCCGCGAAGCCGCCGGTCGAGCCGGCGGCCTTCGCGCCCGGTGCGGCGGTCAGGCGCCGCGCGCGAACACGAGACGCCCGCCCTCGGCGTCGACGCGCACCGTGTCGCCGGGCTGGAAGCGGCCCTCGAGGATCTCGCGCGCAAGGGGATTCTCGAGCTGCTGCTGGATCGCACGCTTGAGCGGGCGCGCGCCGTAGACGGGGTCGAAGCCGACGTTGCCGAGCAGGTCGAGCGCCTTGTCGCTGACCACCATGCGCAGCTGCCGCTCGCCGAGCCGCTTCTCGAGGTAAGCGATCTGGATGCGCGCGATCTGCCGGATCTGGCTCTTGTCGAGCGCGCGGAACACGACGATTTCGTCGAGCCGGTTGATGAACTCGGGTCGGAAGTGCGCCTGCACGACGCCCATCACGGCCGCCTTCATCTGCGTGTATTGCGCCTCGTCGTCGCCGGCGTATTCCTGGATGTACTGCGAGCCGAGGTTCGACGTCATCACGATGACGGTGTTGCGGAAGTCGACCGTGCGGCCCTGGCCGTCGGTGAGGCGACCGTCGTCGAGCACCTGCAGCAGCACGTTGAAGACGTCGTGATGAGCTTTCTCGACCTCGTCGAGCAGGATCACGCTGTACGGCCGGCGCCGCACCGCCTCGGTGAGGTAGCCGCCCTCCTCGTAGCCGACGTAACCCGGCGGCGCGCCGATCAGGCGACTCACGGAGTGCTTCTCCATGAACTCGCTCATGTCGATGCGCACCATCGCGTCCTCGCTGTCGAACAGGAAACCCGCGAGCGCCTTGCACAGCTCCGTCTTGCCGACGCCGGTCGGGCCGAGGAACAGGAACGACCCGTTCGGCCGGTGCGGATCCGACAGGCCCGCGCGCGAGCGGCGGATCGCATCGGCGACCGCGCGCACCGCCTCGTCCTGGCCGACGACGCGCTTGTGCAATTCGTCTTCCATGCGCAGCAGCTTCTCGCGCTCGCCTTCGAGCATCTTCGACACGGGAATGCCGGTCCAGCGCGAAACGACCTCGGCGATCTCCTCCGCGGTGACCTTGTCCTGCAGCAACGTGAAGCCTTTCGTCTCCGCTTCCTGCGCGACCTTGAGCTGCTTGTCGAGTTCGGGGATCGTGCCGTACTGGATCTCGCTCATCTTCGCGTAGTCCTGCCGGCGCTGCGCCGCCTCGAGGTCGAGGCGAGCCTGCTCGATCTGTTCCTTGATCTTCGTCGCGCCCTGCAAGGTCGCCTTCTCGCTCTTCCAGACCTCATCGAGGTCGGAATACTCGCGCTCGAGCGAACCGATCTCCTTCTCGAGGTCGGCAAGGCGCTGCTTCGATTCGGGGTCCTTTTCCTTCTTGAGCGCTTCGAGCTGGATCTTCAGCTGGATCAGTCGACGCTCCTTGCGGTCGAGTTCCTCCGGCTTGGAATCGATCTCCATGCGGATGCGCGACGCGGCCTCGTCCATGAGGTCGATCGCCTTGTCGGGCAGCTGGCGGTCGGTGATGTACCGATGGCTCAGCGTGGCCGCGGCGACGATCGCGGGGTCGGTGATCTCGACGCCGTGGTGCACCGCGTAGCGTTCCTTCAATCCTCGCAGGATCGCGATGGTGTCCTCGACGGAAGGCTCGCCGACGAACACCTTCTGGAAGCGGCGCTCGAGGGCGGCATCCTTCTCGATGTACTTGCGGTATTCGTCGAGCGTGGTCGCGCCGATGCAGTGCAACTCGCCGCGCGCGAGCGCGGGCTTGAGCATGTTGCCTGCGTCCATCGCACCCTCGGCCTTGCCCGCGCCGACCATCGTGTGCAGTTCGTCGATGAACAGGATGACCCGCCCTTCCTGCTTGGCGAGGTCGTTGAGCACGCCCTTGAGGCGCTCCTCGAACTCGCCACGGAATTTCGCGCCCGCGATGAGCGCGCCCATGTCGAGCGAGAGCACGCGCTTGTCGCGCAGGCCTTCGGGCACCTCGCCGTTGACGATGCGCTGCGCAAGGCCCTCGACGATCGCGGTCTTGCCGACGCCGGGTTCGCCGATCAGCACCGGGTTGTTCTTGGTGCGCCGCTGCAGTACCTGCACGACGCGGCGGATCTCCTCGTCGCGGCCGATGACCGGATCGAGCTTGCCCTTCTCCGATCGCGCGGTGAGGTCGATCGTGTACTTCTCGAGTGCCTGGCGCTGGTCCTCGGCGTTATCCGACTGCACCTTCTCGCCGCCGCGCATCCGGTCGATCGCGGCCTCGATGTTCGCCTTCGTCGCGCCGGCCGCCTTGAGGGCGGCGCCGATCTCGCCCTTGTCGTCGAGCGCCGCGAGCACGAACAGCTCGGACGCGATGAACTGGTCGCCGCGCTGCTGGGCGAGCTTGTCGGTGAGGTTGAGCAGGCGGTTCAGGTCGTTCGAGACGTTGATGTTGCCTTCCTGCCCGGCGACCTTCGGCAGCTTGTCGAGCAGCTGGCCGACGCGCGTGCGCAACGCGGGCGCATTCGTGCCCGCTTGCGCGAGCAGCGGCACGGTCGAACCGCCCTGCTGGTCGAGCAGCGCGGCCAGCACGTGCACGGGTTCGAGCATGTTGTGGTCGCGCCCGACCGCGAGCGACTGCGCGTCGGCGAGCGCCTGCTGGAAGCGCGAAGTGAGTTTGTCCATTCGCATGGTCGCGGATGTCCTGTACGGGTTCGGGGCCGCGACATGCGCGGCGGGCTGTGGCGAAGATGCGGCGCGAAGCACCCCGATTCAAGCAAATCGGCAGGGTAGTATGTTGATCTCCGTCACCTCGGTCGGCCGATGAATCAGCTCGCCGCACGTCCGTTCCGGATCGTCGTCCTAGGCGGCTACGGGCTGTTCGGCGCGCGCATCGTGCGTGCGCTCGCCGGCGATGGCGATCTCGAACTCGTGATTGCCGGGCGCGATGCGGCGAAGGCACGCGGCCTCGGCGCGGAGCTGGCCCGATCGGGCGCCCGCGCGGGGATCTCGGCCGTGGCGCTCGACATCGAGGCCGCCGATGTCGGCGACCGCCTCGCCGCGCTCGCGCCCGCGCTCGTCGTGCACACGGCCGGGCCGTTCCAGCGCCGCGACTACGCCGTCGCGCGCATCGCGCTCGCGCTCGGCGCGCACTACGTCGATCTCGCCGACGCCCGCGACTTCGTCGCCGGTTTCGGCGCGCTCGACCCCGAAGCCCGCGCTGCGGGCCGCTGGGCCGTCAGCGGCACAAGCAGCGTACCCGGCCTCAGCGGGGCCGTCGTCGCCGCGCTGGCCGGTCGCTTCGGTCGCCTCGACACGGTCGTAACAGCGATCAGCCCCGGCAACCGCACGCCGCGCGGCCTCGCGACGACGCGCGCGATCCTCGGCTACATCGGGCGCCCGTACGCGCGTCTCACGCGAGGCCGCTGGCGGCGGGCG
>NZ_DATDMY010000206.1:0-15751 GCF_036518555.1 Dokdonella sp. | reverse complement strand
GCAAGGCCGCCAAGGTCGCGCTCGTCGCCTGCATGCGCAAGCTGCTCACGATGCTCAATGCCATGGTTCGCGATGGCCGTCCATGGTCCCCTCCACCGATGGCCGGCGCTTGACGGCGAACACAGTTGCTCTCCCGCGAGCAGGAGAGGCGAATGGGGGGGACACGCCGCGCCGCGGCCCGCGCTGCGTGCCGCATGAGCAGGGTCGCTACGCGGACGCGCTTGCCGCGAATCGCGCGATGCTCGAGCAGGCGGAACGGAGCTTGGGTGCGAACGACGATCGCTGACGACCGTCCTGCTCGACATCGCGCAGAACGGCTACAAGCTCGGGCAGCTCGACGAATCGATCGATCGCGCGCGGCACTGGACGAGGGAACGCACGGACGCCGCGGCGAATGCGCAGGACGCCGAACGGCTCGCGCACGCGAACGCCGATGCGGGAGAGCCGGGCCTCTTCGCCCCTAGCGGGACGGGAGGTTGGCGCGCGCCCATTGCACGATCTGCTGCATGCCGATCGCGCCCGAATGGCGCGCGAGCTCGCGACCGCCCGCGAACAGGATCAGGGTGGGAATGCTGCGGATCGCGAATCGGCCCGCGAGCCCGGGCTCGGCCTCGGTGTCGAGCTTGGCGAGGCGAAATTGCGGCTCGAGCGCCTTTGCAGCGGCCGCGAACGCGGGCGCCATGCTCACGCAGGGCCCACACCACGGCGCCCAGAAGTCGACGAGCAGCGGCAACTCGCCGCGCGCGGCGTGCGCGTCGAACGTCGCCGCGGTCAGCGCAACCGGTGCACCCGTGAACAGGTCCTCGTGGCAACGGCCACAACGCGGCGACTGCGCGAGGCGATCACGCGGTACGCGGTTCATCGACGCGCAATGGGGACACGGCAGGAGCAGCGACGGCGCAGCGGCATTCATGGTTCACCTCGGCATTGCGGCCGAATGTGCGGGCGGCAGCGTGGATCGCAAGTCGGAGCCCTGCTTCCGCGCGGCTGCCCGATCACGCTCGGCGAAGGTCCGAGGGGATCGACGACGCAGGGGCGTCGCATGGCTGCAGCATCCCGCTCCGCTCCCCGTGCCCGCGAGCGGAACGGTTCGGTGCCTCGCCATCCGCAGGCGAAACGCCGCAACCCGCCGATCGCCGCCCGCACCATGAGTCCCTTCGCCCCGATCGCAGGCCGAAACGCTGGAGCCGAGGGCCCGCCACGCCGTGCGTGCGTTTCGAGCCCGCTCGCTCAGCGCCTCGCTTCGACGTAACGCGCGAAGTTGTCGAGGATCGCCTGCCAGCCCTGGCGCTGCATGTCGACCGGGTTCTCGGTCTCCGCGTCGAACGTGACGCACACGTCGACGCCGCCGTCGGCAGGAACGAACTCGACCTCTGCCGTGCGATCGCCGAACGAGAACTCGAGCCGTTCGTTCGGCACGACCTTCGTGTACGTGCCCGCGAAGTCGAAGCCGAAGCTGCCGTCCTTCGCTTCCATGCGCGACGAGAACGCGCCGCCCTCGCGCAGGTCGACCGTCGACGCGGTCGTATGCCAGTCGTCGCTCGCGGCATTCCAGCGCAAGATGTCCTCGGGTGTCGTGTACGCACGCCAGACGGCGGCGACGGGGGCTTTGACGTGGCGTTCGATGCGGATCTTCATGAAACGACTCCTCGATGATGGGTGGGCGCGAAGGGTTCCGACGGCTCGCCAGCGGCGTCCGCGGCTTCCTTCTGGATGGGTCATGCAAGGCGACGAACGAACAGGGTGCAGATCGACATCGACGATCCGGTGATCGACAGCGCCACGCCCGTCGCCGTGCGCGGTGCCGGCCTCGCAGCGCGGACAGGCCCGGCGTTGCGCTCCGTGCTCGGCGCAGACGCATGCCGGGCGGGACGCCGCCGCCGGACCCGCACAGGACCTGCCCGCTTGGAACGGTTGCCACGCCGAGCAGGAGGACGAGGCTGAAGTCGGCGCCGACGAGTGCGCCGGCGCAACGGACCGACGGCGGCGGCCGCTCGATTCCGCACGCCGGTACGTCGACGGGCATGCTCCGTGTTCGTGCTTCTCCCTTGCAGCGCGGGCTGGCTTGCCGCTCCCGCAGGCATGGTAATGCGCGCACGCCGAATCAAGCGTCGACCACGGACGCCCTCAGCGTCAGCGCATCGAACGTCGCATGCCCGAGCGCGGTGTTGTCGAAGATGCACCAGCGCTCGCGCGTGTGCGTCGACGGCCGTGCCAAGCGGCGAGCGATGCGTCTCAGCGCCTCGTCCGGATAGGCGTCGTAGTACACGCGCGGCGAGCCGTGTAGCCGGAAGTACTCGACCGCGTGGTCGCCGCCGGGCACGGCAGCGCGCGGCGTGCGTGCGGGGTCGGCGGCGACTCTCGCGATGCGACGCGCGCGCAGTGTCGCGTCGACCGCGGCATCGAACCACGACGCATGACGCGGTTCGCAGGCGAATGGCCCTTCGTAGCGCTCGCGCAGGGCATCGAAGAAGCCGGGTGCAGCCGATCCGTCGAACGCGAGGCTCGGCGGCAGCTGCAGCAACAGCACGCCGAGCTTCCCGCGCAGTTCGCGCACGGCCGCGAGGAACGTCTGCAGTTCGCCTTCGCAATCCCGCAGGCGGCGCTCGTGGCTGATCGACTTCGGCAGCTTCACCGCGAACCGAAAGCCCTCCGGCACCGCGTCCGCCCATTTCGCGTAGGTCCGTGGACGATGCGGACGATGGAACGAGGAGTTGATCTCGACGGCATCAAACGTGCTCGCATACCGCTCGAGATGCGAACCTGCGCGGGGGAACGCCGCGGCTTGCCTCGCCGCGATCGACCAGCCGGCGCAACCGATGCGTAGGCGGACGTGCATGAGGCGATCGTGCACGCCGCCTCATGAACGGGGCCGCGATCGCGGGCGCCATGCCGTCTGCGCCTCCGTGAGCACGCCGCAAGGGAACGAGGTAGCGCGATGCAGAGCGAGCGCCTATCGTTGCGGGCAGGCCCACGAATGGAGTCGCCCGTGCCAGGGATCCTCGTCCGCCGCGGTGAGGTCATCGCGCTGCGCCTGTTCGACGTCGCCTATTCGATCGACCTCGCGTCCGCCGAAGCGCTCTACGCCGCGCACGCCAATGCGCGCAGCGACCGCAGTCGCCTGAGCCAGGCCGCCGAGAAGGCGATCGCGTTCGGCGATCCGCCAGTGCGCCTTCGGCTCGGCACGATCGAGCTGTCGATCGGTGGCATGGCGACGGACGCGGGCGTGTCGGTACGCCTCTACGATTTCGGCGCCGTCGCGATCAGCCTGCGCGTCCCCGTCGTCGACGAGGAATGGGCAGCATTCGAGCGCCGCGTCGAAGCCGTGCACGCTGCGATAGGCCCCGCGTCGTCCACGATCGTGTGGCGCGACGTGCTCGATCGCACGCTCGCGATCGTCGGCGCCGCGCTCGAGCGACCGTCGCCCGCGACCTTGCAGGAGGACTACCTCATTGCGGCCGTGCACGAACTCGGCGAACCGCTCCCGGCGGCGGCGTTGCAGCAGCAGGTGGATCTCACGCTGCTGCTATCCGGCGAGCGGCGCGCGCTTTCCGCGGGCGAGAAGCGTGAGCTGCTCAAGCAGAGCTATTCGTACTTCGACGACGACCTCGTCGTGCTGACCTGGGACCGCGCGTTCATCTACGATCCCGAAGGCAATCCCGACGTCGCCGACGTCATCGAGGTCGCGAACGCGCAGCTGCTCGAGTTCCGCTACTACGACGAACTGCTCGACGACGAGCTGCCGCGCATGTACGACCAGGTCGAGGCGGCGCGGCGCGGCCGCTCCTCGTTCGCCGCGCCGCGTTTCGCGCGCCTCGCACGCAGCCTCTACACGCTCGTCGCCGAAGTCACCGAACTCACCGAGAAGGTGGACAATGCGCTGCAGGTGACCGAAGACGTCTACCTCGCGCGCATCTACTCGTCCGCACTCGAGCTGTTCCGTGTACCCAGGCTCGTCGCGGCGGTCGATCGCAAGCTCGCGATCGTGCGCGACACCTACACCGCGCTCTACGAAGAAGCCTCGAGCAGCCGCGCCGAACTGCTCGAACTCGCGATCGTCGTGCTCATCGTGATCGAGATCATCCTCGGCCTTGCGAGACTGTGACCGGCGCGCCGCTCGCCGTCGGCACCTTGCGGCGAGGCGTCATGCCTCGAGGCGCCTCCGCAGGTCGACGTAGGCGGCATGGACCAGTGCATCGAGTGCCGCTTCGTCCACGGCCTGCCCCGGCCTCAGCTTGACGTGCCGCATCGCCTTGCCCGCGCCCTGCAAAAGGCCAGCGGGATCGGCGAGCGTGGCTCCATGGAAGAAGCCGACGTTGACGTGCGCTCCGAACGTCGCGACGTAGCCGAACGCGGCATCGCCGACGCACGCGGTCGGATACCCGTCGTGCATGAGTTCGCGCACGTCGTTGCCGCAGGCGCGCAGGCGCTCGAACCAGGCCTGCGCGATGCAGCGCACGTCGGCCGGCTCGGCGCGCATCCACGCATCGACCGCGGGGTCACGCCTCACTGCCCCCGAAAGGCGGAACACGCCCTCGCGGCCGGTCAGGCCGGCGAGATCGAGCGGGACGCGGTGCAATCTCTTGGCCATGTCATCCGCTCGTTGCGAGCGCCATGCGCACGTCCAGACACCGACGCCGCCGACATGCGCGACGAATCGAGATCTCCCCGTTTCACTATCTTAAACCATGGGGGGCTTGCGGCAAGTCCCCGCCCCTGGCGCCCAATCGCCGGCCTCGACGAGTCCACCGAGCCGGGAGGCGCCATGAACCAGCATTCATCGCAGCATCGATCGCACGCGCTCAACGAGTACGACGTCGTCATTGCCGGCGGCGGGCCGACCGGCCTCATGCTCGCGGGCGAACTCGCGCTCGTGGGCATCGATGTCGCGATCGTCGAGCGACGCGCGAGCCAGGAGCTCGAAGGTTCGCGCGGCGGTGGCTTGCACACGCGCACGATCGAAGTGCTCGACCAGCGCGGCATCGCCGAACGCTTCATCGCGCAAGGCACGCGCCATCCGGTCGTGCACGTCCACCCGATGGCGCTCGACATCAGCGACGCACCGACGCGTCATCCGTACACGCTCGGTCTGTGGCAGAACCACACCGAACGCACGCTTGCCGACTGGGTGCGCGAACTCGGGGTGCCGATCCTGCGCGAACGCGAAGCGACCGGCTTCGTCCAGGACGACGACGGCGTCGACGTGCGGCTCGCCGACGGCACCGCGCTGCGCGCGCAGTACCTCGTCGGCTGCGACGGCGGACGCAGCGCGATCCGCAAGGCCGCAGGCATCGCGTTCCCGGGTTGGGACGCGACGAAGAGCTGGCTCATTGCCGAAGTCGAGACGGCCGAGGAACCGCAGTGGGGTTTTCGCGAGGACGCGTTCGGTGCCCATGGCATCGGCAAGTCCGGCACGGACGGCGTGGTGCGCATGGTGTTGACCGAGCGCGAACTGCATGCCGACGGCGAGCCGAACTTGCGCGACGTCAGCGCGGCGCTCGTCGCGATCTACGGCAGCGACTTCGGCATCCACAGCCCGATCTGGATCTCTCGCTTCACCGACATGACGCGCCAGGCCGCGACGTACCGCGATCGCCGCGTGCTGCTCGCGGGCGACGCCGCGCACGTGCATCCGCCCGTCGGCGGCCAGGGACTCAACCTCGGGGTACAGGATGCAGTGAACCTCGGCTGGAAGCTCGCGCGGGTGATCAAGCGCCATGCGCCGGAAAGACTGCTCGACACGTACCATGCCGAGCGACACGCCGTCGGCGCGCGCGTGCTGCGCAACACGATGGCGCAGGTCGCGTTGAGCCGCGTCGACGAGCGCACGAAGGCGCTCAGCGCCGTGATGGTCGAACTGCTCGGCGCCGACGATGCGCGGCGGCGATTCGCCGCGGAGATGGCCGGTCTCGCGATTCGCTACGATGCCGGCGAAGGCCATCCGCTGCTCGGTCGCCGCATGCCCGACCTCGACCTCGTCACGGTGGGCGGACCCTTGCGCGTGTACACCCTGCTGCACGAGGCGCAGCCGCTGCTGCTCGACTTCGACGCGCGACGCGCCATCGACATTGCCCCCTGGGCCGATCGCGTCCGGCGCGTCGACGCGCATTGCGACGGGCCGTGGCGGCTGCCGGCGATCGGCGAGGTACCCGCTCCATCGGCGGTGCTCGTGCGGCCGGACGGCTATGTCGCGTGGGTCGGAGAAGGCACGCGCGAGGGTCTCGAGGATGCTCTCGCGACGTGGTTCGGTCCGCCGGCGGCCAACGCACGTGTCCGCTGAGCGGCCTATCGAAGCTTGGCCTTCATCTCATCGATCTCGCGCTGCTGCGACTCGACGATCTGCGCGCACAGGCGCTGGAGGTCGGGATCGCCGAGCGTCGTCCGGCGGCACATGAGGATCGCGCCGGCATGGTGTGGAATCATCGAGCGCAGGAATTGCTGGTCCGTCACGCCGGCCTGCGTCCGGATCGCAAACCAGAAAAGGCCACCGAGCACCGCGCATGCACCGAGGAGGATCGCGTTGAGGCGACGATCAGGGTACATCCGAGCCATCAGCACGAGTTCGACGACGCCCATCGGCATCGCCATCAGTCCGGCCATGTAGACCTTGTTGATGTTGTTGTAGACGTTCGCGGTCGTATCGACCATCGCATACATGAGCACGTACATCGCGAGGAACGAGAGCGCGAGCATCGCGAAGAAGCGCGCATAGGCGGAAAGATGTCGGGAATCGTGGCTCGGCGCGGTCATGCTTCCTCCTGCTTCGGCGACGGAGCGAGCGGTGGCGCGCCTGCAGCGGCTACTCGCTGCGCGCGCTGGTGTCGAACGCGCGTTCGCGCGCGATCGGCCGACCTTGCGCGCGCGTCCCTGAATCGTTGCGACCAGTGTCCGAAAGAAGGTTTCACGCGATTCATGCCGACCGCGCTACAACGGGCAACCCGCAGCGGAAGGAGCGCATCCATGAACAAGCCCGACGAACCACGCACGGTCCCATCGCTCGAACTGCATCGCTACCTTGGCACCTGGTACGAGATCGCGCGGCTGCCGGAACGCCACGAGCCGGCCGACTACACCGACATCACGGCGACGTACACGCTCAACGACGACGGCAGCGTGCGCGTGGACAATCGCGCGCTCGACGGCGAAGGCGAGCCCGAACAGGTCGTCGGCGAAGCTACCGTCGTCGACGGCAGCGGCAATGCGAAGCTTGAGGTCAGCTTCATGCCCGACGGGCTCAAGTGGATACCGTTCACGAAGGGCGACTACTGGGTACTGCGCGTCGACGACGACTATCGCACCGCGCTCGTCGGTACGCCGAACCGCAAGTACCTGTGGCTGCTGTCGCGCACGCCGTCGATCGAGGCGGCGACGCGCCGCTCGTTCCTCGATACCGCGGTGCAGGAGGGCTACGACCTCGCCGAGCTCATCATGACGCCGCATCGGGGCATCGTCGCGGCTTGAACTCCGTCGGAGCCGAGCGGCGGTTGCGCTCGTTGGCAGGCGGGTCGGAACGACGCGCGCGAGCCGGCAACGTGCGCTGCCGGCACGCTGCGACGTGCGCGGCGGATCCGACGCTTCGCGCCTTGATCCCTACGGCATCGGTGTGCCGTCAGCCCGAGTCCGAAGGCCGTAGCTGCCACGCTGAAGGAGGGCCATAGCGCCCGCGACGGTTTCCCGCCGGCTGCGATGCGCCGCTGCCCGGCGACGACGCATCGGGCATCTCGACGCGACACCCGGTTTCGGCGACAGTTCCGCGGATTCCACCGGGGATGCCGCATGGACTTCGTCCACCTGTTCGAGCTCACGATCGCGATGGTGTTCGCGATGGTCGTACTGCACTACCTCGCCCATCGCGCCGGCCTCCCGCCGCCGGTCGCGCTCATCGTCGGCGGCGCATCGCTCGCGTTCCTGCCGGGCCTGCCGTCGTTTCCGATCGACCCCGGCCTCGTGCTCGTGCTGTTCCTGCCGCCGCTGCTCATGGACAGCGCATGGGTGATCGCGCTCGGCCAGCTCAAGCGCCACTCGATCGGCATCGCCGCGCTCGCGATCGGCGCGGTGCTGTTCACGACCCTCGTCGTCGCGGTCGTCGCCCACCTGCTCGTGCCGTCGCTGCCGTGGGCGGCGTGTGCCGCGCTCGGCGCGATCGTCGCGCCGCCGGATGCGGTGTCCGTGCGCGTCGTGCTCGAACGCGTGAAGCTGCCGCGCCGGCTCAAGATCCTGCTCGAAGGCGAGAGCCTGCTCAACGACGCGACCGGACTCGTGCTGTTCCGTTTCGCGATCGCGGCCGGCCTGACCGGCAGCTTCAGCGTGGCGGCCGCGGCCGGGCAGTTCGTATTGCTCGCGGCGGGCGGCGCGGCCGTCGGCATCGCGGTCGGCATGGCCTGGGTCAAGCTCGCACGCCGGCTCGACGACGAATACCTGCTCATCGCCGCGACCTCGCTGCTGTCGTGGATCGCGTACCTGCTCGCCGAACGCATCCATGTGTCCGGCGTCATTGCGACCGTGGCCACCGGTCTCATCGTGAGCTGGCACGCGCACACGGTGATGTCGGCGTCCGCGCGCATGCGCGGATCCTCGTTCTGGGATGTCACGGTCTTCCTCATCGAAGCGGGCGTCTTCATGCTCATCGGCCTGTCGCTGCGCGGCGTGGTCGAACGCGCGGGCGGCTTCGGCCCGGTCGTCGCGACGATGGGCGCTCCGAGCCTCGCGATCCTCGTCGCGATCGTCGCCGCGCGCTTCGCCTGGATGTTCGCGTCCGATGGCGTCATCCATGCCTGTGCACGGCTCGGCCTCACGCGCCATGTGCCGATCGGCGCGCGCGCAAGCACCGTACTCGGCTGGGCCGGCGTGCGTGGCGTCGTCACGCTCGCGCTCGCGCTGAGCGTGCCGGAAGCGTTTCCCGGCCGCGACTTCATCCTCGTCGCCGCATCGGTCGTCATCCTCGGTACCGTGCTCGTGCAGGCGACCACGCTCGGGCGCGTGATCGCCTGGGCGAACCTCGCCGAGACGCCGTCCGACAAGGCGCCGCTCACGATGAACCAGGCCGAAGCGGCGATGGCGCAGGTGCAGCTCGTGACGATCGAGCGGCATGCCTACGACGCCGACGGCCAACTGGTCCACCCACGCCTCCTCGAGCGCTACCAGCGCAAGGCGACGATGAGCGTGGACTACGCCGCGCGCCCGGACCACTACTCGCCGATGCTCCATGCGCATTTCGATCTCGTGCTCGCCGCGGTCGCGACCGGGCGCGACGAACTCATCCGCCTGCATCGCGCAGGCGCGATCGACGACGAGACCTTGCACGAACTCGAGCGCGATCTCGATCTCGAGGAACTCGGCGCGATCTCCGCGAAGTCGTGACGGAGAACGCGACCGCAACGGGGCTTCGCGGACTGCGCATGCCCTGATCCGTGTCCGGGTTGGACCCCGGGCCACGGCCGCGCCCTAGGGGCGTCGCCTCGACGCCGGGCGACGCCGAGGGCGTCGAGCGGTCCTCCGGGGGTGCCTTTTGGCCTATTTTTATCGATAAACGATATTGCTAATATCGTTCAACGATCAATTGCCGTGGAGTCGCCGCCCATGACCCGCTCCTCCGCCCGCGCCCTCGCCTACGCCCGCCCGATCATCCGCGGGCTGACCGCGCTCAACCTCGCCTATGCCGCCGGGCTCCTCGCGCTGCTCGTCTTCAGCTTCTTCATCGCGGGCTGGCCGACCCGACCGCTCGGCGATTTCGCATCCGATCATCCGCAGCTCGGCAACGGCCTGCGTGCGATCGTCGTCATCGGATTCGCCGGCGCCGCGATCGTGCACACGATCCTGCGACGCCTGCTCGCGATGGTCGACAGCGTGCGCGACGGCGACCCGTTCATCCTCGAGAACGCGGATCGGCTCGACGCGATCGCGTGGAGCGTGCTCGCGCTCGAGGTGCTGCGCCTCGGCGTAACGGCGATCGCCGCCCTCGTGTGGCAGCCGGGACGGCTCGGCGGATTCTCGTTCACGCCGTGGCTCGCGGTGCTGCTCCTGTTCGTCCTGTCCGGCGTGTTCGCGCACGGCGCGCGCCTGCGTGCCGACCTCGAAGGAACGGTGTGACATGGCGATCGTCGTCCGCCTCGACGACCTGCTGCATGCGCGCCGCATGACGCTCACCGAGCTCGCCGCACGCGTCGATATCACGCTCGCGAACCTGTCGATCCTCAAGACCGGAAAGGCGAAGGCGATCCGCTTCTCCACGCTCGAGGCGATCTGCGCCGCGCTCGACTGCCAACCGGGCGACCTGCTCGCCCGCGACCCCACCGTATCCACCGAGGATTGACGCCATGTCCGCCCACGCGCTCGTCCGCTTCCTTTCCCCCGATCCGCGGCTCGAGGGCGTACGTCCCGTGCAGCTCTGGGGACTGCGCCTGTTCTACGGGCTCATGCTCGCGTTCGCCGCGCCGACCGCGTGGCAGTCGTTGCTCACGCACGCGGGCGCGTGGGACCCCTTGCGCGCCGTCGCGGTCGCCGTATGGGCGACCTATCCCGCGCTCGCGCTGTTCGGACTGTTCCGTCCGCTGCGCTGGCTGCCGCTGATGTTCTTCACCATCGGCTACAAGACGATCTGGCTCGCCTTCATCGCCTATCCGCTCTGGCAGGCCGGCGCGTTGTGGGACTCGCCGACCGGCGAGGTCGCCGCATCCTTCCTCGCGCTGCCCGCGCTCGCGGCGGTCGTCCCGTGGGGGTACGCGTGGAGGACGTACTTCGCGTGGCCGCGCCGGCGGGCGCAGGCATCCTAGGGCGGCACGCGCGCTGCGCGTCCCGCCATGTGCGCGCGACGTCGGCAAGTCGGCGGCACGCGCTGGGCGCGTACCGCCCCACATGCCGCTTGCGCATCTCTACGTCGCGCTCACTACGATTGCGACGCCGAGCGCACGCGCGGACGGCGAATCCGTGAGCTACTTCGCCGCGACCGAAGTCAACGCCGCGATGAATTCGTTGTCGCCGAACAGGTTCGCCATACCATCCTGCAGCGCCTTCTCGAGCGCGATGCGCGCATTGTTGCCCGTCGCCAGCTGCGTGTTCGGCTCGATGCCCCGCGCGACGATCTGCTTGCCGTAGAGCAGCTTGCCGTCCTTCGACTTCACATTGACCGACAGGTTGAGGTCGGCGACCGCGTCGCCGGAAAAGAAGCCGGTCTTGTGGTCGTTGTAGAAGCGCGTGAGATCGCCGATGACCTGGACCAGCGCCGAATCCACGGAAACCTTGAAACCGCGGTTTCCGAGCTCGGTTTCGATCGCCTTGCGGATCGTGATCGAGACATCCTCGTTGGCGATGATCGGCGCCATCTCCATGCCGTAACCGTTCTTCTTCGAACTGACCTTGGTCTTGTCCTGGCGGTCGTCGATGACCTGCACCGAAACAGTGACCCCGCTCGCGCCCGGAACGATCGGCGGCGCAATCTGCGGCGTGTAGGCGAGATCGATGCGGTCGGTCGTCGTCGCGCACCCTGAAGCGAGCACGACGAAGCACAACACCGCGGCGCGGATGGCACGATTGAACATGGACTTTCCCCTGTGTGACGTCGAATCGTTCGAGGTTCGACGGCACACGCACGCCGACCTGCCGCCAAGCATACACGGGCCGGAAAAAAGGGAGAATGACCCGCCCCGACATCCTTCACACGGAGGCCGGACGGACCGCGTTTCCGGCGAGCATCGTTTACCGTGCGCGCGCAGGTTCGACGACAAAGCGGCAGCACGCGCAGTGCGCGTACCGCCCTACGTGAGTGCGAGCGTCACGGCTCCTGATCCGAGCCGTGGCGGGCCGCGCGGACGACCGTCGTCGTGCAGTTCGCTTCCGCGACGACGCGCGCGGAGACGCTGCCGAGCAATCGGCGCACGCCGGTGACGCCGCGTGCGCCCATGACGATGTGGTCGATCGCATTGTTGCGCGCGTAGTCGATGATCGCCTGCGCGACGTCGGTCGATTCGAGCACGTGGTACGTGACGCGGTGCTCGGGCAATGCGAGCGGACGCGCCCAGTGGCGCAACGCGACGAGGCGTTTGACGTGGCGATTGCGCCCTTCGGCGTCGATGTTCGTTTCCATGCCGATGCGCGGCGTGCGCAGGACGGTCACGCAGGCGAGGCGCGCATGCGCGGTGGTCTCGACGATGCGCCGCACGACGTCGAGCAAGGCCGCGTCGAGGGCGCCATCGCCCTGCTTGAGGTCGACCGCGACGACGATGAGCGGCGGGCGCGCTTCATCGCGCGCGCGCTTCGCTCGCAGCTCCTCGGCGTCGAGCCGGAAACCGCGCAGCCAGCGCTTGACTGCGTCGAACGCGCCATCGTCGCGCGTGCGCTCGGCGCGCTCGGTCAGCGCAACCTGCTCCGGGTGCTGCAGGTCGAACGCGAGTTGCGCCGCGGTCGGGTAGCGCGCGTCCGGATCGACTTCGAGGCAACGCAGGATGATTTCCTGCAGCCAACGCGGGATGCCCGGCTGCAATGCGCGCGGCGGTACGGGGGCGCGATAGAAGCGCCGCTTGAGCCCGCTGTCGCTCGTCGGTGCGCCGAACGGGGTTTCGCCGGTCGCAAGGTAGTACAGCGTCGCGCCGAGCGCGAACAGGTCGCTGCGCGGATCGTTGCGAACGCCGAGCACCTGCTCCGGCGCGATGTACGGCGCCGTGCCCATCGGCACGCGGAACTGTTCGGCGAGCAGGTCAGGCAGGTGCGCATGGTGGGACAGGCCGAAGTCGAGCAGCACGATCCGCTCGCGACCCTGCGCGTCGGCGTGGACGAGCAGGTTTCCCGGCTTGACGTCGAGGTGCACCACGTGTTGCCGATGCAGGTCGTCGAGCGCGAGCGCGGCGAGCGCGCCGAGCGCGGCGACGCGCTCGGGCGGCAACGGCGAGGCGTCGAGCAGCGACAGCAGGGTCTCGCCGCTCACGAACTCCATGACGATCCAGGGTTGGTCGTCGACTTCGCCGCTCGCAACGAAGCGCGGGACGTGCGGCCCCGAGAGCGACGGCATGAGCATGCGTTCGACCTCGAAGCTCACGATGCGGCTCACGTCCTCGCCGTAGCCGACGTGCGGCAGCTTGGCGAGCAGCGGAAACGCCTGCCGCGGATGCGAGACGCGCCACAGCGTGGCCATGCCGCCGGCGCGCAAGGGTTCGACCAGCGTGAACTCGCCGATCGAAAGGCCGGGTCGGGGATGCAGCGGCATCGATCAGGTCCCTGCGAGCAGGCGGTCGGCGAATGCGGGCGGCAGGCCGGCCGCGCGGATCTTCGCCGCCGCGCGTTCGTGATCGTAGGGAACGCGCAGGAACGCGAGCGTCGACGTACCGGCGTCGAACCATGCGCACGCGGCGGCGGGATTGCGGTCGCGCGGCTGCCCGCACGAACCCGGGATCGCGAGCCAGCGACGCGTGCCCGAGAGCGGGATCGGCATGCCCGCCCTCGGTTCGAAATGGTGCGCGGTCGCGTTCTGGGCGTGGTACAGCGCCGGTTCGTGCACGTGGCCGCAGAACGTCAGGCGCGCATCGGTCGCGGCGAGGCTGCGCGCCGCCGCGAGCGGAGTGCCGACGTATGCCCAGTCGCCCGGCGCCCATGCGTTGGCGTGCACGTAGAGCCGGTCGTCCTCGCGCACGTCCAAGGGCAATGAGGCGAGGAATGCGCGCTGGTCGTCGTCGAGCTGGCGGCTCGTCCAGGCGATCGCCGCCTCGGCCCGTGCGTGCATCGCGCTGGCCCCGAGCCGGCCGATCGCTGCCGCGTCATGGTTGCCCAGCACGGCGACGGCGCCGGACTCGACCTCGCCGCGCACGAATTCGACCACCCATGCCGGGTCCGCGCCATAGCCGACGAGATCGCCGAGGAACACGTGGCGCGCGCAACCCGCATCGCGCAAGGCCTCGACGCACGCTTCGGTCGCCTCGCGATTCGCGTGAAGGTCCGCCAGCAGGCCGATACGCATCTCGAAAGCCGGTTCGCAATGGACGTGCCGACACGATAGCGCAAGGTCGGCCGACCTACCCGCCGGCATACGTCGACTCCATTCACGAGGCCGGCTCGAGCTCCTAGTGCTTCAACGCGAACTCCGCGAGTTCGACCAGCGTCGCGCGCTGCTCGTCGGTCGGCTCCTGGCCCGGCACGTAGGTGATCTCGAGCATGCGGCCGCCCGTCGCGACGATCACCTGCGCGCGCGCGTTGCCTTCGAAGCAGTGGTGGACGACGCCCGCGGTCGTGCCGAGCCGCGGCAGCGGATCGAGCGTGCAGCCGCCGCTGCGCATCATGCCCTCGGCCGCGTCGCGACTGCGGGCACTCTTCGTGACCGCCACGGTGATCACGCGCCCGTCCGCGGACATCACGCAGTTGTTCCTGTCCGGCACGATGACCGACGCGTTACCCGAAGGCAGCAGCTTCTTCACGAGGGCGTCGTCGAGGTATGGGCAATCGGTCTCCTTCGCGAGCGCCTTCGGCTTCGTCGCGACGCCGAGCGTGCCGGCGATCAGGCCGGCGGCGAAATCGCGCTGCGCGGGCGTGATCGCGCTCGCGAGGTTGAGGTAGCCCGACACGCCGACGCGACCGCGATGGCCATAGAAGAACATCGACTTCGGGTCCGCCTCGCCCGCGTCGTTCTTCGGGCGATAGGCGAAGCCTTCCTCGCCCAGCGAAGGCATCGGCTCCACGACGCTGGTGGCCGCGACCGCGTCGCGCATCTCGAGCGCGGCCTTGCGCGCGAGGTCGGGCGACTCGCCCACGATGTGGCTGAAGCCGAAGTTGACGCTCGTGTCCGCGGCCATGAAGCTGCATTCGCCCGGCCCGCCCGACATCACGCGCCACGGCCCGCCGCCGAAGCCCTTGCCGACCATCGACGTTTCGATCGCCGGACATGTCTGCGCCGCGAGCGCCGCGCCACTGGCGGCGAGCAGCAGCAGCCCCACGATCCACGCACGCTTCATGACCCGTCCCCATTCCGTGCCCCGGTGCGCCCATCCTACGCCCGAATCGGGCGCACTCGACGACCCGCGTGGCCACGAGGGCGCACGGAGATGGCATCTCCACGCACGCGACGTGCGCGTGAAGGCCGCTCCTGCCCGGCGCACGTCGGGCAGCGCTTTCGCGCGAACGCGATCGCCGGTTCGCGAATCGGATTCTCCCGGGGGAGCGACAACCGACGTCGAAGTGGACTCGTCGGCGTCGACGTCGCGAGCTCACGCGACGCCACGAACGAGCCACTCCGACTCGGCTCCCGCGATCGGCGCGACCGGGCGAGGCCGGCATCGCCGATCGTCGAGACGGGGGTCAGCGCATCACGCCGTCGCAGCCGCGCGGATGCCTGCGGGCTTGAAACCCGCCGCGAGCTTGCCGGCCTTCGAGAACAAGGTCTTCATCTCGGACGACGGCACTGCGATCGTGGTCTTGAGGTCGACGACGCTGCCGGATGCGGCCGTGACGATCGTCGACGGCGCGACGCCTTCGTACGGCCCCTCGGAGATGACCACGAAGTCGTAGTCGCCGAACGTCATGTAGTAGTTCAGCAACTTGCCTCCCGAAGCGGCGAACAGCTTCGCGAGGTTCTCGACGCGATCGTCGGCAGGGTTGGCCATCATCCCGCGGATGGCTTCGGACGTGTAACGGCCTTGGGTTATGAACGTCGGCATGGCGAGCCTCCTTCGTAGGGGAGAGTTCACTTTCCTACTGCGGTTCGGCCCGGTATTGATCCAAGTCAAAGTTCATACGAGTGCATCGCCGCTTCAACTGCGGCCCTTCTGACCTG
>NZ_DATDMY010000205.1:0-8120 GCF_036518555.1 Dokdonella sp. | reverse complement strand
CATGCGGCGCCCCTCGACGCCATGCGCGCCGCACGCATCGACGCCGACGTGCAGGCGATCCTCGCGCGCACGCACACGCCGGGCGCGGTCGTCGCCGTCGTGCAGGACGACCGCGTCGTCTACCGCACGGCCTACGGCCTGCGTGATCGCGAGCACGCGCTTCCGGTCGAAGTCGCCACGCCGTTCGAGATCGGTTCGATCACCAAGCAGTTCACCGCCGCGGCGATCCTGCAATTACAGGACGCGCACAAACTCGACATCGACGCGCGCCTCGCGACGATCCTGCCCGACGCGCCGCACGCGGACGAAATCACCTTGCGCCAGCTGCTCTCGCACACGAGCGGCCTGCCGGAATATCTCGAAGGCGACGATGTCGAGGCCTGGGCGTCGAAGCCGCACACGTTCGAGGAGATCATCGCGCGCGTCGCCGGCAAGCCGCTCGTGTTCGCGCCGGGCAGCCGCATGGCCTACTGCAACACCGGCTACATCCTGCTCGGGCGCGTGATCGAAGTCGTCTCGCACGAACGCTATCGCGACTACGTGCGCAAACACCTGCTGCGCCGCGCGGGCATGACGCACACGGCGACGGTCGCGGACGAGCCGCATCTCGCGGGCATGGCGGTCGGCTATCGCGTCGACCACGGCCGGTCCGAACGCGCACCCGTGATCGACGACAGCGTCGGCGGCGCCGCCGGTCACCTCGTCTCGACCGTCGACGACATGATCCGCTGGAGCCGCGCGCTCGCCCGCGGCGAGATCGTCGGCGACGCGAGCGTTCGCCTGATGACGACTGCGACGCCGCTCGCCGAAGGGACGTCCGACTACGGCCTCGGCCTGTTCGTCGACCGCGTGCGCGACCAGCCGCGCATCGGTCACACCGGCGGCTCGTTCGGCTTCACCTCGGCGAACGAGTTCTTCCCGAAGCAGCACGTGCGCCTCGTCGCGCTCACCAACAACACGACCAGCCCGGAGCCCGGGGAGACGATCACCAACGCGATCTTCGACGATCTATTCCCGGCGATCGCCGCGGCGGCCGACGCGCCCGCGGCGGACGAGCCTGCCAAAGCTGCGTCGCGCGTCGAGGCCGTGTTCGAGGCCGTGCAGCGCGGCGACGCGGACGATGCTTCGCTCGCGCCGAAACTGGCGACGAAGATGAAAAGCGGACTCGCACGCCGGCTCGCCGACCTGTTCGGGCCGTACGGCACGCCGACGCGCTACATCTACAAGGGCGCACGCACGGACCGCGGCCTGCAGTGGTACGACTACGTGATCGCATTCGGGCCCGGCAGCCGCCTCGCGTTCTCGATCGGGCTCGACGACGCGGGCACGCTCGCGTCGCTGTCGTACGGATAGCCGCATGGCGACGGTCGGTGTGCTCGTCTACGACGACGTGCAGTCGCTCGACGTCACCGGGCCGATGGACGTGTTCGCGGCCGCGAACGCGCGCGTGGGCGCGCGTGGCCTCGCGTACGCGCTGTGCACGATCGGTCGCGACGCGACGCCGGTGCGCACCGAGGGCCACGTCACGATCGTGCCCGACACGACGCTCGCGGACGCGCCCTTGCTCGATACGCTCGTGATCCCGGGCGGCGCGGGCAGCCGCGTCGTCAACGCCGATCCGGTGCTGCTCGACTGGATCCGCGAACGCGCGGCGAGCGCGCGCCGCGTCGTCTCCGTCTGCACCGGGCTCTACATCCTCGCCGCGACCGGCCTCGTCGACGGCCGCCGCGTCACCACGCACTGGGCGCACGCGACGGACGCGCAGGCGCGCTATCCGCACGTGCGCATCGAAGCGGACCACCTGTTCCTGCGCGACGGCCGCTTCCACACCTCGGGCGGGCTCACCGCGGGACTCGATCTCGCGCTCTCGCTGGTCGAGGAAGACCACGGCGCCGCGGTCGCGCTCGCGGTCGCGCGCGAACTCGTGATGTACATGAAGCGCCCCGGCAACCAGGCGCAGTTCTCCGCGCCGCTCGATGCGCAGACGCGTGGCAGCGGGCGCCTGCGCGCGCTCGTCGACTGGCTGCTCGACCATCTCGACGAGGACCTCGGCGTCGAGCGTCTCGCCGACCGCATGGCGATGAGCCCGCGCCATTTCCGCCGCCTGTTCGCCGACACGTTCGACGCGACGCCCGCGCGCTACGTCGAACGCCTGCGCCTCGAGCGCGCGTGCGTGCTGCTCACCTCGGGCACGCTCGCGATCGACCGCATCGCAGCGACGGTCGGCTTTGCCAGTGCGGATGCGTTCCGGCGCGCGTTCCGCACGCGCTACGGCGCCTCGCCGAACGAATACCGCGAGCGCTTCGGCCGCTGACCGCGGATCGGGCGGCCGTGCGATGGCCGGATTCGTCGGCTGTTCGTCCCCATCGCCGTGCGTGCACGGCCGACAGTGCGCATCACCCTGATATGGAGATGCGCCATGAAACCGCTGCGCTGGCTGCTCGCGATCCTGCTGCTCCCGCTCGTGCCGACCCATGCCGAACCTGCGCCGCCGGCGAAGACGCGCGTCGCGATCCTCATGTTCGATGGCGTCGAGATCATCGATTTCGCGGGCCCGTACGAGGTGTTCGGGCAAGCCGGCTTCGACGTGCACACCGTTTCGCGCGACGGCAAGGCGGTGAAGACCGCGATGAACCTCAGCGTCAACGTCGACCATTCGTTCGCCGACGCGCCTGCGGCCGACATCATCCTCGTGCCCGGTGGCGACGTCGAGGCCGCGGCGAAGGACGAGGCGACGCGCACGTGGCTGCTGAAGAACGCCGCGTCCGCCACGCAGATCATGAGCGTGTGCACCGGTTCGGACATCCTCGCCAATACCGGCCTGCTCGACGGCCAGAGAGCGACGACGTTCCACGCCCACTTCGACCACATGGCGAAGAACTATCCGAAGGTGACCGTGGTGCGCGACCAGCGCTGGGTGCAGGTGGGCAAGCTCGTCACCTCGGCCGGCCTCGCCTCGGGCATCGACACCGCGTTGCACGTCGTCGCGAACGTGCGCGGCACCGAGGCCGCGCGCTCGGTCGCGATGCACCTCGAATACGCGTGGTCGCCCGACGGCGGCTTCATCCGCGGCCTCATGGCCGACCAGTTCATGCGCATGCCGGCGAAGCCGCTCACGTTCGACGACGGCACCAAGATCACCCAGCTCAGCTCGCTCGGCGACACGAAATACTGGGAGACCGCCTACCGCATCGAATCGCCGATGGATCCAGCCGCGTTCGTCGCCCACGTCCGCGCGTTCGCGGTCGACGACAAGGCGCTGCGCATCCTCGACCTGCGCGACGCGAAACAACTCGCGTGGGAATACACGTCCGAACGCGGCGGGCAATGGCGCCTGAGCCTCAAGGCCGACGACAAGCAGGCCGACGGCAGCTACCGCGTCGTCGCGAAGGTGATGCGCTTGATGTGATACTGGCGTTCGCTATCGCGGCGCTCCACCTCGCCTCTCCCGCTCGCGGGAGAGGCCGACGTGCGCAGCGCGGCGGCTGAGGGCTCCCGGAGCCCGACGCACCGATCCCACTCTTGCGTGCCTCGCGCTCCGATTGCCCTCACCCTGCCCTCTCCCCCAAGCGGGTGGGGGGAATGCGAGCGGGGACCATGTCGCCTGCCGCTATAATCACCGCTCGCCCCCGCGGCGCGGGTGCCCCGCAATGCCCGCGGGGCACCGGCAAAACGCAAGCGACGATGGTCAACGCGGTCTTCCGCTTCGGCGAATTCAGGCTCGACACGGTGAAGCGGGAGCTGCGGCGCGGCGACGCGCCGATCGACATGCCCGCGCGCGTGTTCGCCTGCCTCGCCCACCTCATCGAACATCGCGAGCGCGCGGTACCACAGTCCGAACTCATCGCCGCGGTGTGGCGGCGCGACAACGTCTCCGACACGCAGCTGTTCCAGCTGATCCTGCGCGCACGCCGCCTCGTCGGCGACAGCGCCGACCGCCAGGAGGCGATCCGTACGATCGCCGGTTTCGGCTATCGCTGGGTCGTCGCGACGACGGTCGAGGCGAACGACGCGAGCGAAGCAGGCGCCGCGATGCCGGCGCCGATGCAGGAATCCGCCGCGATGCGCGACGTCGCGACACCTGCAGTCCATGCCGCCGGCGTCCACGCGGATGCGACGAACGGGGTACCGGCTCCCGCGATGGCATCGTCCGCGTCGGCGATACCGCGAGCATCCACCGGCGCACGCAACGCGCAGCCCGTACCTCTGCGCGCGCGCCGCACGCCGCGCAACGCACTCGCCGGCGTGCTCACGGTGCTCGCGCTCGTCGCGATCGCAGCGGCGCTGTTCCTGCGCCACCGTGCCGACACCACCCCATCGGTTTCCGCGGGACCCGACGCGGCGCTGCACGTCGCCGTGCGGCCGCTCGACGTCGGCAGCGGTCCCGACGTCGCGTGGGTACGCCTCGGCGGCATGGACCTCGTCGCAGACCGCCTGCGCCGCGCGCAGCTCGCGGTGCTGCCGAGCGAAGCGACGCTCGGCGTGCTGACCGCGGGCAAGGCCGACGCCGACGGCGCGACGGCGCGCCTGCGTCGCGATGCGGGCATCGGCCTCATCGTCGACGGCCGCGTCGCGCGCGATCACGCCGCGTGGAACGTCGCGTTGCATGGCGCGCTCGACGGCACGCGCGACGTGCAGGCGAGCGCGACCGACAACGACCTCGTCGGCGCGCTGCGTCGCGCGAGCGACCAGCTCATCGTCGCGCTCGGTCGCGACGTGCCGGTCGAGCCCGCCGACGCGGCTTCGGCCGAACGCCTGCAGCGCGTGCGCGCCGCGCTGCTCGCCGACGATCCGGCGAGCGCGAAGGCGACGCTCGAATCGATTCCCGATGCGCGACGCGACGACGGCGAGACGCACCTGCTGCACGCGCAGGTCGAACAGCGGCTCGGCCACTACGATGTGGCCGAGCAGGAACTCACGCAGCTGCTCGAGCGCAAGCCGACCAGCGACGACGCCTACCTGCGCATGCGCGTGTTCATCACGCGCGGCAGCGGGCGCATCCGCCTCGGCCGCGCGCAGGAAGCACGCGCGGACTTCGACGGCGCGCTCGCCGCGCAGGGCGCCGGCAACTACGAACACGCGCTCGGCGAAGCGTATCTCGGACGCGGCGCATCGAGCACGATCGCGAACGACTACGCGGCGGCCGCCGACGACCTCGGCCGCGCGCGCGTCGTGCTTGCGCAGAGCGGCGACCGCCTCGCGGTCGCGCGCGCCGACCTCGAGTGGGCGCTGCTCGATTCCGCACGCGGTGCCGCGACACAGGCGATGCCGCGCTACGAAGCGGCCGCGCGCCAGTTCGAGGCGTTCGCCGCGATGCGTCCGCTCAAGAGCGCGCTGATCGGCCTGCAGGACGTGCAGCTCGACCAGTTGCAGAACCACGCCGCGCTCGCGACGAGCGATCGCACCACCGCGATCGCCGCCGGCGGCGGCGATCCGCTGCTGCTGCGCGTGCTCACCCTGATGCGCGCACGCATCCTGCTCGCGTGCGGCCAGCTGCGCGCGGTGCACGACGCGCTCGCGCAGGTCGAACGCGGCGACCAGGGCTACCTGCAGCTCTCGCGCGACGACCTGCGCATCCGCGTGCTGCGCGTCGAACTCGCGCTCGCCGAAGGCCGCCGCGACGACGCCGCGCGCGAAGCCGGCCCGCTGCCCGTCGCGCTGATGGCCGAAGGCGCCGACGACACGCTGCAAGCGAAGGCGAACCTCTGGCGCCAGCGCGTGCTGGCGCCGACCACGGCCGAGCCCGGCACGGCCATCGCACCGTCGACGCGCAGCGACGCGGGCTCGCGCGCGGGCGCGCCCTACCGCCGCCTCGCCGAGGCCGAACGCGCGTTCGCGCTCGGCCACCTCGACGACGCCGACCGCGCCTGGCGCCAGGCGCTCGACCTCGCCGACGCCGACGGCACGCCGCGCACGATGGCGATGGTGATCGAATCCTGGGCGGGCGCGCTCATCGCGCGGGACCGGCTCGGCGACGCGGCCGCGCTGGTCGGGCGGGTCGGCGCGTGGGCCGCCGACGACTTCGACTGCGCCCTGCTCCAGCTCCGCCTCGCCCATGCGCTCGGCGAGCCCGTCGCGTGGCGCAGCGCCCTCGCGGCCGTGCGCGACCTCGCCGGCGAGCGCGCGATCCCGGCCGAGCTCACGCTCGCGCCGGTGGCCCGAGAAGGACACAGGGTCGGAGGCCATTGACGCGAGGGGGAAAAGGGATCGGAGGCAATCAACGGGCGCAGCGTGACGGGATCACCTCGCTCACGCCATCGATCACCGCCGTCCTCCTTTCCGCCTCCATGCCGTTTCCGTCGCGTCGTCCGAAGCGTGACGGAAGCGTGACGGAAGGCGATCGTAAGGCGCCCCGAATGGACGCGACCGCCGATCCGTCGTGAAGTGCATGGCGACTACCCGCGGCCGCAGCCGCAGCCACGCGCGGGCGTTCGCTCCCCACCTCAGGAACCGATCCATGACAGCCATCCGGGTATCCGCCCTCGTCCTGCTCGCCCTTGCGGCGAGCTCGGCGAGCGCATCGACGACCTCGCGCTCGGGCGCGAACGGACCGGGAGAAGGCCTCCCCGTCGACGTGCTCGACCGCGTTTTCGCGAGCGGCAGCGACAGCGTCCGGGGCGGCAGCCCGGTCACCGTCTACACCGACCGCGCCGCGTTCCTCGCCGCGCTCGCGCCCGGCTACGCCGGGCACGACTTCAGCGAGATCGCGCCGGGCACGGCGCAGCCGATCCAGTACACCGACGGCAGCGACGGCTGGCACTACGTGATCTTCACGGGCGTGTTCGCGACGCACCCGCTCTACAACGGCGACGGCTTCATCTCGACCGACCGCGTCGACGATCCGATCTCCGTCGCGACCTCGATCTCCGACCCGCCATTCAGCGCGATCGGCGCGAACGTGTGGCCGTCGGACTTTTCGCTGCAGCCGACCTCGGGCCAGGTCGTAATCACCGTGCTCATGCAGGACGGCACGATCGGCGCGACCGAAACCGTCGACACGAGCGGACCGGACGACTTCCGCGGCTTCGTCGCCACCGCGCCGATCGCCGCCCTGTTCGTCGACGCCCCGGAGATCGACCCGCCCGTGCCCGGCGAATCGCAGGACCGCTGGGCCACGCTCGACAACCTCGTGATCGGGAGCGCCGCGCCGTGATCGCCTCGTCCTCGCCGACGTTCCACGCGCGCACGTCGCGCGTAGCCGCCCTCGCCGCCCTGTATCTCGGCACCGCGTTCGCGCCGCTCGCGCACGCCGATATCGCCATCACCGGCACGAGCGCGCCGACGACCTACGCGCGCGGCCGCATCAACAGCTTCCTGCTCGACCTGCACCTGATCTCGAACGCGTTCGCCGGCGCCGACGCACTCACGTTCCAGGTGCCCGTCGGCGTGACGCTGTCGGCCGTGCGCAAGCGCAACACCTTCACGTTCTGCTCGGACGTCCACCCGCTCGTCGACGGCGTGGGCACGAGTGACGGCGGCTGGTACCCGCTCGGGTGGCCCGCGCTCGACGGCTGCGGCAGCTTCGCCGGATCGCCCGATCCCGGCGAGGAACAGATCGTCATCGTCGACCTCGACGTACCGGCCGGCTACACCGGCGATCTGCCGCTGACCGTGCACGCGGTCGGCGACGGCAACGGCGATCCGCCGAACGAAGCCGACCTCGTGATCACGCTCGGCGACGAAGGCGCGCCGACGCAGCCGATCCTCGCAGTCGCCTCGAAGCTCGCAGTGGCGACCCAGGGCGACATGCAGAGCGTGCAGACGCTCGCGATCGGCAACACCGGTGCGGGCACGCTGGACTACACGATCACGACCACGCTCAGCGACGGCGTCACGCCGCCCGACTGCGGCACGCCGGCCATCGAACCGTGGCTCACGTTCGCTCCCGCGAGCGGCGCCGTCGCCGCCGGCGCGCACGCCGATGTCTCACTCACGTTCGACGCGAGCATCGTGGCCGCGGGCACGCACATGGCCGCGCTCTGCATCGCGAGCAACGATCCGGCCGAGCCGATGCGCGCGATCCCGCTGCAGTTCGACGTGGCCGCGACGTCGTGCGCCGCCGCCGACCGCCTCTTCGCGAACGGCTTCGACGACGATGCGGACGGCGCGTGCGCGAACGC
>NZ_DATDMY010000204.1:0-5923 GCF_036518555.1 Dokdonella sp. | reverse complement strand
CTCGCGGTCGAGGACGCGCACAACGCGCACCAGCGCCCGAAGATCGAGGTCTACGGCGACTCGCTGTTCATCGTCGCGCACACCTCGCAGGTCGTCGCCGGCAAGATCGCGTTCGGCGAAACGCACATCTTCATGGGCAAGCGCTACATCGTCACCGTGCGCCACGGCGCTTCGCTCAGCTACGCGACCGCGCGGCGCGGCTGCGAGCAGTCGCAGGAGATGCTCGCGCTCGGGCCGAGCTATTCGCTCTATGCCGTGCTCGACTTCATCGTCGACAACTTCTTCCCGATCGTGCGCGAGTTCCGCGAGGAGCTGCAGGAACTCGAGGACGAAGTATTCGAGGAAACCTTCAAGCGCGAGACGATCCGCCGCCTGTACGTGCTGAAGAAGGAACTGGTCACCCTGCGCCTCGCGATCGCGCCGCTGCAGGACATCCTCAACCAGCTCAGCCGGCAGTACCCGGGCCTGATCCGCGACGAAGTGCGACCGTATTTCCGCGACGTCTACGACCATGCCGCGCGCATCAACGAATCGACCGACACGATGCGCGAAATGCTCACCGCTGCGCTCAGCGTGAACCTCGCGCTCGTAACCGTCGCGCAGGGCGAAGTGGTCAAGCGCCTCGCCGGCTGGGCCGCCCTGCTCGCCGCGCCGACGCTGCTCGCGAGCTGGTACGGCATGAACTTCCACCACATGCCCGAACTCGACCAGCCGTGGGCGTACCCGGCGATGATCACGGTCACGCTCGGCATCTGCGGCGTGCTGTTCTGGCTGCTGCGCAAGGCGCACTGGCTGTAGGACGGCACGCACGCACGACGGATCGAAGCCGGCGGCGAGCGCCGCGTCCTCGCGTTCGACTCCAAGCGTGATGCCCTCGAGCCCGTGCGTGGCCGTGGACTCGCGCGAACGACGCGCCGGTCCCGCGGTGCGCGGAGTGGTGACCGTGCTGCACGAACGGGGCCGCTGACGAGCGCATGCGCACGGAGCGCGCAGTGCGGGCGCGCGCCGATTCGACCAAAGTCGAACGCGCATTTCCCGCATCGCGCATTGACCGCCCCGGCACGAAAGGCCACGCTCGGGGCACCCGTCCGCTGCGCAGAGCCGACCTCCATGAACATGGCTGCCATCGTTCCCGCGAGCCCTCTTTCCAAGCTCGGCTGGGCCGCACTCGCCGTCCTCGGCGCGTTCTGCCTCGGCACGATCGCGTTGCAGCGCGGCGAGTCGATCAATGCGATCTGGCTGGTCGGCGCCGCGGCCGCGATCTTCCTCACCGCGCAGCGCTTCTACGCGCGCTTCATCGCCGATCGCGCGCTCGCGCTCGACCCCTCGCGCGCGCCGCCGTCGGTGCGCCGCAACGACGGCCTCGACTACGTGCCGACCGACCGCTGGATCGTGTTCGGCCATCACTTCGCGGCGATCGCGGGCGCCGGCCCGCTCGTCGGCCCCGTGCTCGCGGCGCAGATGGGCTACCTGCCCGGCACGTTGTGGATCCTCATCGGCGTCGTTCTCGCGGGCGCGGTGCAGGATTTCATGATCCTCGGCCTCTCGATCCGCCGCGACGGCCGCTCGCTCGGCGAGATGGTGCGCGCTGAAATGGGTCCGGCCGCGGGCGTGATCGCGATGATCGGCGTGCTCATGATCATGTTCATCATCCTCGCCGTGCTCGCGCTCGTCGTCGTCAAGGCGCTCGCGATCAGCCCGTGGGGCACGTTCACGGTCGCGATGACGATCCCGATCGCGCTGCTCATGGGTCTTTACCTGCGCTTCCTGCGCCCCGGGCGCGTGCTCGAAGTGTCGGTGATCGGCCTCGTGCTGCTGCTCGTCTCGATCTGGCTCGGCGGCATCGTCGCGGCGGACCCGACATGGGCGAAGGCGTTCACGTTCGATGGCAAGGCGCTCGCCTGGATGCTCATCGCCTATGGCTTCTGCGCCGCCGCGATGCCGGTGTGGCTGCTGCTCGCGCCGCGCGACTACCTCAGCACGTTCCTCAAGATCGGCACGATCCTGCTGCTCGCGGTCGGCATCGTGTTCGCGATGCCCGAACTCAGGATGCCCGCGCTCACGAAATTCGTCGACGGCACCGGGCCGGTGTTCGCGGGTTCGCTGTTCCCGTTCCTGTTCATCACGATCGCGTGCGGCGCGGTGTCGGGCTGGCATTCGCTGATCTCGTCGGGCACGACGCCCAAGCTCATCGCGAGCGAAGCCGACGCGCCGCTCGTCGGTTACGGCGCGATGCTCATGGAAGCGTTCGTCGCGATCATGGCGCTGATCGCCGCGTGCGTGCTGCAGCCGGGCGTCTACTTCGCGATGAACGCGCCCGCGGCGCTGATCGGCACGACCGTCGACACCGCCGCGCAGGCGATCAGCCAATGGGGCTTCGTCGTCACGCCCGAGCTGCTCGCGCAGACCGCGAAGGACATCGGCGAGACGACGATCCTCTCGCGCGCCGGCGGCGCGCCGACGCTCGCGGTCGGCATGGCGCAGATCCTCCACGGCCTCGTGCCCGGCGAGGGCATGATGGCGTTCTGGTACCACTACGCGATCCTGTTCGAGGCGCTGTTCATCCTCACCACCGTCGACGCGGGCACGCGCGTGGGCCGCTTCATGATCCAGGAACTCGCAGGCCTCGCCGTGCCGTCGCTGCACAGGACCGAATCGTGGGCGGCCAACCTCGTCGCGACCGCGCTGTGCGTCGCGTGCTGGGGTTATTTCCTCTATCAAGGCGTCGTCGACCCGCTCGGCGGCATCAACACGCTGTGGCCGCTGTTCGGCATCGCCAACCAGATGCTCGCCGCGATCGCGCTGATCTTCGCGTGCGTGTGCCTGGTCAAGCTCAAGCGCGAGAAGTACCTGTGGATCCCGCTGCTGCCGACGGTCTGGCTTGTCGTCTGCACGCTCACCGCGGGCTGGCAGAAGGCGTTCGGCGCCGATCCGAAGATCAGCTTCAGCGCGCACGCGGCGAAGTTCCAGACCGCGCTCGACGCGGGCCAGGTCGTCGCGCCCGCGAAGACGCTCGCCGACATGCACCGCATCGTCGTCAATGACTACGTCGACGCGAGCCTCGCCGCCGCGTTCATGGCGCTCGTCGTCGCGATGATCGTGTTCGGCCTGCGCGCCGCGTTCGCTGCTCGGCGCGTGCCGGCGCAGACGGCGAAGGAAACGCCGTACGTCGCTCTCGCGGCGTCCTGAGGGGGCGACCCATACGTGGATCGCGGCCGACCTGCGAGTGGCCGCGGGTCGGCCGGCGGTGGATCGCGGCCGACACGCGAGGAGTCGAACCCGGGAGGACGCGGCGTCGCCGCCGTCAGGGGTGGATCTTCTCGCCCTTGGCCAGCATCTCGACGAACGTGGCGATCTTGCGCGCACGCGTCTCCGGCTTCTTCACGGCCTGGATCCGGAACAGGATCGAATATCGATTCCGACCATCGAGCGTCGCGAAGAACGCCTTTGCCTTCGTGTTGGCATCGAGCGCCGCCTGCACGTCGTCCGGAACCGTTGCGGTGCTCGCGGACGAATAAGCCGCGTCCCAGCGTCCATCCTTCCGGGCTCGCGCCACTTCCTGTAGTCCCGCGGCGCGCATCCGACCCGCGGCCGTGAGGGCCTCCGCCTTGGCCTTGTTGATCTTCGACCAGATACTCGTCGCCGTTCTCGGCGTAAACCGTTGCAGCCAGTAGCGCTCGCCGTCGGCCCGCTTCTGGCCGTCGATCCAGCCAAAGCACAGCGCGCTCTCGAGGGCCTCGGCGTACGTGACGGTCGGAAGCCCGGCACCCCGCTTTGCGAGACGGAGCCATACGCCCGGCGACGTCGCGCCGTGCCGATCGAGCCAGGCTTCCCATTCCGCCTGCGCTGCCATCGTGAGGATCGGGTCGCTCATGGTTGCCGTGACGAAGCAGGTTCGGATTGAACAAATGGTCGGTGCCCGCTCATGGCTTCGCGGAGATGATGCTCTCGACCCAGTCCTTGTAATGGCTCAAGCGGACATTGCACGTGACTTGCCCATAGCGCCCCGGCGTCCTTATGGTGCTTTGTGGATCCGACCACGACGTCAGTCCAGCCAATAGCAGACCCTTCTTGGTCTGCAGCAGGACTGGCCCACCGCTGTCGCCGCTTCCCGAACCACCCTCGAGGGGCAGCGCATCCGGCGGTTTGTCGAATGTATAGCAGAGCCAGCGGCCGTGGGCGCTGGTCACCTTGTTGTAGGCGCGCCGCAGCTCGGTGCGGTGAGAGTCACCGAACGCGTACCCGGTGACACCATTGCCCGTGGCGCCTTCTCCTATGACCTCGATGATTTGGCCGAACTCGGCGTCGCTCGTACTGATCGCGACAGGGGAAACGTCCGTGACGGGCTGCGCCAACCTCAGCAGTGCGACGTCATCGGACGAAGCGAGAAGCGCCCTGAAAAGCGTCCAGTCCCAGGTGGACAGCGCCTGGTCGAGGAGCTCTTGCGGCGGCCTCTTGTATCCTTGATGTATCACGAGGCGGGCAACGCCCCTAGCTACTCCGCCAATGGATACCTGATCGATTCGGGATTGCCACGTGACGGCGTGAGCGGCGGTGACGACCCATTGCGGGGCAATCAACACCCCATGCCCCTCGCCAGGCAGATCGACAAGCGCAGGAAACTCGCTCGCTGGAATTCGATAGTTCGAATCATCCACATCATCCCGGATGACGATCGCGCTTGCACAGGAGGACACACCCAGCAGTGCGAGCAACAAGAGACGGGGCATATGCGATTCCTTCGAAGGGACTTCGTGGGCAAGACCTGGGCAAGCCGCGCCTCGAGGCGGCATCGGCTCGAACGAATTGACAGCTGCGCAAAGACGAGCCGCTGGATTTACTTCTTCATGAAGGTCGGCGAAGGGAAGGTGGCGATCTTCGCTTTCCCGCGCGCCGCGTTCGGCCGTCCATCCGTCCTGCAGGAACTCATGGATCGCGGCCACTTCCTCGCCCGCAAGTCGGGCAGTTGCTCCCCGGCGAAGATGCCCATGATGCTCCCTTGCGCATACATGTCCCGCTCGTCGCGAGTGACGCCGGTGGCGAACAACGTTCGAAACCCGGGCAAGGAGTAGCCCTGCACCACGGCCAAGCACCGGCGCTCCGGAGCGGGAGTGTGACTTGACCCTGGCGCCCCAGGGACGCGCTCGATCTCCTGGACGGCCGTCTCGACCTCTGGCCAAGCACCGAACGTCGAGCTCTCCGCAGCACCACGTGCCCAAGGCGCATCCGCCTTTCGATTTTTCGGCGAGCCGATACGCGAAGTGTCAGGCCGCATCGTCGGGTTGCTCGAGCGGCCAGACTTCCACGACACCGTGCGCCACGGCACAGGGCGCTTGCGACACCAGCCTGATCGCAGCTTCGATATCCTCAGCGTCGATGACGGCAAAGCCGGCAATGGGAAGGAGACGCCATGAACGGGCCGGCCTGAGTCTTGATCCCCAAACCCTCGGGGTTCCTCACTTGGATGGGCGACCCAGCGATGCCGATGACGGCACCCTGTCGCTTGAGCGACGCGTCATGGGCATGGGCGCGGCTGAGCACATGCGCGGATGTCCGCTCGTAACCTTCGCGATCGCCATAACCGATGGTGATGAACTTTGGCATTCGTGGTTTCTCCGGCAGATCAGGCAGACCGCTGCGGCACGCAAGGTACACTCTCCTGCAGTGGCGCGAGTGCGTCGTGCGGGTGCGACGGTGCGATCCTGCAGGGGCGCCTGGGCCGCTCGGCGCGTCGGCGCGCGATGCGTGGCGGTACGGCTCGAGGCTTTCAGCAGCAGCGTCCGCCACCGCCGCGATAACGCGCCTGCTGCCGCTCGTTGAAGAACTCGGCGTAGCTCGGCACCGGGCGCTCGGGATGGTGTTCGCGCAGGTGCGCGACATAGGTGTCGTAGTCGGGCACGCCGATGAGGCGGCGGCACAGCTG
>NZ_DATDMY010000203.1:0-4130 GCF_036518555.1 Dokdonella sp. | reverse complement strand
CGACGGTACCGCCGCCGTCACCGGCCAGCATCCGAGCGTGCGGAAACGCACGGGTTCGATCGACGCTTGCTCGCCCGCATTCCAGCGCATGCGCGCCGGGTCGTCGACGACGATGCGCATGCCGTCGCGCATCACGACGGGGCGGTCCCTCGCGACATAGAGCGGCGCCAGGTCGATCGCGCGGCGCAGGATGTAGGTCCATATATCCTGCTCGGTCCAGTTGGAGAGCGGGAACGCGCGTATCGTCTGCCCGGCGCAGAGCCGCCAGTTGAAGTGCCGACCGAACTCGGGACGCTGCGCACGCGGGTCCCAGCCATGGCTCGCGCTGCGCACCGAGACGATCCGCTCTTTCGCGCGGCTCGCCTCTTCGTCGCGGCGGGCGCCGCCGAAGACGACGTCGTAGCCGCCCGCATCGAGTGCCCGCTTCAACGGCTCGGTGCGCATGAGCGTCGTATGGACATCGCCGTGGTCGAACGGATTGATGCCCTGGGCACGGCCGTCCTCGTTCGCACGGACGATCAACCGAAAGCCGTGCCGGCGCGCGAAGGCGTCGCGGAATGCGAGCAATTCGGCGAACTCCCAGGTCGAATCGACGTGCAGCAACGGCATCGGTGGCGGCGCGGGATGGAACGCGCGCAGCGCGAGATGCGCGAGGACCGTCGAATCCTTGCCGCCCGAGAACAGCAGCACGGGATTGCGCGCCTCGGCGACGCCTTCGCGCAGGATCCCGATCGCCTCGGACTCGAGGGCGGCGAGATCGGCGGGAAGGTCCTTCATGCGAGCGCGGGCTCCTGCGCGCTCGTCGTGTTCCGGTGCGCGTCGCGGATCGCGTCCTGCCAGCGCAGTTCGCCCGCGTAGCGCCACGCCGGGCGCCCCTCGTCGTCGAGGGCGAACAGGTGCAACCAACGCCGGTCGAACAGCACGCGAACGTCGGGGTGGCGTTCCAGAATCCTGCCGATCGCCTCGCGCGGGGCTTCGATGAGCACCGACAGCCGCAGCGGTTCGTGCACGAGCCGCTCGCCGTCGTGAATCGATTGCCACGGCAGGCCCGCGCGCAGCAGGCCGCCGTTGCCTTCGACGACGCCGACCCCGCCGACGACGTTGTGCAGGAGCTTGTTGCCCGCCCCGAACACCTCGGGTGCGACGACCGAACCGTAGTACTGCAGGCCGATCCAGCTGGCGACGACGACGGGCGCGGTCAGGATCGATTCGAGCACCGCGAAACCTTGGTCGAGGCGCCAGTCGTACTCGTTGAGGAACACGCGGCCTGCGAGATCGCGCCCCGCCGTGCGCGATCGAGGTGCCGCGACGAAGGCCTCGCAGCCGGCGAGGGCCCACTCGGGGCGCACTTCCGCCCAATCGCGTGCGCGGCGCCGGATGTCCGTTGCCCGCTCGGCGCGTGGCAGGCGCAACGCGCGTTCCGCCCGCGCGAGCGCGCCGGCCGATCGCAGCCAATGGCGTACGCGTTCGAGATCCCCGGCGTGGGTGGGCGAGGGATGATCGGCGGCGTAGACCGTGACGTCGTCGGTCGTGGTGTCGTGCAGAGCGCCGAGGAACAGCGTGTCGTCCGGAACGACGATGCCGCGCGCGGCAAGGCCGGCGCGTACGTCGCGATCGTTGAGCAGCGAGGCGAGCAGTCGCGCGTTCGCGTCGCCCGGATAGCCGCCGCAGGCGCCGCAATGAAGCGCGCTTGCATGCGGGTTGTTGACGACGTTGGCGCCGTGCCCTGCGAACAGCACGAGCCTGGCGAAGTCTCGGGTCAGCGACATCGCCTCGAGGACGCTTGCAGCCGTCGCGACGCGCCGGTCGAGATCGAGGGCCGTCGTCACGTGGGGCGGGGGGTCGACCGATACGGGTCGCTTCGAGAGCGCGAGGCCATCGCGAAGCAGCTTTGCGACGTAGACCGGTCCGGTCGCCTCGACGAATGCGAACGAGGATATGGCGGCGAGCCTGAAGCGGCCCCATGCGCGCTTCGCGCGTGCCGCGATCCGCGCCGACCGGTCCGCCATGTCCGTCGCCGTCGCCCGCATGCCCGAAGCCGTCCCGACGGCGGGGCGCAGGAGCACGGGCAGGCGCGCCTCGACCACGTCCGAGGCGAAGCGCCGATGACCGATGCCGAGTCCGAAGAATCCGGCGAAGCCCAGCGTGGCGATCGCGTCATTCTGGCGTTCGAGCGCGCGTCGGAACACTTCGGAGCGCACGTCGATGCAGAAGACCATCTGCAGCGCGGGCCGAGACGGCATCGATGGTGTCGTCGGCGCTGGCGCGAAGCGGTCCAGCAACCGCCGTTGGGCGGCGCGCTCGGCCGCGTCCTGGAGGATGGCGTCGATGCGATCGTCGGGAGTGGCTTCGACCGGCTCGGCGTAGGCCGCGGCGACCGCCTGCCAACGCCCGTCGATGGATCCGCGGTATCGATCGAGCAAGGCCGCTTCCCACGCGATGCGGATGGCGAGGAGGTCGGTCACGCAGGCGTCGCTCCCGCCATCGAGTTCGGCCTGCCACAGGCGATGACGCGCGAGCTGGGACCAGCCACCGAGACCCAGCAGCAGGCGATGGAAATAGCTTTCCAGTGCGGCCTCCGGAAGCCCCAGGCAGGCGACGCACTCGGTGAGCGCGTCCTCGGCCGTCGCGGGCGAGTCCGCCACGCGGCGCGCGAACCCCGCGAGACCGGCGATTTCGGGCGTGAGATCGTGCACCGCGACCGCGCGCCACGACGCATAGGCGCCGCGCGCGTGCGGGGCGCCCCAGAGCGCCTGCCCTCGGTCGAAATAGCCCGCCGCCCAGTGACCGAAACGTTCGTTGACGAAACCCGGCCAGTCGATCGCGGCGACGTCGCGTGCGAGGTCGGCGACCGTTCGCGCGGGCTGCGCGACGGGCGCGTCCGACCGGGCGGCGTCCACGAGCTCAGCGAGCGTCGGCGGTCGATGCGCTGCGGGCGCTGCATCGAATGCGTCGGCGAGGTCCGCTTCGTCGATTTCGCCCGAACGCAGGCGTTGCGCGTACCACGACCGCGGCATCGTCAACGAGATGCCAGCGACGCGACGCAGGCGTGCCGACGCGGTCGCAAGCGACTCGTGCGTCTGGCCGAGGAACGGGTTGACGGCGACGCTCGATGCGAGCGGCCACAGCGGTGGAATCGAGTGCGCCGCGCGATTTGCGAGGTCGAGGATCGCGTCGCGCGTCAGGCGCGGCGCCGGCGGGACGTTCATTCGCATGGGTATGCCCTTGCTTCGGTCTCATGGAGCCTTGCGCACGGACCAACCGCCGAGCGCGCGATCGATCGCGGCGTTGGCGTAGAGGCCGTTGGAAAGATGGACGCGCAGTCCCGCGGCGGCGGGATGGGAAGCCCACAGCGGCAACAGCGACTGCGCCACGGCCACGATTCCGAAGCTGAGCACGGCGAGCGCCATCAGCGTCCATTCGAGGCGACCCGGTGCGGGAGGCGAGGGCAGGGTGCCGGCCGTCAGCCATTCCGCCGCGGTCTGCAGCGCGAAATATCCGACCGCGGCGGCACTGGCGTAGACGGCGGTCCTGCGCGTCAGCAGGCGCGGCGCGGCATCCGCGAGCCCCTGCGCGATCAGGTAGGCGACGCCGAAGATCAGGATGGCGCCCAACGCGAGCGCCTGGGCCGACTTGTGTTCAAGACCGAAGGCGATGCCGAACGCGGCTCCGATCGCGGCGTAGATCGCCATCGCGTAGAGGAATGCGCGCCCGACGGCGGCGCCATCGGGAACCGCGACCGGTCCGGGCCGGCGAATGGCCTCGACCTGCTCGACCGCGTTGCCGGACGCGAGGAATGCGTGCGCCTTGTAGAGCGAGTGGGCGACGATATGGAGCAACGCGAGCGGGAACAGGGCGAGGCCGCACTGCAGGATCATGAAGCCCATCTGTGCGACCGTCGACCACGCGAGCGAGGTCTTCACGGCGGGCTGCGTGAGCATGACGAGGGCGCCGAACAGTGCCGTGAAGCCGCCCAGCATCGCCAGCACGGCGAGCACGCCCGGCGCGAGCAGCATCACGTCGGCGAAACGAACGAGCAGGAAACCGCCGGCATTGATCACGCCGGCGTGCAGCAGCGCCGATACCGGCGTCGGCGCCTCCATGACCTCGGTGAGCCAGCCATGCGTCGG
>NZ_DATDMY010000202.1:0-2946 GCF_036518555.1 Dokdonella sp. | reverse complement strand
GCGGGTTCGATGCGCGGGCGCAGCGCATTCGTCGCGGTGGCCGGCGCCGCGCCGTCCGCGGCCATCTGCGTGCGCACTTCGTCGATCGCGGTGAACTCGAAGCCAGGCAGTGACAAGGCGGCACCGAGTGCGCGCAGTACCTTCCAGCCCGGGCGCGCATCGCCGGGCATCTTCGCCGCGGGCGCGAGCACCTGGGTCGTGCCGTCGACGTTCGTGTAGCTGCCGTCGATCTCCGGCGGCAGGCCGATCGGCAGCACCGCGTGCGCGGTCCGCTGCACGCCGTTGCACGCGTACGCACCGATGTAGACGCAGAACTGCGCCTCGGTGCGCGCGCGATCGAACGCGGCAGGCGCGCTCGTGTCCTGCGATCCGGTGTGATAGACGACGAGATGCTTCGGGGGATTGGCGAGCAGCGCGCCGGCGTCGCGCCCGCCCTGGCGCGGCTGCGCGCCCGCACGCGCGAGGCCGATCGCGTTCGCGCCGCCCGGGATCTCGTTCACCGCCGAGTGGGTTGCCTTCGCGACGATGCGCGCGGCCGCGCGCAGCGACGACGCGTTCGGATGGTTGAGCGCCGTCTCGCCGAGGACGATGACCGAATCCGGCGCATCGGCGAGCAGCTTGAGCAAGGCCTGGGCCTTCGCGTCGGCGGCCAGGCCAGATATCGACTGCGCGAGCGCGGTCGATTCAGGCAAGTGGCCGGCGTCGTTGGCAGCCTTGGCGAGGCCGAGCAGCGCATCGAGCATCGCGGCCGGCGTCACGACCGTCTTGCCTGCGAGCTCGAAATTGAGGTCGAAATCGATCGGATTGATCGCGTGCACCTTCGCGCCGGCGCGCACTGCCTTGCGGATGCGCTGCGCAAGCAACGGAATTTCATGGCGCGGGTTGCAGCCGACCAGCAGGATCGCCTTCGCCCTGTCGATTGCCGCGACCGGCATCTCGAACGGCGCCGCGACCGGCGCATCGGCGAAGTCGAGCGCGCGAAGGCGATGGTCGACGTGATCGCTGCCGATGCCGCGCAGAAGCCTGCCGAGCAGGTAGCCCTCCTCGCTCGACGTGAGCGGCGCGACGAGCGCGCCGACGTCGCCGCGCGCGTCGCGCAGGCGATCGGCGACGAACGCGAGCGCCTCGGTCCACGTCGTCTCGACGAGCTCGCCGTCGCGGCGGATCATCGGCTTGAGCGCACGGTCCTTCGCGCGCAGGCCGTCGTTCGAATAGCGGTCGCGATCCGACGCCCAGCACTCGTTGATCGCCTCGTTGTCGCGCGGTACCGCACGCAGCACTTCGCCGCGACGCGTATGCAGCCAGAGGTTGCCGCCGAGCGCGTCGTGGTAGCCGATCGATTCGCGCGCGATGAGCTCCCACGCGCGCGCCTTGAAGCGGAACGGCTTGTTGGTCAGCGCGCCGACCGGGCAGACGTCGATCACGTTGCCGGACAGTTCGCTCATGAGCGGCTTGCCGACGTAGGTGCCGATCTGCAGGCGCTCGCCGCGCTCCATGCCGCCGAGTTCGTACGTACCCGCGATGTCGGCCATCACGCGCACGCAGCGCGTGCACTGGATGCAGCGCGTCATCTCGGTCTCGACGAGCGGGCCGAGATCCTCGTCCGCCACCACGCGCTTCCTCTCGACGAAGCGCGACACCGAGCGGCCGTAGCCCATCGACAGGTCCTGCAGTTCGCACTCGCCGCCCTGGTCGCAAATCGGGCAGTCGAGCGGATGATTGATCAGCAGGAACTCCATCACGTTGCGCTGCGCCGAAAGCGCACGCTGCGACTGCGTCTGGATCTTCATGCCGTCGGCGACCGGCGTCGCGCACGCCGGCTGCGGCTTCGGCATCGGCTTGCCGCCCATCTCGACTTCGACCATGCACATGCGGCAGTTCGCGGCGATCGGCAGCTTTTCGTGGTAGCAGAAGCGTGGGATCGTGATGCCCGCCTTGTCGGCAGCGGCGATGATCATCGAATTCTTCGGCACGACCATCGACGTGCCGTCGATCTCGATCGTGACGTGGTCCGGCGGCACGCCGGGTGCGGCGGGTTGGGCGCTCATGCTGAAGCCTCGAGGCTTGAAACACGGAGCACGGCAGGCGCAGCGAGGAAGCCCGAGCTCCTCTCCATGTCCTGCGTGCGCCCCGTGTCGAAATCTACTTCGTGATTCATGCCGCGACCCCGACCGGCGCATCGACGATCGAGCGGCCGTTGCGGATGAAGTACTCGAACTCGTTCCAGTAGTGGCGCAGCATGCCCTGCACCGGCCACGCCGCGGCCTCTCCGAATGCGCAGATCGTGTGGCCTTCGATCTGGCCCGCGGCGGCCTTGAGGATGTCGAGGTCGCCGAGTTCGGCCTTGCCTTCGACGATGCGCGTGAGCATGCGGTACATCCAGCCGGTGCCCTCGCGACACGGCGTGCACTGGCCGCACGACTCGGCGTAATAGAAGCGCGCGATGCGCTGGCACGCGCGCACCATGCAGGTGGTCTCGTCCATCACGATGACCGCGCCCGAGCCGAGGCCGGAGCCGGCCTTCTGGATCGCGTCGTAGTCCATCGTCAGGCCCAACATCGTCTCGCCCGGCAGCACCGGCATCGATGAGCCGCCCGGGATCACCGCCTTGAGCTTGCGGCCGTGACGCATGCCGCCGGCCATCTCGAGCAGGTCCTTGAACGGCGTGCCGAGGCGGATCTCGTAGTTGCCCGGCTTGTTCACGTGGCCGGACACCGAGAAGATCTTCGGCCCGCCGTTGTTCGGCTTGCCGAGATTGAGGAACCAGTCGGCGCCCTTGTTGAGGATCGCGGGCACCGACGCGTAGGTTTCGGTGTTGTTGATCGTCGTCGGCTTGCCGTACAGGCCGAAATTCGCCGGGAACGGCGGCTTGAAGCGCGGCTGGCCCTTCTTGCCCTCGAGCGACTCCATCAACGCGGTTTCTTCGCCGCAGATGTAGGCGCCGGC
>NZ_DATDMY010000201.1:0-14652 GCF_036518555.1 Dokdonella sp. | reverse complement strand
CTGCGCGAACGGCGCGGCGATGATCGCCTCGAGGCGCGAGATCGCCGTCTTCTCGACCCGCTCGGCGAAGAACGCCATGTCGTCCGGGCGCTCGGCGAGCACCATGCGGAAGACGAACTTGAGGAACTCCTCGGCGACGCGCGCGTCCTCGGCGAGGTCGGCGAACGCGATCTCCGGTTCGACCATCCAGAACTCGGCGAGGTGGCGCGTCGTGTGCGAGTTCTCCGCGCGGAATGTCGGACCGAACGTGTACACCTTGCTCAGCGCGAGGCAGTACGCCTCGACGTTGAGCTGGCCGGACACGGTCAGGAACGCTTCCTTGCCGAAGAAGTCCTTCCTGAAGTCGATCGCGCCCTTGTCGGTCTTCGGCAGGTTCATGAGGTCGAGCGTCGAGACGCGGAACATCTCGCCCGCGCCCTCGGTGTCCGAGGTCGTGATGATCGGCGTGTTGACCCAGAAGTAGCCGTGCTCGTCGAAATAGCGGTGGATCGCCTGAGCGATCGTGTGGCGCACGCGGCTGACCGCGCCGAACAGGTTCGTGCGCGGCCGCAAGTGGGCGACTTCGCGCAGGAACTCCGGCGAATGCGGCTTCGGTTGGATCGGGTAGGTCTCGGGGTCCTCGATCCAGCCGACCACGGCGAGCGAACTCGCCTGCACCTCGAACGACTGGCCCTTGCCTTGCGAGGCCACGAGTTCGCCCTCGGCGCTGATCGCACAGCCGGCGCTCAGGCGCAGCACTTCGCCCTCGTAGTTGGCGAGGGTCGCCGGGGCGACGATCTGGATCGGGTCGAAGCACGAGCCGTCGCTGAGGCTCACGAACGACAGGCCGGCCTTGGAGTCGCGACGCGTGCGCACCCAGCCGTTGATGCGCACCCTGCTGCCCGGGGCGATCGCGCCCGACAGCGCATGCTTGACGTCCACCACCTTCACCGCGTCGTCGTCGATGCGCGACATGTCTTGAAACTCCTGGCCGAAGCGCCCATCTGCGAGGGGCGACGAAAGACCATCGATCATAGCGGATCGGCGTCCAGCCGGGCACGGCGCGCTATGATGGTGGCACCGATTGGAGGCTCCTTTCCCGCCATGACGATCCAGCTCACCGCCGCTGCGCGCCAACGCATGCAGGACTACCTCGCGAAGGACCCGCGGGCCTGCGGCGTGCGCTTCGGGATCAAGCGCACCGGTTGTTCCGGCTTCGGTTACACGGTCGACATCGCGACGACGGTCGCGGGCGACGATACGGTGTTCGAGCAGGACGGCGTCCGCCTCATCGTCGAGCGCAAGGCGTTGCCGTTCGTCGACGGGACGGAGATCGACTTCCAGCGCCAGGGCCTCAACGCGACGTTCGTGTTCCGCAATCCGAACGCGACCGGCGAATGCGGCTGCGGCGAGAGCTTCACGGTCGAGACCCCCGCTTGAGCGGCGCGGCGGAACCACGGCCGCGCCTTCCCTCCGAGTCGACCGTCGTTTCGCCGCTGCGGAACGTGTTGCCGCACGTGTTCGACACGCTGCGGCGCGAGCCCGCCGTCGCGATAACGCTCGCCTACCTGCTCGTCGCGATGGCGGGCATCTTCTACAACTACTGGTTCTACCGCGCGTTCGGCATCCCGGTACTGACCCTGTCGCAGATCAGCGACTTCCTCGTCGCCGGCCTGCAGCAGCCGATGGCGCTCGTGCTCGTGCTGTCGACGTTTCCGGCGTGCTGGCTGATGGACCTTTTCAACGCGCGCAGCCGGCGCAAGGACATGCGCAACCTCGAATTCCTGCGTTCGGTGGCCTCGCTCAGCGCATGGCAGCGCCTGCGCCTGCGATTCCTCGAGTGGCGCGTCGCCGAGATGTGGTACACGCAGCTCGGCTACCTCTTGGTGGTGGTCGTCTACGGCTGGGCCTTCGTCGGCCTCTACGCAGGTTACCGCTCCGATGCGATCCGTCGCGGCTTAGGCCCGCGCGTCGAGGTCTGGATGAACGGCGAGCAGCAACCGCTGGCGGCCGGTGCGGGTTCCGGCTGGACCTACCTCGGCGCGGTCGCGAACTACGTATTCGTCTATGACGGCAGCGCGCGGCGCGCGATGATCCTGCCGGTCAACGCGATCGCGCGGCTGCAGCCTTCGCCGGGCGCGAGGGAAGGCGCCAGGGGCGCCGTGCCGGCTTCGGCAGGCTCTCCCGCGGCGGTTGCGCCAATCCCCTGATTCCATTAGTATCCACGCCCCTTCGCCTGCAGGGGCGAAGGCCTTGCCTCACCGCGTCGCGGGAGGCTGCCGCCCGGAAATCCGTCCGGCGGTACCCACAAGGAGCCATCATGCGTCACTATGAAATCGTGTTCCTGGTCCATCCGGACCAGAGCGAGCAGGTCCCGGCGATGATCGAGCGCTACAAGGCGCTGATCGAAGGCGACAACGGCAAGATCCACCGCCTCGAGGACTGGGGCCGTCGCCAGCTCGCGTACCCGATCCAGCACCTGGCCAAGGCGCACTACGTGCTCATGAACGTCGAGTGCAGCGGCGCCGTGCTCGCCGAGCTGCAGTCGGGCTTCCGCTTCAACGATGCCGTGCTGCGCCACCTCATCGTCACGCGCGAGAACGCCGTGACCGAGATGTCGCCGATCATGAAGAACAAGGACGACAAGGGCGGCCGCCGCCGCGACGACGAGGGCTTCGGTTTCGGCAGCGACGACGACGAGCCGCGTCCGCGCCGCGAGCGCGCACCGCGCGAGGAAGCCTCCGCTCCCCCCGCCGCCGCCGAATAAGCCACCGTCCAGGTCCCGAGGAATACTCCCATGTCCAAGTTCTTCCGCCGCAAGAAGTTCTGCCGTTTCACCGCCGAAGGCGTGACCGAGATCGACTACAAGGATCTCAACATGCTGCGCCAGTACATCAGCGAGACGGGCAAGATCGTGCCGAGCCGCATCACGGGCACCAAGGCGCGCTACCAGCGCATGCTCGGCACCGCGATCGAGCACGCGCGTTTCCTCGCGCTGCTGCCGTACAGCGACGCGCATTGACGGGCCGAGAGACCGGTCGCCCGCGGCGTTCGTGAGGAAGGGCAGTCTGCCTCACGAGGCCGCGAAGCGGCGGCGAGCCCGCCGCCCTCACCCACGTTCGGACAGCGCAAGCTGCGCCGGAATCTCCGACGCTAACGAATAGGACACCCCATGGAACTCATCCTCCTCCAGAAAGTGAAGAACCTCGGCGCCCTCGGCGACAAGGTCAAGGTGAAGCCCGGCTACGGCCGCAACTACCTCGTGCCGCAGGGCAAGGCGACCGCGGCTACGGCCGAGAACATCGCCGAGTTCGAGAAGCGCCGCGCCGAGTACGAGGCGAAGGCGAACCAGCTGCTGTCGGGCGCCGAAGCGCGCAAGGCGCAGTTCGAAGGCGCCTCCGTCACGATCAAGGCGAACGCGAGCCCGGAAGGCAAGCTGTTCGGCTCGGTCGGCCCGCGCGACATCGCCGAGGCGTTCACCGAAGCCGGCATCGCGCTCGACAAGAGCGAAGTCGTGATGGGCGAAGGCCCGCTGCGCCACATCGGCGAGTTCGACGTGCACGTGCACCTGCATGCCGACGTCGACACGACGGTCAAGGTCGTCATCACCGGCGAAGACTGATCCGCCGCGTCATCGCTTCGACGAAACGGGCGCCTTCGGGCGCCCGTTTTCTTTTGGGTGGAGCGGAGAGATAAAGATTGAAACACGAAGGACACGAAGGACACGAAGGCAAGACATGATCGAGCACGGGCTGCCGCATGCCCGTACACCAGGCTGATGCGATGCCGTCCGAGCCATTTCCATGATGATTGCTTTACTTCGTGTCCTTCGTGTCCTTCGTGTTTCAGTCTTTTCGCTTCTCGCCCCGCGAAGAGAACATCACACACAGGTTATCCACAGAGTTGTTGTCTCGACAGCTGAGACGGCGGCGCGGATGATTCACCGCCGAACGAACGCGCCGTCGCCATGGCCCTGACCGAACGCAAGAACGTCTCCAGCATCGAAGCGCTGCGCGTGCCGCCGCATTCCGTCGAGGCCGAGCAGGCCGTGCTCGGCGGCCTCATGCTCGCGCCCGATTCGTGGGATCGCGTCGCCGACCGGCTCGTCGAGGACGACTTCTATCGCAAGGACCACCGCCTCATCTTCCGCGCGATCGGCGACCTGTCCGCGAAGAGCATGCCGTACGACGCGGTCACGCTCGGCGACTGGTTCCAGGCGCAGAACCTCGTCGACCTCGTCGGTGGTGCGAGCTACGTGATCGAGCTCGCGAACTCCACGCCGAGCGCCGCGAACATCACCGCCTACGCGGACATCGTGCGCGAGAAGTCGGTGTTGCGGCAGCTCATCGATGCGGGCACGGAGATCGCTGGCGACGCGTTCCAGCCCGAGGGGCGAACGAGCCAGGAGCTGCTCGAAGTCGCCGAACAGAAGGTGTTCCACATCGCCGAAGCCGGCGCGCGCGGGCGCAAGGGTTTCGTGCCGATGCGCAGCGCGGTCAAGGAAGCGTTCCAGATCCTGCACCAGCGCTACGAGAATCGAGGCTCGGTCACCGGTCTGCCGACCGGCTTCATCGATCTCGACGAGATGACCGCTGGCCTGCAGCCGTCCGATCTCATCATCGTCGCCGCGCGCCCGTCGATGGGCAAGACCGCATTCTCGGTCAACATGGCCGAGTACGCCGCACTCAAGACCAAGAAGGCGGTCGCGATCTTCTCGATGGAAATGTCGGCCTCGCAGCTCGCGTTCCGCCTGATCTCCTCGCTCGGCCGCATCAACCAGCAGCACCTGCGCACCGGGGATCTCGCCGAGGAGGAGTGGCCGCGCGTGACCAACGCGATCACCCTGCTCAGCGAAGCGAAGATCTTCATCGACGACACGCCCGCGCTGAGCCCGAGCGAACTGCGTGCCCGCTCGCGCAGGCTCAAGCGCGAGCACGACCTCGGCCTCATCGTGATCGACTACCTGCAGCTCATGCAGGTGCCCGGCACGAAGGAGAATCGCGCCACGGAAATTTCAGAGATCTCGCGCAGCCTCAAGGCCCTCGCGAAGGAATTGAACGTACCGGTGATCGCGCTGTCGCAGCTGAACCGTTCGCTCGAACAGCGCACGGACAAGCGTCCGGTGATGGCCGACCTGCGCGAATCGGGCGCGATCGAGCAGGATGCGGACGTGATCATGTTCATCTACCGCGACGAGTACTACAACCCGGAATCGGGCGAGAAGGGCGTCGCCGAAATCATCATCGGCAAACAGCGTAACGGCCCGACCGGGCACGTGAAGCTCGCCTTCCTCGGTCATTACACCAAGTTCGAGAACCTCGCGAGCAACAGTTACGCGGGCACGTTCGAGTAGCGGAGCTCGAAACGACGGGGGTTTGCAGCAACAGGCCGTCGAAGGACGGTCGCATCGCCGCCATGAATCGCGGCTGCGGTGCAGGGTAGCCAGCAGGAGCGGCACCGGCCGGTGTCGCAGGGTGCTGCCAGCGCCACGACGAGGCTGCGGCGCCGTGTGCGGGCCGCTCCTGCGCGGCGTAGCGATGCGAAACCACGACGAGGAACAGCGGCATGCGCGCGACCAGCGCCACGATCCACCTCGGCGCACTGCGCGAGAACCTGCGCCGCGTGCGCGAGCTCGCGCCCGGCGCGCGCGTGATGGCCGTGGTCAAGGCGGACGGCTACGGCCACGGCCTCGAGCGAGTCGCGCGTGCGCTCGAGGGCGCGGATGCGTTCGGCGTCGCCGGCATCGCCGACGGCCAGCGCCTGCGCGCGGCCGGCGTGTCGCAGCGCATCGTCGTACTGTCCGGGCACGACGAGGCGACCGACCTCGCCGAGATGCGCCGCCTGCGGCTCGACACGGTCGTGCACAGCGACGCGCAGGTCGAACTGCTCGCGGCCGATACCGACCCGCGCCCGCTGCGGGTATGGCTCAAGCTCGATACCGGCATGCACCGGCTTGGCATAGCGCCGGAGCGCGCGCGCGAGGTGCATGCGCGCCTGCGCGCGCTCCCCTGCGTCGACCGCGACGTCGCACTAATGACCCACTTCGCGAATTCCGACGTGTTCGACGACGCGATGACGACGCAGCAGATCGAGCGTTTCGAGCGCGGCGTGTCCGGACTCGACGGCGCGCGTTCGCTGTCCAATTCGGCCGGCGTGCTCGGCTGGCCCGAAGCGCACGGGCAGTGGGTGCGCGTCGGTGGCGCGCTCTACGGCATCTCCGTCGTCGCCGGCCGCATCGGCGCGGATTTCGGCTTCCGGCCGGCAATGACGCTCGCGACGCGGCTCGTCGCGATCAATCGCGTGCGCAAGGGCGATCACGTCGGCTACGCGGCGACCTGGCAGGCGCCCGAGGACATGGCCATAGGCGTCGCCGCGATCGGCTACGGCGACGGCTATCCGCGCCACTCCGACGGCGCGACGCCGGTGCTCGTGAACGGTACGCGCGCGACCGTGGTCGGGCGCGTGTCGATGGACCTCGTCACGATCGACCTGCGCCAGCACCCCGCGGCGAAGGTCGGCGACCCGGTCGTGCTCTGGGGACGCGGGTTGCCGGTCGAGGAGGTCGCCGCGCACGCGGACACGATCGGCTACGAACTCACCTGCGGCGTGACGCGCCGCGTGCGCTTCGTCGAGGACGACAGCTGATGGCGAAGGCGAAGACCGCTTACGTGTGCTCCGAATGCGGCGCAGAACATTCGAAGTGGCAGGGCCAGTGCATCGAATGCGGCGCGTGGAACACGCTTGCGGAGATCGTCGTGCAGCCGGCGGCCAAGTCGATTGCGGCGTCGCGCACGGGGTACGCGGGCGCGACCGGTGCGGCGAAGATCACCCGTCTCGCGAGCGTCGCCGCGGAAGCGGAGCGACGCGGCGACACCGGCATCGGCGAACTCGATCGCGTGCTCGGCGGCGGCCTCGTCGCGGGCTCCGTCGTGCTCATCGGCGGCGACCCCGGCATCGGCAAGTCGACGCTGCTGTTGCAGATGCTCGGCACGCTTGGGCAGCGCGTGCGCGGACTCTACGTGACCGGGGAGGAGTCGCTCGCGCAGGTCGCTGCGCGCGGGCAGCGCCTCGGCATCGCGCTGGAGGGACTCGAAGCACTCGCCGAGACTTCGATCGAACGCATCCTTGCCGAGGCCGCTTCGGCGAAGCCCGACGTGCTCATCGTCGATTCGATCCAGACGATCTGGACCGAACAGCTCACCGCGGCGCCGGGCTCGGTGTCGCAGGTACGCGAATCGGCCGCGCGACTCGTGCGCTTCGCGAAGGAATCGGGCACGAGCGTGTTCCTGGTCGGCCACGTGACGAAGGAAGGCGGCATCGCCGGCCCGCGCGTGCTCGAGCACATGGTCGATGCGGTGCTCTACTTCGAAGGCGAGTCCGGCTCTCGCTTCCGCGTGCTGCGCGCGTTCAAGAACCGCTTCGGCGCGGTCAACGAACTCGGCGTGTTCGCGATGGGCGACAAGGGCCTGCGCGAAGTGCCGAATCCGTCCGCGATCTTCCTGTCCGCGCACGCGCAGCCGACCTCCGGCAGCGCGGTGATGGTCACGCGCGAGGGCACGCGGCCGCTGCTGGTCGAGGTGCAGGCGCTGGTCGACCAGAGTTCGCTCGGCAATCCGCGTCGCGTCGCGCTCGGCCTCGAGCAGAACCGTCTCGCGATGCTGCTCGCGGTGCTGCATCGGCACGGCGGCGCCGCCGTCTACGACCAGGACGTGTTCGTCAACGTCGTCGGCGGCATCCGCGTGCAGGAAACCGCGGCCGACCTCCCCGTGCTGCTCGCGGTGCTGTCGAGCTTCCGCGACCGGCCGCTGCCGGACAAGACCGTCGCGTTCGGCGAGGTCGGTCTGTCGGGCGAGATCCGGCCGGTGCCCAACGGCGAGGAACGTCTGAAGGAAGCCGCCACGCACGGCTTTCGTCGGGCGATCGTGCCGAAGGCGAACGCGCCGAAGAAGACGCGGCTCGGCGAAATGGACGTCATCGCGGTGGAACGGCTCGGCGACGCGCTGTCCGCGGCCTGGGACGTGTAGGGCGTCACGCAGAGCGCTTGGCGACGCATGCTCCTCGCGGCTGCGCGGCTACCGGCGGTCGACCAGGATGCGCAGCCCGTCGTCTTGCGATGACGTTTCGCAGGGGCGCCGGATGCGGACGCCCGGCGTCGCCGACCTCATCCGATTCGATGCAGCACCAGCTCGAGCACGAACTTCGAGCCGAAGAACGCGAGCAGCAGGATCGCCATCCCGGCGAGGGTGAGGTTGACGGCACGGCGCCCGCGCCAGCCGCGCGCCCGGCGGCCGACGAGGAGCACGCCGAAGACGATCCACGCGAGGATCGACAGCACGGTCTTGTGGGCGAGGTGCTGCGCGAACAGGTTGTCGACGAACAGGATGCCGGTCAGCAGGGTCAGGCTCAGCAGCACGAAGCCGGCCGCAATGAGGCGGAACAGCAGGGTCTCGGTCAAGGTCAGCGGCGGCAGCGAACGCAGCAGCGCGCCGAACTGGCGATGGCGCAGCGCGCGTTCCTGCAGCGCGAGCAGGATCGCGAGCGCGGCCGCGATCGACAGCACGCCGAATGCGAGCAGCGCGACGCTCACATGCAGTTTGATCTGCCAGTCCATCGGCTCCGGCGCCGTCGCGGGTGCCGCGTAGGCGTCGATCGCGAGCAGCAGGGCGGTGAGCGGGAACACGATCACGCCGAGCGCGGCGACCGGGCGCGCGAGGTTGACGACGAGGGTGAGTGCCGAGACGACGCCCGCGACGAGCGACAACGCGGCGAAGAAGTGCAGGTCGAGCGCGCCGCGATGCGCGCCGAGCAGGACGCCCGCGTGCGCGAGCACGGCGACCGTCGCGATCGCGAGCGGCAGCCTCGGCTGCGTATCGCGGCGGCCGAGCAGTGGACGCGCGAGCAGCGCGCTGGCGACGATGTAGGCGAGGATGGCGAGTGCGGCGAGGCTGGCGATGAGCATGCGGCAAGTTTGGCACAGCCCGCGTGCGGGATCGGCATCGGACGGACCGGGACCGGTGCGGACGCGCCCGGACCACGTGCCGATGCGGCGACTCGCGGTCGCGTTGCCGCCGGGCCCGCTATAATCACCGCCTTTTCCGTACGTCGGTCCGCCCCATGTTCGAGTCGCTCAGCCAACGCCTGTCCGCCACCGTCCAGCGCCTGCGCGGCAAGGGGCGGCTGACCGAGTCGAACATCCGCGAGGCGCTGCGCGAGGTGCGCATCGCGTTGCTCGAAGCCGACGTCGCCTTGCCGGTGGTGCAGGCGCTGATCCAGCGCGTGCAGGTCAAGGCACTCGGCCAGGAGGTGCTGCGCAGCCTCACGCCGGGACAGACCCTGGTCAAGGTCGTGCGCGACGAGCTGACCGCGGTCATGGGCACCGCCAACAGCGACCTCAATCTCGCCGCCGCGCCGCCCGCGGTCGTGCTCATGGCCGGCCTGCAGGGTGCGGGCAAGACCACGACCGTGGCCAAGCTCGCGCGCTTCCTCAAGGAGCGTCGCAGGAAGAAGGTGATGGTGGTCAGCTGCGACGTCTACCGTCCGGCCGCGATCGAGCAGCTGCGCACGCTCGCCGGGCAGGTCGAGGTGCTGTTCCATCCGTCCACCGGCGAGCAGGACCCGGTCGCGATCGCGAAGGCCGCGCGCGACGCGGCCGCGCGCGCGTTCGCCGACGTCCTCATCGTCGATACCGCGGGCCGCCTGCACGTCGACCAGGACATGATGGGCGAGATCAAGGCGCTGCACGCGGCGCTCGATCCGATCGAGACGCTGTTCGTGGTCGACTCGATGACCGGCCAGGATGCGGCCAACACCGCGAAGGCGTTCGCCGACGCGCTGCCGCTGACCGGTGTCGTGCTGACCAAGACCGACGGTGACGCGCGCGGTGGCGCCGCGCTGTCGGTACGCTACGTGACCGGGCGGCCGATCAAGTTCATCGGCGCCGGCGAGAAGATCGATGCGCTCGAGCCGTTCCATCCCGACCGCGTCGCGACGCGCATCCTCGGCATGGGCGACGTGCTGTCGCTGGTCGAGCAGGTCGAGCAGGGCGTCGACCAGGAGAAGCAGCGCAAGCTCGCCGAGAAGGTGATCAAGGGCAAGCGCTTCGACCTCAACGACATGCGCGACCAGCTCGAGCAGATGGTCAACATGGGCGGCATGGCGTCGCTGATCGACAAGCTGCCGGGCGTGTCGAACCTGCCCGACCACGTGAAGTCGAAGGTCAACGACCGCGAAGTGCATCGCATGATGGCGATCATCGGCTCGATGACGAAGAAGGAACGGCGCCACCCGGATCTCCTCAACGGGTCGCGCCGCGCGCGCATCGCGCGCGGCTCCGGCACCCAGCCGGCCGACGTCAACAAGCTGCTCAAGCAGTACCAGCAGATGGAGAAGATGATGGCCAAGCTCGGCAGCGGCGGGATCAAGGGACTGATGCGCCAGATGGGTGCGGCCATGAAGGGGATGGGCGGGGGCGGTTTCCCCCCGGGTGGCCTGCCCGGGCGCTGATCGCCTGTCGGGTCGTCGCGCGTCAACCGACCGCACGTCCGCGCGTTTGCACCGGACGTCGATCGGCTCGCGGCGAGTGGGGCGATCGTCACAATCGCCGGTGATCGCAGCGGCTAATGTGCGCCGCTCCGGCGCCGGTTCATCCGGCCACTCGTGGGGACGAGCGATGACACGCTTCAGCAACGCATGCGGCGCCTTCGCCGTAGCCGCCTTGGTGGCCTGCGCGGGCGCGCACGCGGCCACGCACGACCGCCTTTTCACCTACGGTTTCGATCCCGCGGCGGACGCGCCCGCGGACGCGAACGAGGCCGCACGTTTCCTCACCCAGGCGACGTTCGGGCCGACCGCGACCGATCTCGCGCGCCTGACCGCGCTCGGCTACGACGCCTGGCTCGAAGAGCAGCTGGGCATGGCGCCGACGCTCGGCGCACCGGTCGTCGAACAGGTCGTCAACGCGCGCATCGCGGCTTCGCAGAGCGTGAGCCAGTCGCAGCGCATCCAGCGCTGGTACTGGCAGGCCGCCTATGCACCGGACCAGTTGCGCCAACGCATGGCGTGGGCGCTCAGCCAGATCTTCGTGATCTCGGACCAGAGCAGCTCGATCAACAACTACATCGTGCCGATGGCGGGCTACTACGACATGCTCGCGAAAGACGCCTTCGCGCCGTACCGCACGCTGCTCGGCGACGTGACGTGGCACCCGATGATGGGGCGCTACCTGTCCTCGTTCCGCAACCAGAAACCGGGCGCGACGACGAGCCCCGACGAGAACTACGCACGCGAGGTCATGCAGCTGTTCTCGATCGGCCTGGTCCTGCGCGACATGGACTTCACGCCGATCCTCTCCAACGGGGTCGAGATCCCGACCTACGACCAGACCACGATCACGCACACCGCGAAGGTATTCACCGGTTTCACCTGGAGCGACGCGCCGCTCGATCCGCCGAACTTCTTCGGCGGCGGCCTCACCTTCGCCGCGCAGTACGCGCCGATGCAGTGCTTCGGCACCGAGCATTTCCCGGCGAGCGGCAGCGGCAGCAACAACATGCGCCACGACGTCACCGGCGACGACGGCACCACCGGGACGCCGAAGACGGTGGTCGGCGGCATGACGATCCCGCCGAACCAGACCTGCGCGCAGGACGTCGCCGACGAGCTCGACATTCTCGCGGCGCACCCGAACGTGCCGCCGTTCGTCTCGCGCCAGCTGATCCAGCGTTTCGTGACCAGCAATCCATCGCCGCAGTACATCGAGCGGGTCGCGCAGGTGTTCGACGCACCCGGCGCGGACCTCGGCGACGTGATCAAGGCGATCCTCATGGACGACGAGGCGCGCCACCCGGCCGCGCTCGCGGGCGGCGACAGCTACGGCAAGCTGCGCGAGCCGATCCTCCGCCTGACCGCGGTGTGGCGCGCGTTCAACGCGCAGGCACAACCGCCCGATGCGTACGGCGAGGTGAAGATGAGCGCGGGCAACAGCCAGACCGGCGCGTTCGGCCAGGGGCCGCTCGAGTCGCCGACGGTGTTCAACTTCTACGAACCCGACTACCAGCAGCCGGGGTCGTTCGCCGACAACGACCGCTACTCGCCGGAATTGCAGATCCTCAGCGAGGCGAGCGCGTACTCCACCGCGAATGCGTACTACAACTTCAGCGCGAAGGCGTACCAGGGCATGTCGAACCCGCCCACCGACCGTCCGCTGCTCGACCTTTCGACGCTGACCGCGAATGCGACGAGTCCAGCCGCGATGGTCGCGACGATCGATCGCAGCCTGCTGTACGGCACGATGTCCGCGAACATGCGCGCGACGCTCACGGGCATGCTGTCCAACCTCAACGGCGCCTCCGCCGCGGAGAAGGCATGGTCGGCGATCTACGTGACGATGCTTTCGCCCGAATTCGCGACGCAGCGCTGAGGAGACGACGATGAGCCATTCCCGCAACGCGCGCCGCGACTTCCTGCGCACGCTCGCGCTCGCCGCCTGCAGCGGCGGCACCGCCGCACTCTTCCCGCAATTGCGCATGATGGGCAGCGCGTTGGCGAACACGCGTTCGTTGACCGGCTACAAGGCGCTCGTCTGCGTCTACCTTTCGGGCGGCAACGACTCGTGGAACCTGCTGGTGCCGTTCGACACCGCGCGCCATGACGTCTACGCCGATGCGCGCGGCGGCGTCTACAACGCTCAGTCCAATGCCGACGGCCTCGCGCTCGGCATTCCGACCGGCGCCGACGTCGCGCTGCAGAAGATCGTCGACGGCAACGACGCGAGCAGTGCGACCAACCAGTATTTCGTCCACCCGAAGATCGCCGATCTAGCGACGCTGTACCGCGCCAACAAGCTCGCATTCGCGGTCAACGTCGGGACGCTCGTCCGGCCGATCGTGAAGGCGGACTATGCGACGCCGGCGAACCGACCGCCGCAGCTGTACTCGCATTCCGACCAGGAAAACCTCTGGCACCAGGGCAACAGCATCGCCAATCGGGTGCTCGGCTGGGGTGGCCGCTGCGGCGATGTCGTGCGATCGTCGAACGCGAACCAGGACCTGTCCGCCTGCATCTCGATCTCCGGCGCGAACCGTTTCGAGGTCGGGCTATCGACGGTTCCGTACCGGATGTCGTCGAGCGGCCTCTCGTCGCTGAGCGGCGTGTGCAATCCGACCCCGTGCAACGGCGTCAGTGCGACCAGCGTGCGCGACAATGCCCTCAATGCCCTGCTGGCGGACACCTACGCGAGCGACTTCGCGGGCGAGTATTCCAAGGTGTTCGCGCGCAGCCGCGACCTCTACAACCTGCTCAAGACCGGCCTCGACGGCACCACGCTCGTGCAGCAGTTCCCGGCCAACAACTCGCTCGCCTCGCAGCTGCAGATGGTCGCGAAGATGATCAAGTTGTCGAAGGCGCAGGGTTACGCCGCGCGCCAGATCTATTACGTGCGCCTCGGCGGTTTCGACCTGCATTCGGGCCTCATGTCGGGCGGCAATAACGACCATGCGGCGCTGCTCAAGCTCGTCTCGGACGCGGTGGCCGCGTTCTGGCAGGCGCTCGCGCCGGGCGATGTCGATGCGCAGGATGAAGTGACGCTGTTCACCGCGTCCGAGTTCGCTCGAACGCTGCAGTCGAACGGCTCCGGCTCGGATCATGCGTGGGGCGGCGTGCAGTTCGTGCTCGGTGGCGCAGTGAACGGCGGCAGGCTGTACACGAGCGGCGGCGGGCCGATCAGCGGCTTCCCGGACCAGCACCTCGACGCGCCGAACAGTTTCTCGCGTGGCCAGATGATCCCGGGGATCGGCGTGGACCAGTACGCCGCGACGCTCGCGCAGTGGCTCGGCGTGACCTCGCCGACCGATCTCGGCGCGATCTTCCCGAACCTCGCCAACTTCGGCAGCAGCAACCTCGGCTTCGTCTGATGCGTGGCCGGGCGATGCCGCTCGACCTGGTCGCGGCCGGCCTCGCGCTCGCCCTCGCGGCGGCGCGCGCCGACGCCGGCGCGCCCGACGGTTGCACACGCATCGCGGACATCGCGCCGAACTACTCGATCACCTACGGCGCGGCGGTCCAGGGCTTGTTCGACGATTACGCGACCAACGGCGGCAGCGCCGGTTGCATCAACTGCCACGAGCCACCAGCGCCGACGGGCGGCCTCGATCTCACTGCAGGCGTGTCGTGGGGCCACCTCGTCGGCGTGCCGAGTGGGGAGGACGCGAGCATCCTCTACGTCGTGCCCGGCAGGCCAGAGGACAGCCTGTTGTTCCGCAAGGTCAATTGCGACGTGCCCGGCGTCGGCGCACGCATGCCGCTCGACGACTGGGGCGGCGGCCTGCTGCCCGAGCAGCAGGCACTGATCTACGACTGGATCGCGAACGGCGCGCTACCGGGCACGAGCGCGACCGTGTTCCGCGACGGCTTCGACATCCGGGGCTTCGTGCCCTGAGCCACGAGAGGCGCGTGCGGCCCGCGACGAAGCGGCGTGGGCGCCTTCGGATACGCGAAGACGACGGGCGCGCGCGGGTTTTCGCCCGCGCTGTGGACGACAAGTCGTTGCAGGGCTTTATTTTTTCCTGATTCCCGCTAGAATGCCCGGCTCCCGACGCGCGACGGCCGCTCAACGGTCCGGGTACGAACGTCGATGACTTCGCAAAATATCGAGCAAAAACAATGGTCAAGATTCGT
>NZ_DATDMY010000200.1:0-2546 GCF_036518555.1 Dokdonella sp. | reverse complement strand
CGCAGCGCGAGCGGTTCGGCGAACGCGCTCTCGACCACCGCGCTTTGCGCCACGCCGCCGGTCGCGACCACGTGCGCGGGCGGGCCCGCCGTGTTCTGCAGCGCGAACGACGCGCTGCCTTGCAGCGCGGGCGAGCTCGCGGTCACCGTGTAGCTGCCGGCGACGGTGTTCGCGCGCGCATCGACCTGCGCGATGCCGTCGGCGCCGGTCGGCGCGCTCGCCGCGACGATCGCGGATGCGCCGCTCGCGGGTGCGGCGAACGCGACCGCGACGCCGCCGACCGGATTGTCGTGCGCGTCGGTCACGCGCACCGCGAGCGGTTGCGCGAAGTCGCTGTCGACGACCGCGCTCTGCGGCGTGCCGGCGGCGACCGCGAGCTGTACCGGCGCGCCGGCCTCGTTGTGCAGCTGGAACGACGCCGCGCCGGCGAGGCCGGCCACGGCCGCGGTCACCGCGTAGTCGCCGGCAATCGTGTTCGCGCGCGCCTCGACGCTCGCGACGCCGTCCGCGCCGGTCGTCGAACTCGCCGCGACGAGTGCGCTCGCACCGCTCGCGGGTACCGTGAACGATACCGTGACGCCGGGCACGCCGATGCCGGCCGCATTGGCCACGCGCACCTGCAGCGGTGCCGCGAATACCGCGTCGACTTCGGCCGACTGCGGCGAGCCGCCGACCGGAGCGAACGCGGTCGGCGGGTCGAGCGCGAAGCTCGCCTCGACCGTGCAGTCGGCGCTCGCCGCGGCGATCGTGTAGACGTTGCCCGCGAGGGTGCCGCCGCAGCTTCCGCCGACCGTGTCGACGTGGTAACCGTCGTCCGGGGTGAGCGTGAACGCGAGCGTCGCGCCGGCTCCGACGATCTGCGGCGTCGCGGGTGCGATCGACCCGTGCACGCCCGCGGCCGGCGTGACGATCCACGCCGGAATGCCGCTGCCGGACGCGGCGACCGCGAACGTGGCGGGAACGCCGTCGCTCTCGACCTCGACCTGAGCGGCGTGCGCGCCGAGCGCGTCGGGCGTGAAATGCAGCGAGAACGTGCATTGCCCGAGCGCGGGCACGGTCGTGCCCGCGCAGGCGGCGACATCGGCGTCGAGGCCGAACGCGGTCTCGCTGCCTGCCGCGAGCGCGATGCCGCCGAGGTGCAAGTCGCCCGCGCGCAGGTTGCGCACGGTGACGGTGCGCGTCGCGGTCACGCCGAGCGGCACGTCGCCGAAGGCGATCGCCTCGGCGGACAGTTCGGGCACGATGCCCGTGAGGCGCACGTTGTAGTGGTCGGTCGGCGTCGCCGGCGCCCAGAACGGTCCCCACTGGCTGTTCCAGAGCGACGCATCGTCGATGACGATCTGATCGACGACGCTCTGCATGAGCGCGGACCCGCTCGCTCCGAACAGGCCCGAGCCGATCACGAGCGCGTAGGCGCCGGGTGCGAGCGCGAGATCGGGCAGGTCGGCACCGTATTCGTCGACGGCGTTGCCGACGTCGAACACGGCCGAGCCGACGAGCGCGTTCGTGAATGCGGCCGTACCCGGGAACGGTGCATTCGCGGTCGGCCCGGGGATGCGCACGATCGCCGCGTAGACGTTGCCGGCGCCGGAGAACATCCACGCGCCGACGCGCCGCGCGCGCGCGGCGCGGTCGATGGTGAAGCGCACCGCGACCGCGCGACCCGGCGAGACCATCCCGCTCGTCTGCGTCGATTTCCACGCCGACGGGCGCGCGCTCTCGACGAGGAATGCGGTCGCCGCAGGCGGCGACGGCGGCAGCGTCTGGCCACGCGCGAAGATGCGCACGGTCGTGCCCTGCAGCGAGCGCGCATTGGTCGTCGCATTGACCGTGTACGGGCCGACCGTCTGGCCTGCCTGGGTCGGGCACGGCCACGTCGCGCAGACGTTCGGCACGGTCGTCGCCCAGGTCGACGCGGTCGCGCCGTAGCGGCCGATGCCGACGGTGATCGCGTACCAACCGGGCTCGAGCGTGACCGCGAGCGGGCCGGCGACGTCGGCGGTCGTCGTGCCCGGCTGCAGCAACGTCGTGCCGATGAGGCGGCTGTCGCCCGCGACGTCGGGCACGGTCTCGGGCGTCGCGAGGCGATGGAGCGCCGCATAGACGGTGGTCGTCCCATTGCCGCGTGCGTGCACGCCGATCTCGCTGAGCGCGGTGCGTTCGAGCAGGCGGAACGTGAGGCCGACCGGGTTGGTGCCGACCGCGAGGCCGCCGCCGAGATCGCCCGGTGCGTGGCTTTCGAACACGTACGGGTCGGGGTCGGCGTGCGCGATCGAAACGCCCGCGAGCAACGCGAGCAGGAGCGCGAGGAAGCGATGGAGCGCATGCGGGCGCGAAGGCGCGCATGCATCGGCGCGCGCACGCGGCGGCGTCGTGGCCGCGGCGGAAGGACGGTCGGTCATGTGGATCCCCTGTTTCGACGACGATGCGACCGCGGCGTGCGGTCGAGTCCGTCATGCAAGCGGGGAAACGCACGCGCGGATATCACGGCGGGTGCGGACGAGGTTGCACCGCGCCGTCGGCGCGCCGCGCGAGACGGCCGTACG
>NZ_DATDMY010000199.1:0-7622 GCF_036518555.1 Dokdonella sp. | reverse complement strand
GGAGGTGCTCGTGGCGCTCGCCGCGCGCGCGCCGGCGACGCCGGGGCTGTCGGCCGCGATGTTGCAGGTCGCACGCGACTTGCTCGCGCGCCGCGAGGCCCGCGGCGCGCACGCGCTGCTCGCGCGCATCGTCGCGACCTGGCCGGGGTCGGCCGACGCGGACAAGGCGAACGCGCTGCTCGCCGTCGAGCCGTAAAGGATCAGGCGCGGGCGGGCGGGGCACCGAGCGTGTCGAGGAAGCGGCGGTACGCACCGATCTCGCCGGCGAGCGCATGCTGCGGAAAGCCCTGCAGCACGCGATCGAGCAGCGCGCGCGCGGTGTCTTCCTTGCCCATGCGTTCGGCCAGCAGTCTCGCCGCGAGCAGGCAATTGGCAGGCACGTCGCGATGCTTCGGATGGCTTCGGTACCAGTTCGAGACGAGTCGCAGCGCGACCTGGCTCTGGCCCGCATCGACGGCGGTGCGCGCGATGCGCGCGACGTCGTCCGGATCGGCCGGCTCGAACGCGGGGTCGATCTCCTGGCAATCGCGCACGACGTCGACCGCGCGGCGATCCTTGTCCTGCGCGAGCAGCACGGCGATCCATTCGCGCCCGTGCCGCAGCAGCTCGTCGCGCCGGCCGAGCACGCCGAGCACCTTCCGGTATTGCACGTGCACCGCTTCGCTGCCGCCGCGCGCGCGCAGTTGGCCTGCGAGCAGGTCCGCGGCGGACTCGGGCCGACCTTCGCGGATGTGCACCGCGGCTTCGTCGAGCATCTCCTGGTCGGGATCGCGCGCGCGCGCGAGCGCCGGCATCGTCGTCACCGCGGGCTCGTAGCCGATCTCGTCGTGGTACTGGTAGATGAGGTAGCCCATGAGGTGGAACGTCGCCACGACCGCGTAGTTCGTGATGAAGTAGAACGCGATCGTCGAAACGACCGGCGGCAGGATCGGCAGCACGAGCGCCTGTGCGTAACGCTGGCTGAGGTTGAACACGAAGTACAGCGCGGCGACCGCGACGTAGGGCCACTGCAGTCGCGCCATGATCGCGATCCAGGTCGCGGGATTCAGCGCGTGGCCGAGGCTGCCGTCCATCGCGAGCGTCATGATCGCGCCGGGCAGCGCGAGCGCTAGGAAGATCGCGACGAACGTGCCGCCGATCGGGCCGAGCAGGATGAAGCCGAGCAGGTTCAGCACGAAGAATGCGACTTGCAACCATATCTGCGACCAGCCGAGGCTGTCTTCCACCGACACCGCGACCTCGGGCGGCTCCAGCCGCCCGTTCGCGGTGGCGCGCAGGCACTCGAACGCGTACTTGTACAGCGCCACCCAGATCAGCAACTGGAACAGCCAGCCGACGATGCCGAGCGGCAGGAATTCCACCAGGTGGCACAGGGCGAGCGTGACGACCGTCGTCAGCGCGGCCGAATGGGTCGGGTAGAGCGAGATCTCGCGCAGGCGATACCAGAACGGCACGATCTCGCCGGCGCGCGCCTGCGCCGGCGTCCGCTGGCCGCGCGACGTCATCGTCAGCGCCTCGACAGCGAGCCGAGCACGCCGCGCAGCAGCGAGCGGCCGAGTTGGCCGGCCGCATTGCGCACCGCCGACTTCGCGAACGCTTCGATCATGCCCTGTCGGCGCTTGGTGCCGAACACCATGTCCTTCGCCGCTTGCGTCCAGTCGCCGGCGCCCGCGTCGGCCTGCGTCTTGCCGCCCTTCGGCGCGGGGGCCGAGGCGGCTTCCTGCGCCGTGCGTTGCGCGAGCTTCTCGAATGCGGATTCGCGATCGACCGCGGTGTCGTACTTCGCCCCGATCGGCGAGCGCGAGCGGATCGTCGCGCGTTCGGCGTCGGTGATCGTGCCGATGCGACAGCCCGGCGATGCGACGAGTGCGCGCTCGACCGGCATCGGCACGCCACCGGCCTGCAAGGTCGACACGAGCGCCTCGCCGACGCCGAGCTGGGTGATCGCCGCGGCGACGTCGATGCGCGGGTTCGGCGGAAACGTTTCGGCGGCGGCCTTGACCGCTTTCTGGTCGCGCGGCGTGAATGCGCGCAACGCGTGCTGGATGCGATTGCCCATCTGGCCGAGGACGACGTCCGGAACGTCGTCGGGATTCTGCGAGCAGAAATAGACGCCGACGCCCTTCGAGCGGATCAGGCGCACGACCTGTTCGACGCGCTGGCGCAGCGCGGGCGGCGCATCGTCGAACAGCAGGTGCGCTTCGTCGAAGAAGAACACGAGCTTGGGCTGGTCGAGATCGCCGACTTCGGGCAGGCGCTCGAACAGTTCCGACAGCATCCAGAGCAGGAAGGTCGTGTACAGCTTCGGCTTGAGCACGAGCTGGTCGGCCGCGAGGATGTTGACGATGCCGTGGCCGGACATGTCCTGGCGCATGAAATCGGCGAGGTCGAGCGCGGGCTCGCCGAAGAATCCGTCGCCACCGGCCTGTTCGAGCGAGAGCAGCGAGCGCTGGATCGCCGCGATCGATTGCGGCGAGATCAGGCCGTACTGCTGCGACAGTTCCTTCGCGTTGTCGGCCGCGAACGAGAGCAGTGCACGCAGGTCCTTGAGGTCGAGCAGCAGCAGGCCGTCGTCGTCGGCCGCCTTGAACGCGACCTCGAGCACGCCCGCTTGCGTGTCGTTGAGTTCGAGCAGGCGCGCGAGCAGGTTCGGCCCCATCTCCGACACGGTGGTGCGCACGGGGTGGCCGAGCTTGCCGTAGACGTCCCAGAACACGACCGGGTTCGCGTTCGGCGTCCAGTCGATGCCGAGCTTGTCGATGCGCGCCTTGAGCTTGTCGCTCATCGTGCCTGCCTGGGACAGCCCGGCGAGGTCTCCCTTCACGTCGGCAAGGAAGACCGGCACGCCCAGGCGCGAGAAACCTTCCGCCATGAGCATCAGCGACACCGATTTGCCGGTGCCGGTCGCGCCCGCGACCATGCCGTGCCGGTTCGCGTACCTGGCGAGCAGGTACACGTCCTTGTCGCCCTTGCCGATCAGGATGTCGCTCAAGTGGATTCTCCCCGCATGCGCCGTCGCGCGTGGTTGCAGCGACCGATTGTAGCGACGAATCGCCGCGCTGCCGCGCGGGTGCGCGGGTTGCCGCAGCACGCGCATGCGGTTAACTTGCGGCGTTTCCACGCACGCGGCGCCGCCCATGTTTCGATACCGGACCTTCTGCATCGCCGCCGCCGCCGCCCTGGCCGCGTGCGCCGGCAACGCGCCGCGCGGCGGAAAGCCGACGCCGGCGCCGAAGGCGGACGACCCATCGAGCGCGCTCTACCAGCGGCTCGACGAAGACAGCCGTCGCTACGAAGCGGGCCTCGCGCTGGCGCGCTCCGGCGAGACCGAGCGCGCGCAGGCGGAAATGAAGGCGGCGCTCGACGACCTGCGCACCGCGGCGACGGAGTGCGCGCGCGTCGCGGAGTGCGACCAGCAGCGGTTCGTCGCCGGTTTCGACTCCCTGCTGCGCGCGGGCATCGGCAGCCACGCCGATTCCGTCGTCGAGGGCGACACCGGTGCGACCACGCCGGAAGCGACCGAGGAAGCGGGCGAGGGATCGCCGATCGTGACCGCGATGCCCGCACTCGGCCGTTCGATCACGTTGCTCAAGGGACGGGAACTCGGCGACATCATCGCGCTCAACGGCCCGGTCAAGGCCGCGCTCGAGGAGTGGCTCACGCAGTATCGACCGAACCTGATCACCGCGTACGAGAACTACCAGTACCTGCGTTACCAGATGTGGCCGGAGTACGAGAAGGCCGGGCTGCCCGAAGCGTTGCTGTTCGGCATGCTCGCGAAGGAGTCGGGCGGCAAGGTGCATGCGGTGTCGCGCTCGGGGGCGTCCGGCCCACTGCAGTTCATGTACGCGACCGGCGTGCGGTTCGGCCTCGGCAACGTCGACGGCTTCGACCAGCGCTTCGATCCGCGCCTCGCCGCGCGCGCGAACGCCGCGTACATCAACGAGCAGCTCGCGATCTTCAACAACAACCTCGAGCTCGTGATCGGTGCGTACAACGGCGGCGAAGGCGCCATGCAGCGCCGTGCGGGCAGGGGCGAGAGCGCGTCCGGTTTCTGGAGCCCCGAGGTGTACGGCAGCGTGTCGCAGGAAACGCGCGAATACGTGCCGATGGTGCTCGCGGCCGCCTGGCTGTTCATGCATCCGGAGCGCTACAACCTCGAGTTTCCGAAGGTGGCCGCGAAGCCGGGCAGCATCACGTTGAAGCGGCCCGCGTCGATCGCGGAACTCACCGTCTGCCTCGGCCAGGACGGCAATGCGCACGACGGCTGGTTCCGGACCTTGCGCAACCTCAACCCGCAGCTCGACCCGCAGCAGCAGGAGCCGGCCGGGGCTCGCGTGGTCGTGCCGCAGCGGTTGGAGAAGGTCTACGAGCGCGACTGCGCCGGCGGACGCTGGCCGCAGCTCGCGGCCGAACTGCACGAGGCGATCGTGCCTGCACCGCCGCCGGTTTCGCTCGCGCAGTCGCGCGCGCCGGCCAAGGCGCATGCGAAGGGGAGGATCTACGTCGTGCGCAAGGGCGACACGCTCGCCGCGATCGCGCGGCGCAGCAGTGGTTGCGCCGTGCGCGAGATCGCGGCCGCGAACGGCCTGCGCGGGCCGAACTATCCGATCAAGCCGGGGCAGTCGCTGAAGGTGCCGGAGTGCGCGCGCTGACGCGTGGCGGGAGTTGGCGCTTCCTTGCGCCAGGTCCCGTCCTGTGAAATCGGAGAATGCGAATTGCGGTCCTTCCGTGGACCGCGCTGTCCACCCGGCAGCATCGTCCTGATGCTTGCGAGCCGGGTTGATCCGGCTCCGCGAAACGAATGGCCCTGTGCGGCATCCGTTCCGCCCGCACGCCGGCGTGACGTGCGCGGTTGGCTCAGGCCGCCTCGGCCCCGTCGATCATCCAGCGGTTGAGGTCGTCGGAAGGTACGCCTTCCTTGAGCGAACGCAGGCAGCGCATCGCCTGGCGGTGCAGGTCCTGCTGCTCGCCGAACGGCGAATCCTTCGTCTCGTGGAACACCACGGTCAGCCAGAGGGCCACGCCGCGCAGGCGCACCTGCAGGTTGTCCGAGCGCAGACGTTCCAGACCGATGTCGGCGCCACTGCCCCACGGCCGGTACTTTTCCTCGGGCGGCGTCGCGTACAGGTGCGGGAACTCGCTCTTCGACGCGCTCGTGAACTCGCGCAGCGCGATTCCGGCGAGCTGGCGGCGCGCGGTCGGCGGCAGCGACTCGAGCGTCTTGTTGATCTCCCGGAACTGCCGGCGCAGCTGCATCGCGCGGCTGAGGGCGATCAAACGGGTCATGATCTGCATGGTGTTCCCCCTGCCCATCCCTGGGGCCGATCTGGATGGTTGTCGGTCCGTGACGTCGATACTAGGCGAGGTCTACCCCGTGAGACCGCCCATCGCGTCACAAATTGCCCAATCGCGTCACATTGTGACCGATGTGACCGGGCTTGGGAAGGGGGATTCAACCGGGACCGGGTAGGAGATTCGCTCCGGCAAGCGTGCCGATCGCCTGGCCGACGCGCACGGCCTGCTCCGGCGCGAGCGTCGCCTCGAGCGTCGCGGCGGCGGGCAACAGCACGATCGCCGTCGATCCCATGTTGAACCGCCCCATCTCCGCTCCCCGGGCGAGGCGAATGCCGCGACCGCGCCAGTCGCGCCGCGTGATGCGCGAGGCGTAAGGCGGCACTTCGACGCCGCCCCATACCGTCTCGATGCCCGAAACCAGCATCGCGCCGACGAGGACGACCGCGAACGGCCCCTCGCTGCCGCGGAAGTGGCAGACGACCCGTTCGTTGCGGGCGAACAGGCGCGGCACGCCGGCGACCGCGAACGGCGCGACGCTGAACAGGCGCCCGGGCACGTGCACGGTCTCGAGCAGCTCGCCCGCAATCGGCATGTGCACGCGGTGGTAGTCGCGCGGCGACAGGTAGACGGTCGCGAAACGCCCCTCCGCGTAGGGCGCGGCGGCCGCTTCGTCGCCGAGCAGTTCGACGACGCTGAAGTCCTGGCCCTTGGCCTGGAACACGCGGCCCGCGCGGATCGTGCCCGCCTGGCTGATGCGACCGTCCGCGGGGCAGAGGATCGCGTCGACCGCCTGCGCCTGCGGGCGCGCTCCACTCTTCAGCGGGCGCGTGAAGAACGCGTTGAAGTGCGGGTACGCCGACGGGTCCGGTTGCTCGGCCTCGCCCAGATCGACGCGGTACCCGTGCACGATGCGCCGGATCAGGAAGTCCTTCCAGGGCGCGAACGTCCAGCGCGTGCCCCACAGCACGAGTCGCGACAACAGCCGGTGCGGCAGCAGGTACTGCAGGACGAGGGCGGCGCGCATCAAGGCGTCCCCGCGAGGGCGACGAGGTCCGCGGCGATCGTGGCCGCATCGAACGGCGGGCGCAGCACGCCGGCCTGGCGGCCTTGTGGATCGATGAGGACGGCCGATGCGCTGTGGTCGACGTCGTAAGTGCCGTCCTTCGGTTCGCCGCGTGCGTAGACGAGCCCGAGTGCATGCGTCAGGCGCGTCAGTTGTTCATCGCTGCCGCTCGCGGCGACGAACTGCGGCTCGAAGAAACCGACGTAACGCGCGAGCTGGGTCGGCGTGTCGCGCTGTGGATCGACCGAGATGAAATCGAACCGGACGCGATCCCTCGCCGCGGGCGGCAGGCGCTTCCATACCTGCTTGAAGTCCGACAGCGTCGTCGGGCACACATCGGGACAGCTCGTGTAGCCGAAGAAGACGATCGTCCAGCGGCCCTTCCAGTCGGCGAGCGTGAGCGCGCTCCCGTCGCTGCGATCGAGATGGAACTCGGGCAGTTCGCGTGGCGCCGGATACAGCACGACGGCGGAAAGGCGCGGGCCCGGCGCGGGTGCGAGCACGCGCGTGCCGAGCCAGAGCCCGACGGCGGCCGCAAGTGCGGCGATGAGGATGAGCCAGTTCGCGGAAACGCGACCGGCGCTGCGGATGCGGGTCATCCACCGATTATACGTGGACGGCCCGGCTGGACGCGGACCGATGCGGGGCATGTCCTATACTTCCGGCCCCTCCTCGAACGCGCGGACGCCACCGTGACGCAGGAACTCGCGACCATCGTCGACTTCATCCGCTACGGCGCGAGCCGCTTCGGCGCCGCCGGGCTCACCTTCGGCCACAGCTACGACAATGCGCTCGACGAGGCGACCCATCTCGTGCTGCACGCGCTGCACCTGCCGCACGACCTGTCGCCCGCGTACGGCCAGGCGCATCTCACCGCGGCGGAGAAGCAGGCCGTGCTGGCGTTGATCGACCGCCGCGTCGACGAACATCGCCCGGTCGCCTACCTGACCGGCGAGGCGTGGTTCGCCGGCCTCAAGTTCAAGTCCGACGGGCGTGCGCTCGTGCCGCGCTCGCCCATCGCCGAATTGATCCAGAGCGGTTTCACGCCGTGGCTCGACGAGCGCCACGTCCGGCGCGCGCTCGACCTCTGCACCGGTTCGGGCTGCATCGGCATCGCGATGGCCGCGCACAATCCCGACTGGCAGGTCGACCTCGCCGACATCAGCGACGACGCGCTCGCGCTCGCGCGCGAGAACGTCGAGTTCCAGGACGTCGGCGAGCGCGTGCGCGTGATCAAGTCCGACCTGTTCGGCAGCCTCGG
>NZ_DATDMY010000198.1:0-5142 GCF_036518555.1 Dokdonella sp. | reverse complement strand
GCGGGCAAGGCGGGCGGCGTCGGGGCCGATCGCGCGCAGGCCCGCGCCCGTCGCCTCCTGTACGTAGACGCGGCGCAGGAAGCTCTCGACCCCCACGCCGCTGAACGCACGCGCGAAGCCGAGCGTCGGCAGCACGTGGTTCGGCCCCGCGCAGTAGTCGCCGAGCGTCTCCGGCGACCAGGCGCCGAGGAAGATGCTGCCCGCGTTCGCGAGCTTCGGCAACAGCGCGCGCGCGTCGCGCGTGTTCACGATGAGGTGCTCGGGCGCGTAGCGCTCGGCGATCTCTACCGCGACGTCGAGGTCGGGCACGAGGATCAGCCGCGCGTGCGCGAGCGCGGCGCGCGCGATCGCCGCGCGCGGCAGGCTCGCGAGCTGCGTCTCGAGTTCGCGCATGACTGCGTCGAGCAGGCGCCGGCTCGGACTCGCGAGCAGCACCTGCGAATCGGCGCCGTGCTCGGCCTGGGCAAGCAGGTCGGCGGCGACGAACGCGGCATCCGCGTCGTCGTCGGCGATCACGAGCACTTCGGAAGGGCCGGCGGGCATGTCGATCGCGGCGCCGTCCGGGTCGGCGGCGACCTCGAGCTTGGCGGTCGTGACCCAGCTGTTGCCGGGTCCGAACAGCTTCGCGCAGCGCGGTACCGACTCGGTGCCGTAGGCGAGCGCTGCGATCGCCTGCGCGCCGCCGAGCTTGAACACGCGTTCGATGCCGCACAGGCGCGCCGCGACGAGGATCGCCGGATCCGCGCTGCCGTCCGCGCGCGGCGGCGTCGCGAGCAGGATCTCGCCGCAGCCCGCGACGCGCGCGGGCACGCCGAGCATCCACACGGTCGATGGCAGCGGCGCGCTGCCCGCCGGCGCATACAGGCCGACGCGGCCGATCGGCCGCAGCAGTTGCTCGCAGCGCATGCCGTGCTCGGTGTCGAGTGCGATCGGCTGCGGCATCTGTGGCGCGTGGAACGCTTCCACCCGTGCGATCGCGCGGCGCATCGCGGCGCGCACGTCGGCGTCGACCGCGCGCTCGGCCGCGGCGAACTCGTCCGCGCCGACCTCGAACGTCGCGAGCTCGCAGCGGTCGAAGCGCGCGCCGAACTCGCGCAGCGCGGCATCGCCGCGCGCGCGCACCGCGGCGATGATCGCGCGCACCTCGACCAGCAGGTCGGCGTCGTGCAGGCGCGGCGGCCGCGCCAGGGCATTAATGCGTTGGCAGGTGTCCAGCGTCGACCAGTCGACGCAGCGCGGAGCCGTGTTCATGCGAGCATGCGCTCCACGTTGAGCACCATCACGCCGCGCGCGCCGAGCCGCTTGAGTTCCTCGAGGTGCTGCCAGTCGAGGCTCGCATTGCACAGCGCCTGCATCGCGACATCGTCGGGGCGACCGTCGAGGCCGAGCACGCTCGGCGCTTCGCGCGAGGGCAGCAGGCGCGTGATCGCGGGCAGGGCGGTGCGCGGCGCCTGCAGCATGAGCAGGCGCGCACCCGCGCCGGACAACGCCCCGGCGATGCGCGCACCGAGCCGCTCGACGAGCTGGCTCGCGGCCGCGCCGCGGGGGCGCGGACTCGCGACGAGCACGGCTTCGCTGTGCATCACGGTCGCGAGTTCGTGCAACTGGTTGGCGGCGAGCGTGGCGCCGCTCGAGACGAGATCGCAGATCGCATGCGCCTTGCCTAGGCGGGGCGCAATCTCGACCGAGCCGTTGAGCAACACCACCTCGGCGTCGATGCGCTGCGCGCGCAGCCAGTCGGCGAGCAACGCGGGATAGGAGGTCGCGATGCGCAGGCCGGCGAGGTCCGCGATCGTCCCGATCGGGCCACCGTCCGGCACCGCGAGCGCGAGGCGGCAGTGGCCGAAGCCGAGATCGATGAGCGCCGCGGGAGCGGGGGCCGCGCCGCCGGCGAGACGCTGTTCGTCGAGCACGTTGCGGCCGACGATGCCGAGCTCGCAGCTGCCCTCGACGAGCAGGCCCGGGATGTCGTCGTCGCGCACGAGCAGCACGTCGACCGGCAGGTTCTCGCCGTACAGGAACAGCTTGTCGCGGCTCGCGCGGAAGGCGAGCCCGGCGCGTCGCAGCAGGTCGAGCGACGCCTCGGACAGTCGCCCCGATTTCTGCACCGCGATGCGCAGGCGGTCGCGGCCGTCGTTCATCGCACGCTCCTCGCCGCCTTGCGCGGCTTGGCCGTGCGCGCGGCCGCGATCGCATAGCCGCCCGCGCCCTGCTCGAGGCAGCGCGCGACGCGACCGATCGTCGTGATGCTGACCGCGGTCGCGTCGTGGATCTGCCAGTAGGGCTCGCCCGCGAGCAGGTGCGGCACGACGCTCCAGCGGTCACGCATCGCCTCGCGCTCGGCCGGCGTGCAGAGGTCGTCGAGGAACGCGCGCATCTCCTCCACGCCGCGCAGCGACAGCAGCGCTTCGCACAACGAGCGCTCGGCGCGGTCGGAATCGAGCTCGGGTTCGATCTGGCGTCTTTTCATCGCGTCAATGTATTAGCGCATTAGTATGATGGCAACGATGCTAGCGGATGGCGTGCTGCGACGCAACCAGCGCGGATCGCGCCCCCGGGCGGCCGTGGGGACGATCCGCTTCGAAGCACCGTCGGGTGGGCACCGCGCCTTCCCGCACTCCCGCGTCGAACGCATGCATCGGCATCGTGCTTCGGTGCGGCGGTCGCGGCGTTGCGCTGCAAGGGGCGAGGCGGAAGCTTCGTGCCGTCGGGAGCTCTGCGCCGAAGGCGACGGCCACGGTCGGCGTCCGGCGGGGGTCGCTTGCGCGGGCGATGCCCTGGAAGGGCCGGGCGGGAAGCGGCGTGCGCTTCGTCGTTTTCCCGCGACGGGTGGAAGCCCTGGTCGGGGATGGAGGTAGGTGGACCGGCCGCGCGCTGGGGGAGAGAGGGAGCGCGGCCGGTCCTGTCGACGGAGCCGGGGAGTTATCTCGTTCCGTCGAAACCGTTGGCGAAGATGCGGTCGGCCTGCGGATCGTCGTGGGTCAGGCGAAGCACCGCGAGCTCGTACAGCGGAGCGGTGCGCTCGGCCATGCCGGCGACGATCGCGCGGCCCTGCGCATCGAGCGTGAGCGCGGACGGGTCGCTGAAGACGCCGCCGGGCGCCATGTCGACGCTGGCGATGCCGGCGTCGCCGAAGCTCGTGTCGAGCGTGCCGTCCGGCGTGAAGCGGAACGCGAGGAAGCTCGACTCGGGGCCGACGTAGCTGATCGACGCGACGAGGTTGCCGTCCGCCTGGCGAACGAAGCCGGTCGCGTAGCGCGTGAACGAACCCGGAGCGATCGCGACCGGCTGGAAGCCGTCGCCGCCGGAGCCGAAGTTCGCGTCCATCGAGCCGTCGGCGCCGATGCCGCCGAGCACGGTCTCGATGCTCGTGTTGCCCTGGCCGTCGTCGAGCTGGTAATGACCGACGAACACCGCGCCGCCGCCCGCGGTCGGCAGCAGGCGGTCGATCGCGTCGATGATCTGGCCGCTGTCGTCGGGACGGTGGAACACGCGCCAGCCCGTGCCCGCGAACGCGGTGTCGAACGCGCCGGTCGAGTCGAGGCGCGCGATCGCGTAATCGGAGCCCATGCCGGCGCCGTACACTTCATAGCCGCCGCCGACGAGGATGCCGTCGCCGTCGGTGAGCCCGAGCGTGGCGAGATAGCCGCCGCGGCTTTCGCCCGCACCGTCCCAGTCGATGACGACGCCGCCGTCGGTGCCGAACGTCATGTCGGGCGCGCCGTTCGGGTCGAAGCGCGCGACGTAGCTGTGCGCGACCGTGTCGATCGACTTCTCGCCCGCGATCACGAAGCGGCCCTGGCTGTCGACCGCGAGCGCGTGCACGTAGACCTCGGGGACGAGCTGGATGCCGTCGGTGCCGAAGGTCGTGTCCATCGCGCCTTCCGCATCGAGCTTGACGAGGAAGCCGCGCAGCGGACCGAACGCCTGCGCGGTGCCGGCGACGACGATCGAGCCGTCGTCGAGGCGCACCATCGCCTCGATCACCTGCATGCCCGCGCCCGTGAGCGGCACGAGGTCGGGCAGTACGAGCACGCCCGGGATGCCGGGGATGTTGCCGAAACTGGCGTCCGGCGTGCCGTCGGCGTCGAAGCGCGCGAGCATGCCCCGCATGTGCGGATCGAACGGGCTCGACGGGATGAACTTGTTGCGTTCGCCCGCGACGAGGATCTTGCCGTCGGGCAAGGCCAGTGCCGCGTACGGACGCAGCTCGCGCGCCTCGACGTCGTCGGGGGTGATGTAGGCGGCGCCGCCGGTGCCGAAGGTCGGGTCGGGCAGGCCGTCCGCGGCGCGCGCGGGGTTCGTGGAGAGCGAAGCGAGCAACACCAGGGCGCCCATGTGGCTCAGGCGGGAAAACGACATCGGGATCTCCGGCTTGGGGGAATGCGACGCCGCGAGCATGCGGGTGCGCGTGTCGGCGCGCATGCGCGGAAGGTCATGCCCGCATTAGGCGCACATCAACGCGCGCGCCAAACGCTTGATTCGACGCGAATCGGCCCATCGATCGAGTCGGTGTCGACGGCGGGCACCGGGACCGCGCCCAGGTCGCCCGGACGCGCGCGCGAGGCGGGGGATCGCTGCGATGCCGATCGCGGATCGCGGTTGGGTCCGTGTTCGGCGCAGGGCGGCGCGACCGCGACGCGTTGGCCGTCAGCGTGCGTCGGCGACCATCGGCGGCGTCGCCAGGGCGGGCGGGATGCGCCGGTCGCCCGCCAGCGCCTGCGCGCGCGCGAGCGCGGCGCGCCAGAGCGCTTCGTTCCCCTTCGCCTGCTGGATGCGCACTTGCAGCAGTGCGCTGCCGAAGTCGCGCGCGGCGAAACCGGCGACCCGTTCGGCCAGGGCCGCGGCGCGGCCCGGATCGCCGCGCTCGATCAACCAGCCTGCATACGCGGTCGCGACCTCGCGCAGGTCGAGCGGGATGCGCAGCGCGTCCGCCTCGCCGAGCGCGCGCGCGTACCAGGTGCCGGCCGCATCGCTGTCGGTGGTCGTGCGCGCCTGCGCGAAGTCGGCGTACAGGCGTGCGGCGGGGCTGCCCGCGCGCGTCGCGAACGTGCCGAGTTCGGCAGCGGCCGCAGACGCGGCGCCGTCCTGGCCGTTGCCGAGCAGGGCCTCGATGCGCAGCATGTAGACACGCGCGTGTTC
>NZ_DATDMY010000197.1:0-10812 GCF_036518555.1 Dokdonella sp. | reverse complement strand
TGGTCGGGATCGGAGAACTTCATGCCCGCTTCACCGAGCTGCGCGAGCAGTTTGTCGACCGGTGTGCCGAGGACCTTGGCCAGTTGTTTGATCGTGACGTCCGACATCGATTTGGTACTCCGTGGCCCTGCGACGCGTGCGATGGTGGTCCGTCCGGCGGCGCCTCGCACCGGCGCCGTCCGTCTTCGTTCGTTGCGGGCGGCACGCTTCGCGCGCCTCCCCGGCTCCGCCGGTTACGCGGCGGCGCCCTCGCGCGCGGCCATGATCAGCGCCGCCGCCTTGTCCTCGTCGATGCCTTCGAGACCGAGCTCGATGAACTCGTCGGTGGCGAGGTCGGCGAGGTTCTCGCGGGTGACGATCCCGTGCGACGCGAGCTCGAACGCGAGCGCTTCGTCCATGCCATCGACAGCGAGCAGGTCGTCGGCGGGCTTGTGCTCTTCCATGCCCTCCTCCACCGCGAGGGCGTCCGTGAGGAGCGCATCGCGCGCTCGCGCGCGCAACTCCTCGACGATGTCCTCGTCGAAACCCTCGATGCCGAGCAGTTCCGCGGTCGGCACGTAGGCGATCTCCTCGACCGTCGAGAAACCTTCCTGGACCAGGATCTGCGCGATCTCGCCGTCGACCTCGAGCTTGGCGATGAACAGGTCGCGTGCGGCGGCCTGTTCGGCCTCGCTCTTCTGCCGCACCTGGTCGGCCGTCATGACGTTGAGCTGCCAGCCGCTCAGCTTGCTCGCGAGGCGCACGTTCTGGCCGCCGCGCCCGATCGCTTGCGACAGCTTGTCTTCGGCGACCGCGATGTCCATCGAGTGCTTTTCCTCGTCGACGATGATCGACTGCACTTCGGCCGGCGCCATCGCGTTGATGACGAACTGCGCCGGATTGTCGTTCCACAACACGATGTCGATGCGCTCGCCGTTGAGTTCGTTCGACACCGCCTGCACGCGCGAACCGCGCATGCCGATGCATGCCCCGATCGGATCCGTGCGATGGTCGTGCGCGATCACCGCGATCTTGGCACGATCACCCGGGTCGCGCGCGCACGCCTTGATCTCGACCAGCCCCTGTCCGACTTCCGGGACCTCGAGTTTGAACAGCTCCATCATCAACTCGGGCGCCGTGCGCGACACGAACAGCTGCGGACCGCGCGGTTCCGACTTCACTTCGTACAGGTACCCGCGCAGGCGGTCGCCGGTGCGCACCGCTTCGCGCGGGATGCTGCGATCGCGCGGGACGAACGCCTCGGCATTGCCGCCGAGGTCGAGGTAGATGCTGCCGCGTTCGACGCGCTTGACGATGCCGGTGATGAGTTCGCCGACGCGATCCCTGTAGGCGTCGACGACGAGCGCGCGCTCCGCTTCGCGCACGCGCTGCACGATCACCTGCTTGGCCGCCTGGGCGGAAATGCGGCCGAAATCGGGATTCTCGATCTGCTGCTCGATATAGGCTCCGACTTCGATACCGTCGGCCTCGTCGACCGCATCCATGAGGCGGATCTGCCGATCGGGCGATTCCATCACGACATCGTCGGGGACGACTTCCCAGCGCCGGAACGTCTCGTAATCACCGGTGTCGCGGTCGATCGAAACGCGCACGGCGACGTCCTCGTCGATGTAGCGCTTCTTCGCGGCGGACGCGAGCGCGGCCTCCATCGCTTCGAAAATGACGCCTCTCGGAACGCCCTTCTCGTTGGCGACCGCATCGACGACCAGCAGCAGATCTTTGCTCATTGTTGGGCTCCTCGGAACGGCTTCGCTGCCGCCCGAACGACGACTTCAATCCTGTTTGTTACCGCTTCGTCCGACCTTCTCGACCGGGCCTCACGCTTCGTTGGGTACTTCGGTATCGCTTCCACAACCCCGCCCGTCCTTCGGACGGGCCGCCGCGTCACTTCTTCTTTCGCTTCGCAGGCGCTACGGACTCCGTCTTGCCCGGGCGCGCCGGAGCGAGTCCGAGCGCGACGTAGTCCGGCACGAGGCGCGCCTTCGCGATGTTCGCGTGCGCGATCTCGACCTGCTTGCCGTCCTGATCGATCGTCACGCGCTCGTCGTCGACGGCGTGGATGCGACCCTGGAAGCGACGGCGACCGTCGAGCGGCAGGTTCACGCTGATCTTGACCTGCTCGCCGCGGAACCGCTCGAAATGGGCCGGCGTGAACAGCGGCCGCTCGAGGCCCGGCGACGACACTTCGAGCGTATAGCGGCCGGCGACCGGATCGTTGACGTCGAGCAGCGCGGAAATCTCCCGGCTGGCCCGCTCGCAGTCGTCGATCGTGACGCCGCGCTCGGGTTCGTCGATGTACACGCGCAGCAGGCTGCTGCCTGCGTTCGGGCTGAACTCGATGCCGACCAGCTCGAGGCCGAGATCGGCAATGGCAGGTTCCAGCAACTGGCTCAGTTCGTCGTTGGTCATGGTGTCCGTCGCGATCGTCCGTGACCGCCAAGGCACGCGCGTCCAGTGCGGGCGCGCGAGCGAGAAAAGCAAAAACACAAACAAAAAATGGGCACGAGGCCCATTCCGTAGTTCGCCGTTGTGTCGCATCCAACATCGGCGCAGCCGCCCTCGGGCAGCCGGCGCATCCTGCGCCTGGCCAGAAAAAAAGCCGCTCGAGGCGGCCTTTTCCCTGGACCTCAGTGAAACTGGTAGCGGGGGCAGGATTTGAACCTGCGACCTTCGGGTTATGAGCCCGACGAGCTGCCAGACTGCTCCACCCCGCACCGAGCTACGCAGTGTAGCGGCAACGCTTCCCCAGGGCAACCCCGGCGACGTGCCGCGAGGCCTGAGGGGGCGACGTTCAGTGCGCTGCGACCGCGAGTGCGCGATCGCACCACTCGAGCAGCGGCCCCCAGGCGACGCCGAGTGCGAGCAGCGCGAGTCCATTCAGCGACAGCGCCCAGCGAAAACCGCGATCGCGCGGCAGGTCGAGCGCAGTCGCGTCCCGCGGCGCGTCGAAGTACATCACCTTGACGACGCGCAGGTAGTAGTAGAGGCCGATGATCGCGAACACGATCGCGACGATCGCGAGCCACATCTGGCCCGCGTCGATGACGGCCTTGAGCACCATGAGCTTGGCGAAGAATCCGAACAGCGGCGGCACGCCGGCGAGCGAGAACATCGCGATCGCCATGATGCCCGCGTACCACGGGTTGCGCTGATTCAGGCCCTTGAAGTCGTCGATCTCCTCCGCCTCGAAGCCCGCGCGCGCGAGCAGCATGATCATGCCGAACGCGACGGCAGCCATGAGTGCGTAGCTGATCACGTAGAACATCGCCGCCGCGTAGCCGGACGCGCTGCCATTGACGAAGCCGAGCAGCAGGAAGCCGACGTGCGAGATCGTCGAATACGCGAGCATGCGCTTGAGGTTCGTCTGCGCGATCGCGAACACGTTGCCGACCGCGAGCGAGAGGACCGCGAGCACGCCGAGCATCTGCGTCCAGTGCGCGTTCATGCCACCCATCGCGCCGTCGAGCAGGCGCCAGGTCATGCCGAACGCGGCGATCTTCGAGGCCGAGCCCACGAACAGCGTGACCGCGGTCGGCGCGCCCTGGTACACGTCCGGCAGCCACATGTGGAAAGGCGCGGCACCAAGCTTGAATGCGGAGCCGACGACGAGGAACACGAGGCCGAACGCGAGCAGCGTGCGGTGCGGGCTGGTCGCGGAGAAATCGGCGACCGCATGGATCTTCGCGAGGTCGAGCGTGCCGGTGGCACCGTAGATCATCGACATGCCGTACAGCAGCAGGCCCGACGCGAGCGCGCCGAGCACGAAGTACTTGATCGCGGCCTCGCTCGATACCGACGAATCGCGATTGAGCGCGACGAGCGCGTACGAGCTCAGAGTCAGCAGCTCGAGGCCGAGATAGACCGTGACGAGATTGCCGGCGGACACCAGCAGCATCATGCCGAGCGTCGCGAACAGCAGCAGCAGGTAGAACTCGCCGACGAACAGCTTGCGCGCGCGCAGGTAGTCGCGGCTGTAGAGGAACACGAGGCCGGTGGTCAGCAGCACGAACACCTTGAGTACGGTGGCGACGCCGTCGCGCAGGAACATGCCATTGAACGCGGCGATGCTCGCGCCCTCCGCGGGCGCGTCGCGCCAGACCAGCACGCCGGTGACGAGCAGCGCGGCGAGCGAAAGCCAGTGCGTGGCATCGCGCTGCGCGGGCTTGAGGAACAGGTCGATGAGCAGGATCGCGCAGGTCGCGCCGAGCAGGAACAGCTCGGGCAGCATCGTCGCGAGATCGGCGGGGTTGAACTGGATCATGTCGGGTGGCTCACATCTTGGCCAGGCTGAGCTGCTGCACGAGCTGCTGCACGGCGGGTTCCATGAGGTCGGTCAGCGGCTTCGGGTACACGCCGACCGCGAGCACGCCGGCCGCGAACGCGCCGAGCACGATCCACTCGCGCACGTCGAGGTCCTTCATCTTCGCGACCTTGTCGTTGCCGACTTCGCCGAACACGACGCGCTTGACCAGCCACAGCGTGTAGGCGGCACCGATGATCAGGGTGAACGCGGCGACCGCCGCGATCAGCGGGCTGTCCTGGAACGAGGCAAGGATGACCATGAACTCGCCGACGAAGCCCGACGTGCCCGGCAGGCCGCAGTTCGCCATCGCGAACAACACCATGAACGCGGCGAACCACGGCATCACGTTCGCGACGCCGCCGTAGTCCTTGATCATGCGCGTGTGCAGGCGGTCGTACATGACGCCGATGCAGGAGAACATCGCGCCCGAAACGAAGCCGTGCGAGATCATCTGCACCATCGCGCCCTGGATGGCGAGTCGCGCGCCGACCGGATTGGCATTGACGCGCACGAGCGCGAGCGCGACGAAGATGCCGAGCGTGACGAAGCCCATGTGCGCGATGGACGAGTACGCGACGAGCTTCTTCATGTCCTCCTGCACGAGCGCCACGTAGCCGATGTAGACGACCGCGATCAGCGACATCGCGATGACCACCCACGCGTATTCCTGCGACGCGTCGGGGGTGATCGGCAGCGAGAAGCGAATGAAACCGTAGCCGCCGACCTTCAGCATGATCGCGGCGAGGATGACCGAACCGCCGGTCGGCGCTTCCACGTGCGCGTCCGGAAGCCAGGTATGGACCGGCCACATCGGCACCTTGATCGCGAACGCGATCAGGAACGCGAAGAACAGCCACGCCTGCTCCTTCGCTCCGAGGCTCGCGTGGGCGAATGCGTCGAGCGAGAATTCGCCGGTCTTCATGTGCAGGTAGATGAGCCCGACCAGCATGAAGATCGAACCGAAGAACGTGTAGATGAAGAACTTGAGCGTCGCATAGACGCGCCGCGGGCCGCCCCAGATGCCGATGAGGATGAACATCGGGATCAGCATGCCTTCGAAGAACACGTAGAACAGCAGTGCGTCGGTCGCCGCGAACACGCCGACCAGCAAGCCCTCGAGCGCGAGCATCGCGGCCATGTACTGCGACACGCGGTCCTCGATAGGGCCCCATGCGCCGAGGATCACGAGCACGCTCGTGAACGTGGTGAGGACGATCAGCGCGATCGCGATGCCGTCCACGCCGAGCGCGTAGTTCGCGTTCAGCGCGGGGATCCAGGCCAGCTTCTCGACGAACTGCATGCCCGGGATTGCCGGCACGTAGGACGTCCAGAGCGGGATCGACAGCAGGAACGTCGCGACGGCCGTGGCCAGTGCGAGCCAGCGCGCCGTGTTCGCCTGCCGGCCGAACGCGAGCACGGCGATTGCGCCGAGCACCGGCAGCCAGATCAGGAGACTCAGGAGATGCGGTAGATGCATGGTTGTGTCAGTCCGTCGATCAGGGCGCCAGGTGGGTGACCCACCACACGCCGCCGAGCAGCGCGATCAGGCCGAGGATCATGGCGAAGGCGTAGTGGTAGAGATAGCCCGACTGCAGCCAGCGCACGGTCGCCGACACGCGGTCCACGAGCGCGGCCGAGCCGTTCACCGCGACGCCGTCGATGAGGCCGGCGTCGCCGCCCTTCCAGAGGCCACGGCCGAGGGCGATGCCGCCGCGCGCAAACACCGCCTGGTAGATCTCGTCGATCCAGTACTTGTGGTCCAACAGCGTGTAGACCGGGCGCAGCGCGCTCTTGAAGCGTGCGGTCACGCCGGGGTTGAACAGCCAGACGTACGTCGCGACCGCGAAACCTGCGAGCGCGATCCAGAACGGAGCCTGCGTGAACCCGTGCACGACCATCGCGAGGGGTCCGTGGAACTCCCTGGCGATCTCGCCGAGGACGTCGCGGCCCTCTTCGTCGCTGACGCGGATCGCGCCGCCGAACCAGCCGCCGAACAGCATCGGCCCCACCGTGAACCAGCCGACGATGACCGACGGGATCGCGAGCAGCGCGAGCGGCAGGGTGATGACCCAAGGCGACTCATGCGGCGCGTGGGCGAGATGCCCCGGCTCGTGATGGCCGTGGCCGTGGTCGTCGTGGTGGGCGTCGTGATGACCGTGCCCGTGATGGTGCGCGTCGACGACGAAGCGCTCCTTGCCGTGGAACGTCTTGTAGAGCAGCCGGAAACTGTACAGCGCGGTCACGAACACGCCAGCCATCACGCAGAAGTAGGCATAGCCAGCGCCCCAGCGATGCGACTCGCCGACCGCCTCGATGATCGCGTCCTTGGAGAAGAAGCCGGCGAAGCCGGGCGCACCCGCGAGCGCGAGCGAGCCGAGCCACATGGTGATCCAGGTGATCGGCATGTACCTGCGCAGGCCGCCCATGTAGCGCATGTCCTGCTCGTGATGCATCGCGACGATGACCGAGCCCGCGCCGAGGAACAGCAGGGCCTTGAAGAACGCATGCGTCATGAGATGGTAGACGCCGCCTGCGTAGGCCGAGACGCCGAGCGCCACCGTCATGTAGCCGAGCTGGGACAGGGTCGAGTAGGCGACGACGCGCTTGATGTCGTTCTGCACGACGCCGATCAGGCCGGTGAACAGCGCGGTCGTCGCACCGATCACGAGCACGAACGACAGCGCCGCCTCGCTGAGCTCGAACAGCGGCGACATCCGCGCGACCATGAAGATGCCCGCGGTCACCATCGTCGCGGCGTGGATCAGCGCGGAGATGGGCGTCGGACCTTCCATCGAGTCGGGCAGCCATACGTGCAGCGGCACCTGTGCCGACTTGCCCATCGCGCCGATGAAGAGGCAGATGCAGACGATCGTCGAGACGTGCCACGGATGGCCCGCGAAGATCTCGACCGTGCGCGAGAACGCGACATCCGACGCGGTGGCGGAGAATACCTGCGAATAATCGAGCGAGCCGAACCAGAACAGCACGCCGGCGATGCCGAGCAGGAAACCGAAGTCGCCGACGCGGTTGACGAGGAACGCCTTCATGTTGGCGAAGATCGCGCTCGGCCGCTTGAACCAGAAGCCGATCAGCAGGTACGAGACGAGGCCGACCGCTTCCCAGCCGAAGAACAGCTGCAGGAAGTTGTTGCTCATGACGAGCATGAGCATCGAGAACGTGAACAGCGCGATGTAGCTGAAGAAGCGCTGGAAGCCGTCGTCGTCCGCCATGTAGCCGATCGTGTAGACGTGCACCATCAACGACACGAAGGTCACGACGACCATCATCATCGCGGTGAGGCGATCGACGAGGAAGCCGACGTGCGCGCCGAACGAGCCGACCTGGAACCAGGTGTAGAGGTTCTCGTTGAACGTGTTCGCGCCGCCCCAGACGAGCTGGTAGAGCACGTGGAACGACAACGCGCACGAGAGCAGCACGCCGGCGATCGTGACGCCCGCGGCGCCCTTGCGGCCGACCTGGTTGCGCAGCAGGCCCGCGACGAGCGCGCCGGCCAGCGGCGCGAGGACGATGACGAGCAGGATGGTTTTCGAGAGCATCGTCGATCAGCCCTTCATCGAATCGATTTCGGTGACGTTGATCGTCGCGCGATTGCGGAACAACACGACGAGGATCGCGAGGCCGATCGCCGATTCGGCCGCGGCGACCGTGAGGATGAAGAACACGAACACCTGTCCGGACGGATCGCCGAGGAATCGCGAAAACGCGACGAAGTTGGTGTTGACCGCGAGCAACATCAGCTCGATCGCCATCAGCAGGGTGATGACGTTCTTGCGGTTGATGAAGATGCCGGCGACCGCGATGCAGAACAGCACCGCGGCGAGGGTGAGGAAATGCGCGAGCGTGATCACGGCGTGGTCTCCCCGTTGCTGCCGGCCGTCGCGGCGGGCTTCTCCGCCGCCATCCTGACGATGCGCACGCGATCTCGCGCCTGCACCATGACCTGCCGCGACGGGTTCTGCGTGCGTACGCCGGTGCGGCGGCGCAAGGTGAGCGGTATCGCCGCGACGATCGCGACGGTGAGGATCAGCGCGGCAACCTCGAACGGCAGCAGGTACTGACTGAACAGCGCATTCGCGAGCCAGGACGTGTTCGACATGCCCGCGGCGGCGGCGGGTTCAGGCGGCGCCGGCAGCTGCATCGTGCGGACGCCGATGAGGCCGAGCATCTCGACCAGCATGACCACGGCGACGATGATGCCGACCGGCAGCGCGCGCACGAAACCTTCGCGCAGCGGGTCGAGGTCGAGGTCGAGCATCATGACCACGAACAGGAACAGCACCATCACTGCGCCGACGTAGACGAGCACGAGCGCGATCGCGAGGAACTCGGCGTCGGCGAGCAGCCACGTGCACGCGGTCGAGAAGAACGTGAGCACGAGGCACAGCGCGGCGTGCACGGGGCTGCGCACCGAGATCACCGCGAGCGCGGCGCCCACGGTGATCGCGGCGAAGGCGTAGAAGCAGATCAGCTGGAAGCTCATGGGTCCGTGTCCGTCAGCGGAACGCCGCGTCCTGCGCACGCGCAGCGGCGATGTCCTTCTCGAAGCGGTCGCCGATCGCGAGCAGCTGCGGCTTCGTCACGACGTTCTCGCCGCGCTTCTCGAAGTGGTATTCGTGGATCGAGGTCTCGACGATCGAGTCGACCGGGCAGCTCTCCTCGCAGAAGCCGCAGAAGATGCACTTGAACAGATCGATGTCGTAGCGCGTCGTGCGGCGCGTGCCGTCCTCGCGCGGCGCGGAGTCGATCGTGATCGCGAGCGCGGGGCACACCGCCTCGCACAGCTTGCACGCGATGCAGCGCTCTTCGCCGTTCGGATAGCGGCGCAGGGCGTGCAACCCGCGGAAGCGGTTCGACTTCGGGATGTGTTCCATCGGGTAGCGCACCGTGTACTTCGGGCGCCACAGGTACTTGAACGTCAGCCCGAGGCCGGCCAGCAGCTCCAGCAGCATCAGACTCTTGAGGTAGCTCGTGACTCGATTCATTGCCTGTCGCCTCAAGCGCCCGCGGTGACCCAGCCGAAGTACTTCATGCATCCCGCCACGAACACCCACACGATCGTGATCGGGATGAACACCTTCCAGCCGAGCCGCATGATCTGGTCGTAGCGGTAACGCGGGAAGCTCGCGCGGAACCAGATGTACGCGGTCGCGAAAAAGAATGCCTTGCCCGCGAGCCACCACCATCCCGGCGCGCCGAGCGCGCCCCACGAGGCCGGGAACGGCGACAGCCAGCCGCCGAGGAACAGGATCGGCGCGAGGAACGACACCAGGATCATGTTCGCGTATTCGGTCAGGAAGAACACCGCGAACGGCGCCCCCGAGTACTCGACGTGGAAGCCCGCGACGATCTCCGACTCGCCTTCGGCGACGTCGAACGGCGCACGGTTCGTCTCGGCGACGCCGGAGACGAAATAGATGACGAACATCGGCAGCAGCGGCACGCAGAACCAGTCGAGCAGGCCCTTGGCGCCGGCCTGCGCCTGCACGATGTCGCTGAGGTTGAGGCTGCCTGCGAGGATCAGCACGCTGACGAGCGAGAAGCCCATCGCGATCTCGTAGCTGACGACCTGCGCGGCCGAACGCATCGCACCGAGCATCGCGTAGCGCGAGTTCGACGCCCAGCCCGCGAGGATGATGCCGTACACGCCCATCGAGGTCATCGCGAGCAGGAACAGCAGGCCCGCGTTCGCGTTCGACCAGGCCACCTTCGGGCCGATCGGGATCACCGCCCACGCCGCGAACGACGGGATCAGCGCCCACAGCGGCGCGAGCAGGAACAGGGCCTTGTTCGCGTTCGCCGGGTAGACGACTTCCTTGAGCAGCAGCTTGAAGACGTCGGCGAACGTCTGCGCGAGGCCGAACGGACCGACCTTGTTCGGCCCCATGCGAACGTGCATCCAGCCGATGACCTTGCGTTCCCACCACACGTACATCGCGACGCCGATGATCAGCGGCACGAGCGGCAGCAGCAGCAGGCCGAGCGCCATCGACAGCGTCGGGAACGTCGACACGAACGAGTGGAAGGCGGCGATGATCGAGTCCATGCGTCGTCAGGCCTTCGTGATGTCGAGGGAAGCGCCGTGCGGCGGCAGGTTCGCCGAACCCTTGAGGCCGGCTTCGATCCACGCACCGCCGCGCGACACGCGGGTCGACAGCTCGACCGGGAGCTCGACGCCGGACACGCGCGCGCTCGCGCCCGCGCCGAGGCCGAGCGCTAGCGCATCCTCGGGATGCAGCGTCACGCACGCGGGACGCGCGAGCGGGTGCGCCTGCAGCGCGGGAGAGCGGCGCACGACCGCGTCCGACGCGTAGATCGACGTCGTCGCGACGCGCACGAGGCGACCCTGGGCGGGTTCGATGCGCGGGCGCAGCGCATTCGTCGCGGTGGCCGGCGCCGCGCCGTCCGCGGCCATCTGCGTGCGCACTTCGTCGATCGCGGTGAACTCGAAGCCAGGCAGTGACAAGGCGGCACCGAGTGCGCGCAGTACC
>NZ_DATDMY010000196.1:0-11576 GCF_036518555.1 Dokdonella sp. | reverse complement strand
GTTCAGGGCGAGGATGTTGGTCTGCTCGGCGAGGTCGTTGATGAGTTCGACGATCGCGCCGATTTCCTGCGACGACTCGCCAAGGCGCTTGATGCGCTTGGACGTTTCCTGGATCTGGTCGCGGATGGAGTCCATGCCCTGGATCGTCTGGCGCACCACCTGTGCGCCGTTCGCGGCGATCTGCACCGAGCGCTGCGCGACGTCCGCGCTTTCGGCGGAGTTCTTCGACACGTTGTCGATCGACGTCGCCATGTCGTTGATCGCGACCGACGCGGAGCTGATCTGGCGCGCCTGGTGCTGCGCGGCATCGGCGAGCTGCATCGCCGTCGCCTGCGTTTCCTGCGCCGCGGCGGACACCTGCACGGCGGTCTCGTTGATCGTCGTGACGAGGCTGCGCAGCGCTTCCACAGCGAAGTTGACCGAGTCGGCGATCGCGCCGGTGATGTCCTCGGTGACGGTCGCCTTCACGGTCAGGTCACCCTCGGCGAGCGATCCCATTTCGTCGAGCAGGCGCAGAATCGCGTCCTGGTTGCGCTGGTTGAGTTCGTTGGTCTGCTGCAGGCGGCGACGCTGGTCGCGGATCAGGTTGTAGCCGAGGAACAGCAGCAGCAGCATCGCGATCGCGGCCGCGAGCGCGCCCCACAGCGGGTTGCGGAAGTTCGCGAGGTTCTTGGTCGACGACATGGCGTCGATCGTCTGCGCCGTCGTGACCGCGCGCAGCAGCACGTCCTGGCTGTCCGTGAACGACTTGTCGGATGCGTCCTTGACCGCCTGCAGGTTCGGCGCGGAATCGACGATCGTCTTGACCGGCTCGGTGACCGCGGTCCACTGCTGCGCGACGTCGCCGACGATCTGCTTGGCGGCGGCGTTATCCAGCGGCTTGATGTTGAGTTCGGGCGCGCCTTCGAGCAACCCGTTCACCACGGTCTGGTAGAGGCGCGAATCGCGACCGAGGCCGTCGGCGGACAGCTGGGTATCGGCGCCGCCGACGAGGATGCGCGTGACGCGGTTGCTCATGCGGTCGGCGAGCTGCATCTGGCGCGAGGCGATGTAGACCTGCGAGGCGCTCGCGTTGCGGTCGGTGAGGATGTTGACGACCTCGCTCATGCGCGAGTTGAGCGCCGACACCTTGTCGACGAAGTCCTTGGCGTTGGTGTTGGCCGTCAGCACGACCGCCTGGTTGTCGATGATCTTCTTGGCATCGGCCTGCAGCTGCTTCCAGGCCGACGTGAGCGCGCCGATCTCCTTCGGCATCTTGCTCGCGTAGCCCTTCATGCCGGTCTTGTCGCCCTGGTTCAGCGCTTCGACGTAGGCGTTGATGTTCTCGCTCGTGCTCTTGAGCTCCTGGAAGGCGAGTTCGTTGCCGCTCGCCGCCTCGGCCGCGTACTTCGCCAGCTGCTGCGAGGACACCTGGATCTGCGTCGTGTACGCGACGGCCTTTCGATCCTGCACGTTCTGGAAGTACAGCAGGACGAAATTCGCGATGGCGATGACGAACAGGATGCCCAGCACGACGAACAGCACCGTATTGGCGCGCCCGCCGCGCTCGAGTCCGACTGCACCCGACGTAGTACTCACACTTCACCCCCTATCGTTCTTCCCACCGCCGACCGCAGGGTCGCCGGTGCGACGCATCTCATGCCGCTGCCTGCTGGAAATGGGCACTGCGCACGAGGGCCGCCATGCTGAACAAGCCCCACTGCACATCGCCCAACTGGACGTTCTCGCCGACGTAGTCGCTGTAGCGCTCGTCCGCCTCGCCGACCGCCGCGGTCAACTGTTCCTCGGAGAAGCTGCGCTGCCCCTGCACTTCGTCGACGAGGAGGCCGACGCTGCCGCCGTGCTGGCGCACGACGAGCACGCGCGTCGTTTCCGTGTTCGCGCTGCGCCCGCCACCGACGAAGTCGCGCAGGTCGACCACCGGCACGAGGTTGCCGCGCACGTTGGCGACGCCGAGCAGCCAGCTTTTCGCGCCGGGCACGAGCGTGACGACCGGCGGCGTGAGGATTTCGTTGACTTCGGCGATGCTGCTGACGAAGTGGCGATCGCCGATGCGGAAGCCGATGCCACGCCACAGCCCCGGCGCGTCGACCTGCTCCGGCGCGCCGGCCGCATGCGAGAGGCTGCGCCGCTCGTACTCGGCGAGCACTTCATAGGGTGTCGTGGAAACGTTCTGCGCAGCCATGTCAGGATCCCGTCATCGCGTGCGCGCCCGTTCGGCGTATCGCCGCGGTCGCGACACTGGCGCTGGTACGCATGGCTGCCATTTCATCCCCTTCCGAACGGCGACCCGGCTCACGTCCCGTCGACGTGGCGACGGATCGCTCCGAGCAGTTCCTCGCGGGTGAACGGCTTCGTCAGGTACTGCTCCGAACCGACGATGCGCCCGCGCGCCTTGTCGAACAGGCCATCCTTGGACGACAGCATGATCACCGGCGTGTTCTTGAACATCTGGTTGTTCTTGATCAGCGCGCACGTCTGGTAGCCGTCCAGGCGCGGCATCATGATGTCGACGAAGATGATCTGCGGCTGCTGGTCGGAAATCTTGGCGAGCGCCTCGAAGCCGTCGGTCGCGGTGACGACGTCGCATCCTTCCTTGCGCAGCAAGGTCTCGGCAGTGCGGCGGATGGTCTTCGAATCGTCGATGACCATGACCTTGACGCCGTTCAGGCCGCCCTCTTTTGTGTCGTCCACCTCACCCCCTCGCCACTACATCTGTGTCCGCGGCCATCGCCGTCAAATCGGACGCGTCGCCATGGCATGCAAGCCGCATGCCTGAAACAGCCGGTAACGGCGCGCCGGACCCGACGCACCACGCGACCGCAACCCTTATCCAACATAGCTAGCGAAGCTGTCAAGTTGTTGGCGTAAGTGTGCGAACCCATGGAAGTTCGCATGCCTGCCGCGGCGCTTCGCACGCATTCGGAGTGTAGTATGCGACCCGCTCGGCGGTTGCGACGGGTTTCGCGCTTGCGCCGGCGTTGTGCACAGCAAAAATCGGCGCAATGTGACGTTCCCGACCCCTGCGTGGCGCGGTTCGCAGCCGCCCACGCGGCGGCCCGCTATGCTTCGACCCGAGCCACCGGAAGACCGCATGACCCGAAGCCTCGCCGTGCTGATGGATCCGATCGGCACGATCAACCCCAAGAAGGACACGACCCTGGCCCTGCTGCTCGAAGCACGGCGCCGTGGCTATTCCCTCCATTACATGACGCAGGGCGACCTCGCGGTGCGCGACGGCGCGGCCTGGGCGCGACTCGCGCCTCTCGAGGTGCGCGACGACCCGCGCGACTGGTTCTCGCTCGGCGCGGGAGCCTGGCGGCCGCTTGCCGGCATCGACTATGCGTTCGCGCGCAAGGACCCGCCCGTCGACGCCCAGTTCGTCTACGACACGATGGTGCTCGAGCTCGCCCAAGGCGCCGGCGTCACCGTCGTGAACGATCCGCGTGGCCTGCGCGACGCGAACGAGAAGCTGTTCTCGCTGCAATTCCCGCAGTGCTGCCCGCCGACGGCGATCGCGCGCGACGCCGCCGAGCTCAAGCGCTTCGTCGCCGAGCACGGCGAGGTCGTTCTCAAGCCGCTCGACGGCATGGGCGGGCGCAGCATCTTCCGCTCGCGCCACGGCGACCCGAACCTCAACGTGATCCTCGAAACCCTGACCGGCAACGGCCGCGGCTTCGCGATCGCGCAGAAGTTCATCCCGGAGATCAGCGCCGGCGACAAGCGCATCCTCATGATCGACGGCGAACCGGTTCCGTACGCGCTCGCCCGCATCCCGCAGGGCGACGACTTCCGCGGCAATCTCGCCGCCGGCGGCAAGGGCGTGGGCGTCCCGCTGTCCGAGCGCGACCGCTGGATCGCCGCGCAAGTCGGTCCGGTGCTGCGCGAGCGCCGCATGCGCTTCGTCGGCCTCGACGTCATCGGCGACTGGCTCACCGAGATCAACGTGACCTCGCCGACCTGCGCACGCGAACTCGACGCGCAGTTCGGCCTCAACATCGCCGGCCTGCTGTTCGACCGGCTCGAAGCCGGGTCCGGCGCCGGATGACCGACCCGACCGCCGGCAGCGCCGATCGCCTCGGCGTTACCCTGTTGTTCTCCGCCATCGCGCATGCGGTGCTCGCGCTCGGCATCACGTTCGATTTCGAGAAGGCGCCGCCGCGCCTGCCCTCGCTCGACGTGATCCTCGTGCAGTCGGCCAACAGCGAGAAGCCGGACAAGGCCGACTTCATCGCGCAGGCGAGCAACAGCGGCGGCGGCGACGCGGACAAGCCGCACCGGCCGGCACAGCCGCTGTCGAGCCCCGTGCCGAAGGCGACCCCGGGCATCGCGCCGATTCCGCTCGAGGACGGCGCGCCACGGCCGACGCCGCCGAGCCCGACCGAAATGCTGACCCGGCGCACGTCGACCTATCGCATCGCGACCGACCGCCAGACGCCGGAGACCGACCCCGAGCCGGATCGCAGCGAGCGCGAAATCGACCAGCGCAAGGTCGAGATGGCGCGCCTCGCGCAGGAAATCCAGCACGAGTCCGAGCAGTACGCGAAGCGACCCAAGCGAAAGTACATCTCGGCCAACACGCAGGAGTACGAGTTCGCGGCCTATATGCGGGCCTGGGTCGCGCGCATCGAGCGCATCGGCAACCTCAACTACCCGGACGAAGCGCGGCGCCGCCAGTTGCACGGCCAGCTCGTCCTCACGGTCGGCCTCGATCGCGGCGGCAACGTGAAGAGCATCGACGTGATCCAGTCGAGCGGCCACAAGGTGCTCGACGATGCGGCGATCCGCATCGTCCGTCTCGCCGAGCCGTTCCCGGCCCTGCCCGAGAGCAAGGAGCAGGTCGACGAGCTCTACATCAGCCGCACCTGGCAGTTCCTGCCCGGGGACATCCTGCGCAACCGCTGAGGTTGCGATCGCGGGCCCGCGCGAACGGCCCCGCGAAGTGCGGTTGCGACGCGTTCACCGCGACGCCCCCGTGGGCCGCGATAACGCGTTTTCCGTTCAGCCCGTCCTTAGGCCCGCCGGCGCGGCTCGCGTACAATCGCGCCATGGCCGACACCACGCCGCTCACCAACCAGCTGCTGATCGCGATGCCGACCTTGCGCGACCCGAACTTCGCGCGCGGCGTCGCGTTCCTGTGCCAGCACGGCGAGGATGGCGCCATGGGCCTCATGGTCAACCGCCTGTCCGAGTACCGGCTCGGCGACGTGCTCGCGCAGATGAACATGCACTCCGATCTCGTCGACGTCGTCGACGCGCCCGTACTGATCGGCGGCCCGGTGCAGCCCGAGCGCGGCTTCGTGCTGCACTCGCCCGGCGGCGACTGGGAATCCTCCTTCCATATCTCCGAGGACATCGCCGTCACCACCTCGCGCGACATCCTCATCGCGATCGCCGCCGGCAAGGGCCCGCGCCACGCGGTCGTCACGCTCGGGTATTCGGGCTGGAGCCCGGGGCAGCTCGAGCAGGAGCTGTACGAGAACCACTGGCTGACCGCGCCGGCGAACGAACGCGTGCTGTTCGAGACGCCGCTCGAGGAGCGCTGGGAAGCCGCCGCGGGTCTCGTCGGAGTGAACCTGTTCCAGCTCGCGAGCTATGCCGGACACGCCTGAGGACCCGTCCGGCGCAACACGCCTTTCCGGCACCGCGCTTGCGTTCGACGTCGGCACGCGACTGATCGGCATCGCGGTCGGCAATTCGATCTCCGCCACCGCGCGCCCCCTCGTCGCGATCGCTGCCGGCGACTGGGTTCGCGTCGATGCGCTCGTCGCCGACTGGCGACCCGATCATCTCGTGGTCGGCCTGCCGCTCGCGCTCGACGGCGGCGAGCAACCGATGAGCCGGCTCGCGCGGGCGTTCGCCGACACGTTGCGCGGGCGCTATGCGAAACCGGTGCACCTCGTCGACGAACGCAATACCTCGCGCGAAGCGGCGCGCCGCTTCGCCGCGCAGCGCGCGAGCGGCACGGCACGTCGCAAGGACGCGGCGGCGATCGACGCGCTCGCCGCGCAGCTCATCCTCGAACACTGGCTGGCCGGCGCCCCTGCGGGTGCCGGGCCGCATGCGAACTGACCCGAGAGGAATTTCGACGATGCCCGAACCGTCCATCGGCGCCGACGGCCGCCTGCGCCACCTGCTCACGCTCGACGGCCTCGGTCGCGTTCGCATCGAGGGCCTGCTCGACCGTGCCGCGTCGCTGCGCGACGAGTTCCGCGCCGGCGCGACGTCGCTGCCGCTGCTGGCCGGACGCACGATCGTCAACCTGTTCTTCGAGGCCTCGACGCGCACGCGCACGAGCTTCGAACTCGCCGCGCGGCGCCTCGGCGCGACCGTCGTGAACTTCGACATCGCCGGCTCCTCGACGAGCAAGGGCGAAACGCTCGAGGACACGCTCGCGACGCTCGAGGCGATGGGCACCGATGCCTTCGTCGTGCGCCACAAGGAAAACGGCACGCCGGCCCGCCTCGCCGCGCATGCGCGGCGAGCGTCGATCCTCAACGCGGGCGACGGCAACCGGGCGCACCCGACCCAAGGCCTGCTCGACCTGCTGACGATCCGCGACCACAAGCGTCGCATCGAAGGCCTCACGGTGGCGATCTGCGGCGACATCCGCCACTCGCGCGTCGCGCGCTCCGACGTGCACGGGTTGCGCGCGCTCGGAGCGGCGGAGATCCGCCTGTGCGGGCCCACCGCGCTGCTGCCCGACGCGGTCGAGTTCCCCGGCTGCATCCTCTCCGGCGATCTCGACGCGACGCTCGACGGCGTCGACGTCGTCGTCATGCTGCGCATCCAGAAGGAGCGCATTGAGCACCTTCCCGGCCTCGACGAACGCGAGTACTTCGCGCGCTTCGGCCTCGATCGCGCTCGACTGGCGCGGGCGAAGCGCGACGCGATCGTCATGCATCCGGGGCCGATGAACCGCGGCATAGAGATCGCCCCGGACGTCGCCGACGGCGCGCAGTCGGTCGTCCTCGAACAGGTCGCGAACGGCATCTATGCGCGCATGGCCGTGCTCGCGGAACTGCTCGCCCCGCCCTGCTAGACTCGCGGCCCTCTTCCTGGGGAACACCTCCATGCGCACACGGTTCCTGCGCCTCGCCGCGCTCGCCGCCGTTCTCGTCGCCGTCGCCGGCTGCGGCAAGAAGGCCGACACGGGCGTGCCGCTCGCGTTCGTCCCGGCCGATACGCCGTACCTGTTCGCGAACGTCGAGCCGGCGCCCGACAGCGCCGTCGCGCACTGGCGCACGCAGATGCAGGGCGCATGGCCGCTGTTCGTCGAGATGATGGACCAGACGCTCGCCGAACTCGGCAGGACGGGGGCGGATGCCGACGCCTCGAAGGTGCTCGCGGCGGTGCTCGACGAAGTGCGCGCGCGCAGCACGCCGGAACAGTGGCGCGAGATCGGTTTCGACCCCAAGGCGCGGATGGCGCTTTACGGCATCGACCTGCTGCCGGTGATGCGCCTCGAACTCGCCGATCCGGACGCGTTCCGCGCGATGGTCGCGCGGATCGAGCAGAAGGCCGGCAAGGCCCTCGGAACCATGCGCATCGGCGAGCAGGACGTGCGCACGTTCGGCAACGACGCGGCGCGCGGCCTGGTCGCGATCGAAGGCAACCATCTCGTCGTCGCGTTCGCGCCCGGCGGCGCGGATGAAGCACTCGAGCGCAAGCTGCTCGGCCTCGACCGACCGGCGCAGGCGCTTCCCGCCGACGCGCTCGCCGACTTCAACAAGGCGCGCGGATACCTGCCCTACGGCAGCGGCTGGGTCGACACGCGTCGCCTCGTCGCGCGTATCGCGGCCAAGGCCACCGAGGGCGACCCGGCCAAGGCGCCCGACGCGACGTGCCGCGAGGAGATCGATGCGCTCGCGGCGAAAGCTCCGCGGCTCGCATTCGGCTACAGCGCGCTCGACGACCAGCGCATGACGATGCACGCGCGCATCGACCTCGATCCCGCGCTGGCGAAGTCGCTTTCGGCGCTCGCCGCGCCGATGCCCGGCAACGCGCCGGCCGCCGCGCTGCTCGATTTCGCGCTCGCGATGCCGGTGCTGAAGGCGCGCGACTTCCTCATTGCGCAGGCCGACGCGGTCGCCAAGGCCCCCTTCCGCTGCACCGAGCTCGCCTCGATCAACCAGGGCATGGCCGACGCGAAGGCGAAGCTCGCGCAGACGATTCCACCGCCGTTCGGCGACCTCAGCGCCGCGCGCATGACCCTCAGCCGCTTCGCATGGCCCGCGGGAGACGCGGCCCTTCCCGACGTCGCGGGCGCCTTCCTCCTCGGCAGCACCAATCCCGCGCTCATCGCGAGCCTCGCGCAGATGGCGTCGCCCGCGCTCGCGGGTGTCGCGATCGCTCCCGACGGCAAGCCCGTGGCGATCCCGGCGGCGGCATTGCCGCCGCAGTTCGCCGGCAAGCTCGACCTCGACGTCGCGATGACGGCGAACGCGATCGGCGTTTCCTTCGGCAAGGACGAGGCGCCGCGGCTGGCCGCCGCGATGGCCGCGCCTGCAGTCGCCGACGGCACGCTGTTCTCGATGCGCCTGCGCGGCGAGGCGTATGCCAGGTTCGCCGACGCGATCGACCACTTCGGCGGCGCTGTGCCGCCCGAATCGCGCAAGCAGTTCGACACGCAGCGCAAGCTCTATGCGTTGTACGCGCAGTGGTTCGACCATATCGACGCGCGCATCGCGGTCGTGCCCGAAGGCGTCGAGGTCAGCGAAAGCGTCGTGTTCGGCGCCCGCTGACCGCGCGCACCGGTCAGGACCGGCAACGCTCGAACAACGCGCGGGCCTCGTCGTACAGGCGCGCGTCGTTCGCATTGAGCGCCGCGATCCGCGCTCGCGCGGCCGCGGACAATTCGTATCCGCCTGTCGCCTCGTCGTTGCGGTTGCCGGCCTCGTCGACCCATTCGATGCCGGTGAGCCGGTAGAGGCGCCGTTGCGATTCGGCCATCTCCTCGACGAGACCGAGGAAGAAGAAGTCCGCGGGCCGATACCCGCCGAGGAACCGCGTCGCCACATCGCGCATGCGCGGCAACGCCGCGAACGCCTCGATGTCGAGGTCTTCGCGCAGGAGCCGGCGGCAGTCGGGGTTGCGCGGATCGGGCACGCGCTTCCAGTAGTGGTAGTGGCTCGCGACCCGCTGGACCGGATCCCGCAACCATGTGACCAGTCGGGCCCGCGCGCCGAGGCGGTCGTACTTGTCGGCGACGAAATGACCGTGCACGCACGCGAAACCCGCGAGATGCGCCGCCGTCGGCGTCGGATGCGCGAGCCGACGCCAGAGGTGGCCCGGAGCGAGCGGACGATCGGCGTAGTCGAGGTACAGGCGATCGCCGAAATGACGCTGCAGCTGCGCGCGGAACGCCGTGCCCGCGGTCTTCGGCACGTGCACGGAGATCAGCACGCGCGTCCGCTCCCGTCGCCCCGCGCGGCATCGTTCGCGACGACCCAGCGCCGGCCGACCCAGCCCTTGCCCGCGGCGGCGTCGTCGCTCGCGTCGACGAGTCGCAGGTGGGGCCTCGCCAGCAGGCGGCGCGCGAGCTCGGGTTCCGACAGCGCGTGCATCTCGAATACCGCGCTGCGGCGCCACGCGATGCGGCGCATGAGGTTCAGGCCGACGTTGGGGACGTGTTCGAACACCTTGCCGCGCCAGCTGCGGTCGACGCCGGCGACGAACTGGAACGCCGCGACGCCACCCGGCGCGAGCACGCGATAGAACTCGTCGATGTAACCGGCCGCGAGCGCTGCGGGAATGTGCTGCAAAGTGATGTGCGAGAACACCAGATCCACGCTCGCGTCAGCGATGCCTTCCAGGCACGGCGAGGCGTTGCAGCGGAACTCCACGTTGCCGACGTCGGCATTGAGGCGCCGGGCGGTGTCGACCATGCTCGACGACACGTCGATGCCGATGGCGCGTTCGAAATACGCGGCGAGCGAGCGCGTGAGGCGGCCGGCGCCGCAGCCGAAATCCAGTGCGAGCGTGCGGCGGCGCGGGTAGCCCGACGCACCGAGCGCGGCGAGCCGCGCCTCGATCTCGGGGCGCCCCGTCGCGAGGAACTCGCGTGCGTCCCAGCGACGGCCGCGCTTGTCGGCCTGCGAGAGCACCGCCCACAACGGGTCGTCGCGCCCCAGCGTCTCCCAGACGCGGCGCAGGCGTTCGAGTTCGGTCGGATTCGGCGGGCGGGTTGCGACGTCGGACGCGTCAGGTTTCAACGAGTTCGACACCATCGAGACCCTGGCTCAGGGTATGCGCGTCGCCGCCTTGCGCGAGCTTGATCTTCAGGCGCACTTCGTTCGCCGAGTCGGCGTGGCGCAACGCGTCCTCGTAGCTGATCTCGCCGGCCTGGTAGAGCTGGAACAGGCTCTGGTCGAAGGTCTGCATGCCGAGGTTGGTCGATTCCTTCATCACGTCCTTGAGCTTGTGGATCTCGCCCTGGCGGATGTAGTCCTGCACGAGCGGCGTGCCGAGCATGACCTCCATCGCGACGCGACGCGCCTTGCCGTCCGGTGTCGGGATCAGCTGCTGCGCGACCACGCCCTTGAGGTTGAGCGACAGGTCCATGAACAGCTGCTCGCGGCGGTCCGCGGCGAAGAAATGGATGATGCGGTCCATCGCCTGGTTCGCGTTGTTCGCGTGCAGCGTGCACAGGCACAGGTGGCCCGTTTCCGAGAAGTTGATCGCGTGCTCCATCGTCTCCCGCGTGCGCACCTCGCCGATCATGATGACGTCGGGCGCCTGGCGCAGCGTGTTCTTGAGCGCGTTCTCCCAGCTGTCGGTGTCGATGCCGAGTTCGCGCTGGGTGACGATGCAACCTTCGTGCTTGTGCACGTACTCGATCGGATCCTCGATCGTGATGATGTGGCCGGTCGAGTTCTGGTTGCGATAGCCGATCATCGCCGCGAGCGAGGTCGACTTGCCGGTGCCGGTCGCGCCGACGAAGATGATGATGCCGCGCTTGGTCATCGCCAGCGACTTGATCACCGGCGGCAGGCTGAGCTCCTCCACCGTCGGGATCTTCGTCTCGATGCGACGCAGCACCATGCCGACGCAGTTGCGCTGGTAGAAGCACGACACGCGGAAGCGGCCGACGCCGGTGACCGAGATCGCGAACTGGCACTCGTGCGTCTTCTCGAACTCCTCGCGCTGCGACGGCGTCATCACGTTGAGCACCATGTCGCGCGACTGCTGCGGCGTCAGCGCGTTCTGCGTGATCGGCGTGATGCGGCCGTTGACCTTCATCGACGGCGCGACCCCGGCCGTGATGAACAGGTCCGACGCCTTCTTGTGCGTCATCAGCTTCAGATACGAGGTGAAATCGACGCTGCTGCTCATGGCCATTCCCCGAGCCGGATTTCCGACCGGCGCCGCTTCATCTTACACCGCGCCGGGCCGACCGCCGCGGCGATCGGCGCACATTTTGGGCTTGTCCGGCGCCGTTCGCCGGCCGCCGCGGCCGGCGGGCGCGCTCAGGCGTGCCGGCGGAAGTAGGCGACCGCGAGCGCGACGAGGATCGACGGCGGCACCAGGTTCGCCACCGCGGGGTGGAAGCCGTACACCGAGCCGATGCTGACGAT
>NZ_DATDMY010000195.1:0-5637 GCF_036518555.1 Dokdonella sp. | reverse complement strand
ATCAATGGCTGTCACGGGAAGGGCGCGAGTCATCGCGCCCTTCTCCATTTCCGGCCCGTTTCCGGCGTCGTCCGCACGCCCTGAAGCGCGGTCACGCCAGCGCGGCTGCAACGCGCTGCGCGCCGCCCTCGAGCGATGATGCCCGTACGCGGGTGAACCGTCCTGCGTCCCCGCCACGAGCAGAGGCCCCGCGTTCGCGGCAAGGTCGACGTCGCCTTCCACTTCCGGCGGATCAAGGCGTGCGCGCCGAGCGCGCCCCGACAGCGGCGTGAGCGGGGAAGCCGGGTCGCAGGACCGGGCGGCTCGAAGGAGTCGTCCGCCGCTGGCGCGGCCTGATCCGGCCGACCCGAAGGCGATGTCAGCTGCCGAACTCGTGTTCGGGCGCGGCGAAGCCGATCGTGACCGCGCCGGTGCCGACGTTGACCATGCCGGTCACGCTCATCGGCGCCTCGTACACCTCGACGCCGTGCTCCTCGCAGGTTCGCTTGAGGTCGACGTAACCCGGCAGCGCGTCGAGTTCGTCGAGCTTGCCGCCGTAGCTCACGCACAGCGTCGGCGTGAGCAGGCCCGCGCGCACGCGCTTGCCGGCATAGGCGAACAGCGTTTCGGCGCCATGGTCGAAGCCGCGCACCTTCGCCACCGGCGAGGTCGTATTGCGATAGCCGCGCAGCAGAGGTTTGATGTCGAGCGCGGTGCCGAGCGCGGCGCTGAACCAGCCGACGCTGCGGTCGCCCTTCTTCTGCGCGCGCGCGCGCATGTAGTAGAGGTCGCGCACGATCATGTAGCCGAACGAATTGTGTGCGACGTATTCGAGGCGCTCGCGCATCTGCCCCGGGTTCATGCCGCTTTCGCGCAGTCGCACCGCCTCGACGGCGGTGACGCCGGTCGCGGCGAACAGGTTCTCCGAATCGATCACGCGCATGAGGAACGGGCCGGGCACGCCCGCGTAGCGGCGGATCGGCCGGTAGTCGGTGAGGATCGCGAAGCTCGCCTTGCTCGCATTCGCATGGATGCCGCTGCGCGACGACGCGATCGTGATGCAGAACACGCAGTCGTAGTCGACGACGAGGCGGCGCAGGAACAGGTCGCGGATTTCATCGACCCCGAACGGCTCGGTCTCGGCCGCGTGCGCGCGCGTGCCGAGATCCTCGTCGAGGAAGCGCTGGCGCACGGCCGGGTCGCGATCGTCGACGAGGGTCGCTTCGTCGACGCGCGTCGTGATCGGGAGGATCGTGAAGCCGTGCCGGTGCAGGTAGTCGCCGGGCAGGTCGCAGGCCGAATCCACCACGAAACCGATGCGCATAGCAGGTCCTCCACGACGTTGCCGTGCGCCGCATCCCCGATCGACCGATCGGCGGCACATCGGAGCCGCGCTCCGAACTTAGCACGGCGATGGCCATGCAAGGATCATGCGGCGCAGCGTAAATCCCCAGCTGAACGCCGCTCGCGCCGGATCCGAACTCCTCCGGACGGTGTCGTATGGTGGCCACCCGGCGCGCGACGCGACTTCATCGGCGGCGCCGAACGCGCGACAATGCACGGCTTGCCTCCCGCGATCGCGACCATCCATACGCTCGGCGCCGGGGGCGCTCCGATCCGCTACCCGCGCGTGCCCGCTCCCGGGGCGCGACGTCCACGACGAGGTTTGATCCGTCCCATGTCCGACAGTCCGAAGATCATCTACACCCTCACCGACGAAGCGCCGTGGCTCGCCACGCAGTCCCTGCTGCCGATCGTGCAGGCCTTCGCGCGCACCGCCGGCGTCGCGGTCGAAACGCGCGACATCTCGCTCGCCGCGCGCATCCTCGCCCAGTTCCCGGACCTGCTCGGCGAACGCAAGGTCGCCGATGACCTCGCCGAGCTCGGCCGCCTTGCGACGATGCCGGACGCCAACATCATCAAGCTGCCGAACATCAGCGCGTCGGTGCCGCAGCTCAAGGCCGCGATCAAGGAACTGCAGGCGCAAGGGTGGCCGCTGCCCGACTATCCGGACGAGCCGAGGGACGCGCACGAGAAGGACGCCAAGGCGCGCTACGACAAGGTCAAGGGCAGCGCGGTGAACCCGGTACTGCGCGAAGGCAATTCCGATCGCCGCGCGCCGCTGTCGGTGAAGAACTACGCGCGCAAGCACCCGCACAGGATGGGCGCGTGGAGCGCCGATTCGAAAACGCACGTCGCGCACATGGACGGCGGCGACTTCTACGGCAGCGAGACGTCGACGACGGTCGCGCAGGCGACGACGGCGAAGATCGCGTGGTTCGGCAAGGACGGTTCGAGCGTCGTGCTCAAGGAACGGACCGCGCTCGAGGCAGGCGAGATCATCGACGCCGCGGTGATGAGCCGCACGGCGCTCGCGGCGTTCATCCGCGCCGAGCTCGACGACGCGAAGGCGCGCGGCGTGCTGTTCTCGCTGCACCTCAAGGCGACGATGATGAAGGTGTCCGACCCGATCATGTTCGGCGTCGCGGTCGGCGAGTTCTATGCGGACGTGATCGCGAAGCACGCCGACGTGCTCGCGCAGGTCGGATTCGACCCGAACAACGGCATCGGCGACCTCGATGCGCGCATCGCGAAGCTGCCGCCCGCGCAGCGCGCCGCGATCGAGGCCGACCTGCGCGCGCAGTACGCGACGCGCCCCGCGCTCGCGATGGTCAACTCCGACAAGGGCATCACGAACCTGCACGTGCCGAGCGACGTGATCGTCGACGCGTCGATGCCGGCGATGATCCGCGACTCGGGTCGCATGTGGAACGCCGACGGCAAGCTGCAGGACACCAAGGCGGTGATCCCCGACCGCTGCTATGCCGGCATCTACGAGGTGGTGATCGAGGACTGCAAGGCTCACGGCGCGTTCGACCCGGCGACGATGGGCAGCGTGCCGAACGTCGGCCTGATGGCGCGCGCGGCCGAGGAATACGGCTCGCACGACAAGACGTTCCAGGTCGCCGCCGCCGGCGTCGTGCGCGTGACCGACGACGCGGGCACGGTGTTGCTCGAGCAGCCCGTCGAAGCGGGCGACATTTTCCGCATGTGCCAGACCAAGGACGCGCCGGTGCGGGACTGGGTCAAGCTCGCGGTTTCGCGCGCGCGCCTCAGCGGTACGCCCGCGGTGTTCTGGCTCGATGCGAACCGCGCCCACGACGCGCAGCTGATCGCCAAGGTCGAACGCTACCTGAAGGACCACGACACGAGTGGGCTCGACATCCGCATCCTCGCGCCCGTCGATGCGATGCGCCATTCGCTCGCGCGCATTCGCAAGGGCGAGGACACGATCTCGGTCACCGGCAACGTGCTGCGCGACTACCTCACCGACCTGTTCCCGATCATGGAGCTCGGCACGAGCGCGAAGATGCTGTCGATCGTGCCGCTGATGGCCGGCGGCGGCCTGTTCGAGACGGGCGCCGGCGGCTCCGCGCCCAAGCACATGCAGCAGTTCCTGCAGGAGGACTACCTGCGCTGGGATTCGCTCGGCGAGTTCCTCGCGCTCGCCGCGTCGTTCGAGCACCTTGCGCAGCGCTACGGCAACGCGGCGGCCGGCGTGCTCGCGCGCACGCTCGACCAGGCCAACGGCCGCATCCTCGACGAGAACCGCTCGCCCGCGCGCAAGGTCGGCGAACTCGACAACCGCGGCAGTCATTTCTACCTCGCACTGTACTGGGCGCAGGCGCTCGCCGCGCAGGACGACGACGCGACGTTGAAGGCGAGGTTCGCACCGCTCGCGCAGGCGCTCGCTGCCGCGGAAACCCGCATCGTCGGCGAGCTCAACGGCGCCCAAGGCAAGCCGGTCGACATCGGCGGCTATTACCACGCCGACGCCGCCAGGGCGGCAGGGGCGATGAGGCCGAGCGCGACGTTCAACACGGCGCTGGCGACACTCTGAACACGGCGGCGGCGCGGCGGGCGGCCCGACGGGGACGCACGCCGCGCCTTGCGCCGGCAGCATTGCCGCGAAGGCAACCTGCTTGCGCTTCGTCGCTCGATCGAAGCCGTTGCGGAACACCACGTCGGCCGGCGCACCGCCCGGACGCCGTATGGCGCGCCACGACCCGATAGGCGCTTTGCGGAAGTGCCGTCGAGCCGCACGACGCCGTATCCGATTCCGCATCGATACCATCGGCCCGCGGCGTCTGCGGCGCGGATCAGGTTCCGTGGTCGTGTGCGAACCCGCGCAACGCCTCGATCGCTTTCGCGCCCACCGTGTCCGCGGCGCCCGCCGCGCCGAGCCCATCCACCGCAGTCCGCAGCAGCGGCTCGGCGGCAGCGCGATCGCCGCGCTTGGCGAGCGCCAAGCCGCGCAGCGCAGCGAGGCGGAACTTCCAGAGGCCGTCGGCGGCGCCGGCTTCGAGCGCCGATGCGTCGAGTGCGCGCGTCGGGTCGTCGACGCGCCCGAGTTCGATCTCGGCGGCGGCGAGCCAGAATGCGGCGACCTGGCTTTGTGGATTGTCCGCGCCGAGTTGCGCGGCGAGCTTGCTTGCGGCCTCGCGCAGCTTCGCCTCGGCGCCGCGCGCGTCGCCCGCTTCGTACAAGGCCTGGCCCCAGTTCGCGAGCGTGACGCTCGCGACATTGTGGTCGGCGCCGAACTTCGCGCGAAAGCCCTCGTGCACGCGCCGCGCATAGTCGAGCGCGTGCGGCCAGTCGCGTCGCTTCATCGCGACGTCGAACAGGTCGCTGAGCACCATGAGATTGCGCGTGTGCTCCTCGCCGAGGCGCGCGACGATCGTCTTCTGCGCTTCGAGCAGCTGCGCTTCCGCCTTCGCCGGGTCGCCGGCCTGCGTGTACGTGCGCGCGACCGCGGCTTGCGCGAACGCGATCACGAGCGCGTTGTCGCCGGCGCGCGAGCGCGCCTCGGCGATCAGGTCCTCGCCTTCCGCGCGCGCCTCGTCGAGACGGCCGGTCTGCGTCAGCGCGCCGACGAGGTCCATGCGCATCGAGTCGCGCAGCGTGAAATTGTCGGGATCGGTCGCGCGCAGGAGCGGGATCGCGGTGCGGTACTCGGGCAACGCGCTGGCGTAGTCGCCACGGTTCATCGCGTAGATGCCCCAACCCGACGCGCGCAGGTAGCGCAGGTAGGGATCCTGCGAATCGCCGATCAGGCGATCGAGCGCGTGCAGGTGCTCGAGCGATTCGTCGAACTTGCCCGTGCGCGTGAGCAGGCGCGCGAGCAGGGTGCGCGCCTTGAGCGCGTCGAGGCTGGCGTCGCCCTCCTCGCGCGCGTACAGCGCGAGCGCGCGGCGCGCCTCGTCCTCGGCTTCGGGCAGGCGTTCGATCATGTTGAGCAAGGTCGCGATGCTCGTCCGGATCGACGCCTCGGTCAGCGGCTGCGCCGCGAAGCGCGCCGCGACGCGCTCGCGCGCGCCGAGCAGCACGTCCTTGAGGGAGGCGTCGCCGCCCTTGGACAGCACGAGCGGGTTCGAGCGGCCGATGAGGTCCTCGTTGAGAAAGCGGTTGATCGCATTCGCCCGCGCGAGTTCGCGCTGCGCATCGTCGCGCGCCTGCGTGGCCGCGATCCATAGGCCGAGCGCGGCGGCGAGCCCGGCGACGAGCGCGGCGACGAGCGCGATGGCGATCGGCCAGAGGCGGCGCTCCTTGAGGTCGGTGATGATTCCGTTGACAATGCTCATTGCGCTGAGGGGGTGA
>NZ_DATDMY010000194.1:0-8077 GCF_036518555.1 Dokdonella sp. | reverse complement strand
TGGCCGAGTTCGGCGCGCTCGACGTGCACCTGATCAGCCAGTCGTCGAACAACCTCAACCTCACCTTCGTCGTCGACGAATCGCTCGCCGACGACCTCATCCCGCGCCTGCACGCGCTGCTGATCCGTGCCGACGCGCTGCGCGTCGAGGACGGCGCCGTGTTCGGACCGAGCTGGCGCGAGCTCGGCGAACCGGCCAAGGCGCCGCGCGAATCGTGGTGGCGACGCGAACGTACCGCGCTGCTGCGGCTCGCGGGCGAAGCGTCGCCGCGCTACGTCTATTCGCTCGACGCGGTGCGCGCGCAGGCGCGCTCGCTGCGCGCGCTCGGTGCGGTCGACCGTTGGCACTACGCGCTCAAGGCGAATCCGCATCCGGCGATCCTGCGTGCGTTGCACGAGGAAGGCTTCGCGTTCGAATGCGTGTCGCTCGCCGAAGTCGAGGCCGTGCGCTCGGCGCTGCCGCAGCTCGCCGTGGAGCGCATCCTGTTCACGCCCAACTTCGCGCCGCGCGACGAGTACGCGGCGGCGCTCGCGCTCGGCGTGCGCGTCACGCTCGACGCGCTGCATCCGCTGCAGTACTGGGGCGAGCTGTTCGAAGGACGCGAGCTGCACCTGCGCGTCGACCTCGGCAGCGGTCGCGGCCACCACGACAAGGTGCGCACCGGCGGTGACGCCTCGAAGTTCGGCGTCGCGCTCGACCAGGTCGACGCGTTCCGCGCACTCGCGCGCGAGCGCGGCGCGCGCATCACGGGCCTGCACGCGCACCTCGGCTCGGGCATCCTCGATGCCGGCCACTGGCGCTCGGTGTACGGCCAGCTCGCGAGCCTCGCCGAAGGCTTCAGCCGGATCGAGTCGCTCGACATCGGCGGCGGCCTCGGCGTGCCGTCGCGTCCGGACGAACGCGCGCTCGACCTCGACGCGCTCGGCGAGTCGCTCGCCGAAGTGAAACGGGCGTATCCGCAGTTCGCGCTCTGGATGGAACCGGGCCGCTTCCTCGTCGCCGATGCGGGCGTGCTGCTCGCGCGCGTGACCCAGACCAAGCGCAAGGGCGGCGTGCACTATGTCGGCGTCGACACCGGCATGAACTCGCTGATCCGTCCCGCCTTGTACGATGCCTGGCACGAGATCGTGAACCTAACCCGCCTCGACGAAGCGCCCGCGACGATGGTGCAGGTGGTCGGCCCGATCTGCGAGAGCGGCGACGTGCTCGGCGCCAACCGGCGACTGCCCGAGTGCCGCGAGGGCGACGTGCTGTTGGTCGCGCAGGCGGGCGCCTATGGCGCGGTGATGGCCTCGCACTACAACCTGCGCAAGCCGGCGGCGGAGGTGGCCTTGTGACCGAGAACGGCTCGACGCGTGGTCGGTGGGCGTTTCGCTCGCGCTGCCCCACCATGCCGCCTTTTTCCCCATGACGCGGAGCGAGGATTGGCGTCCTTCGGCATTGGCCATCGCTCGTGAGGGGCGACGATTGTTTGAAAGCAAGGAACCCGATGAGCAGCGATAGTCCGCGCACCGCGCGCGCGTTCCGCTTCGTCCGCCGCAGCTACGCCGACGGCGTCGTGGAACTCGTCTACGCGTTCGACGACGGCGACGAACTCGTCGAGCGCATCGTGTTCCCCGATGCGCCCGCGATCGATCCGGTGCACGTGCACGCGTTCGACGCGGCGCTGGACCTGCTGCACTTCATCGCCGGGGTCAGCTATTACAAGGCCGGCGTGCCGGGCGAATTGCACGTCGAGACGCGGCTGCCCGACGCGGCGACCGCAGCGTTCCTCGATGCGCTCTACCTGCATGGGCTCGGCGAGTTCGCGTACCACAACAAGCTCGATTTGCGCGGCAGGATCCGGTTTCCAGTGCGCGCGGCCTCGGTCCCGGCCGATGGAGCGAAGCGCATCGCGGCTTCCGCTGCTCCCACGGGAGCTCCCGCTCCCGCGGAGAGCGAATCGCCCCGGCGCACGCTCGTGCCGATCGGCGGCGGCAAGGACTCGCTCGTCAGCGTCGAGATCCTCAAGGCCGCCGGCGTCGACGCGACCGCGGTGTGGGTCGGCAACTCGCCGCTGATCGCCGCGTGCGCCGCGCGCACCGGCCTGCCGACGCTGAACATCCGCCGCGAGCTGTCGCCGCTGCTGTTCGAGTACAACCGGCAGGGCGCCTACAACGGCCACATCCCGGTCACCGCGATCAATTCGGCGATCCTCGCGGTCGCCGCGGTGCTGTACGGCTACGATGCGATCGCGTTCTCGAACGAGCGCTCGGCGTCGAGCGCGACGCTCGAGTACGACGGCCAACCGGTCAACCACCAGTGGAGCAAGGGTTGGGAGTTCGAGCGCGGCCTGCACGAACGCCTGCACGCGCTCGTGTCCCCCGCACTCGATTACTACTCGCTGCTGCGCCCGCTGTCCGAACTCGCGGTCGCCGAGCGCTTCGCGCGCACGTCGCGCTACGACGACGTGTTCTCCAGTTGCAACCGCAACTTCCGCATCCTCGGCCCGAAGCCAGCCGACCGCTGGTGCGGCCAATGCCCGAAGTGCCACTTCGTGTTCCTCGCACTCGCGCCGTTCATGCCCAAGCCGCGTCTGCTCGCGATCTTCGGCCGCAACCTGCTCGACGACGAAGCGCTCGCACCCGCGTTCGACGCGTTGATGGAGTACCGCGACCACAAGCCGTTCGAGTGCGTCGGCGAAGGCGGCGAGTCGCGCGCGGCGATGCACGCGCTCGTGCAGCGCGCGGAGTGGCGCGAGGATGCGCTCGTCGCGCGTTTCGCCGAGGAAATCCTGCCGCAACTCGACGCAGGCTCGATCGCGCTCGCGCCGCTGCTCGCGCCGTCGGGGGAGACGCGCATCCCGGCCGCGCTGCGGCCCTGGGTCGAGGACCCGATCGAGGGGCGTTCCGCCGATGCGCTTCGCTGACCTCGCCGGCCGGCGCGTCGCGGTCTGGGGCTTCGGTCGCGAAGGCCACGCCGCGCTTGCCGCCCTGCAGCTGCGCCTGCCGGGGCAGCCGGTCACGCTGTTCTGCAGCGCGGCCGAAGGGCCGTACGGCCAGGCGGTGCATCCGGCCGCCCACGTCGTGACCGAAGCGCCGACGGCGGGCACGCTGTCGAGCTACGACGTCGTGATCAAGTCGCCGGGCATCCCCGCGTATCGACCCGAGATCCTCGAGGCCCAGCACAACGGCACGCGCTTCACCTCGGGCACCGCGCTCTGGTTCGCCGAGAGTCCGGCCGCGCGCGTGATCGCGGTGACCGGCACGAAAGGCAAGAGCACGGTCAGCGCGCTCGTTGCGCACCTGTTGCGCTCGCTCGGCCGTCGCGTCGCGCTCGCCGGCAACATCGGCCTGCCGCTGCTCGAGCTGCTCGACGCGGAACCGTCGCCGGACTGGTGGGTGGTCGAGCTGTCGAGCTTCCAGACGCGCGAAGCGGGCCCGCTCGAGGTCGGGCTCGTCAGCAACATCTACGAAGAGCACCTCGACTGGCACGGCACGCGCGAGCGCTACGTCGAGGACAAGCTCGCGCTCGCGGCGGTCGCGCGCACGCTCGTCGTCAATGCGCGCCTCGACGAGGTCGTCGCGCGCACGGCGGCGCACGCCGACCGACGCACGTTCGGCGACGCGCGCGACTGGCACGTCGCCGGCGGCACCATCCTGCGCGGCGGCGAGCACGTGTTCGACCTCGCGGCATCGCCGTTGCCGGGCGCGCACAACGCGCTCAACGCCTGCGCCGCGCTCGCCGTGGTCGAGGCGATGGGCGAAGACGCGCGCGCGGCGGCGCCGGCGATCGCGACGTTCCGGCCGTTGCCGCACCGCCTGCAGGCGCTCGGCACGCGCGGCGGCATCGACTACATCGACGACAGCATTTCGACGACGCCGCAGGCGACGCTCGAAGCCCTCGCGAGCCTGGGTGGACGCGCGGTGAGCGTGCTCGTCGGCGGCCATGATCGCGGCCTCGACTGGCACGCGTTCGCCGATGCGGTGCGCGCGCGCCCGCCGCATGCGATCGTGACGATGGGCGCGAACGGTGCGCGCATCGCCGCGCTGCTGCGCGAGACCGGCGGGGGTTACGCGCTCGCGTCGGCGACGACGCTCGCCGACGCGTTCGCGCTCGCGCGCGCGGCGACGCCACCGGGCGGCGTGGTGCTGCTTTCGCCCGGCGCGCCGAGTTTCGACCAGTTCAAGGACTACACCGAGCGCGGCTGCGCATTCGCGCGCCTGGCCGGATTCGATCCCGCGGCGATCGGCCGCATCGAAGGCCTCGGCATCGCGTAGGGCGGCGGCACGCGCCGCGCGCTGCGTGTCGGGAGATCGCCCTTCGGCATTCGGCGCGCCTTGGGCTGTCATATGCTCCACGTCCGGTCCGCCGTCGCGCGTGCGAGGCATACCGCCGCCCCACTCGACCGGGAGACCCGATGTCCGCCTTCAAGTTCCTGCCGTTCGCCCTCGTGGCGTCGTTCGCCTGTTCGGCGCTGGTCGCCGTGCACGCGGCGCCGCCGCCGGTCGACGCGCTGCGCCTGTACACGCTCGATTGCGGGCGCGTGAAGTTCAAGGATTTCGGCATGTTCGCCGATACCGGCGAGTACGACGGCCAGCCCGTCGAGATCGCCGATCCGTGCTTCGTGATCCGTCATCCGAAGGGCATCCTGCTCTGGGACACCGGCCTCGGCGATGCGGTCGCCGCCCATGCCGATGGCCTCGCATCCGAGAAATCGGGCATCCACCTGCGGGTCCCCGTCACGCTGGCGTCGCAGCTGCAGACGCTTCGCATCGCGCCCGCCGATGTCACCTACCTCGCGTTCTCGCACATGCATTACGACCATACGGGCAACGCGAACCTGTTCGGCGCGTCGACCTGGATCCTCGACGAGGCCGAGCTCGCGGCAGCGACCGGCGAACCGACTCCGCACGGCGACGATCCGCCGACGTTCAGTGCCTACAAGAGGGCGAAGAAGGCACTCATCGACGGCGACCACGACGTGTTCGGCGACGGCAGCGTGCGCATCCTCAAGGCGCCCGGCCACACGCCGGGCCACCATGTCCTCGCGCTGCGGCTGAAGAACAGCGGCACGGTGATCCTCTCGGGCGATCTCTACCACAGCCTCGACAACCGCGCGTTCCGTCGCGTGCCCGCCTTCAACGTGAGCCGCGCCGATACCCTCGCTTCGATCGACCGCATCGAGGCGATCGCGAAGAACACGCACGCGCGCGTCGTCATCCAGCACGCGGTCGAGGACTTCGAGAAGTTGCCGAAACCGCCGGCGTACCTCGACTGACCGCCGCCGGTGCGAAGCGCGAACACTCGCCGCCGAGGGTTCGTGCGAAAATCGCGGCATGAACCGCTACCTCGTGCTCGTCATGCGCAACCCTGGTTTCGATGTGGGCCTCGTCGGCGCCCATCGCGATTTCCTCGCCGGCTTGCGCGCCGAGCAGCGCATCGAGCTCTCGGGCGGTTTCGGCGACGCGAGCGGCGGCGCCTACCTGTTGCGCGCGGAATCGCTCGCGCACGCGCGCGCGATCGCCGAGCGCGATCCGCTGCATCGCGAGCGCGCCTCGACCGTGACCGTGTACGAATGGAACGCCTCGTGAGCGCGCCGGGCCCGCGCGTCTGGGACGTGCCGACGCGCGCGTTCCATTGGTCGCTCGTCCTGCTCGTCGCGGCGCAGTACGCGAGCGGCGAGTTCGGCTGGCCCTCGATGGAGTGGCACTACCGCTGCGGCTACGCGACGCTCGCGCTGCTCGTGTTCCGCGTCCTGTGGGGCTTCGCCGGTTCGCAGACGAGCCGCTTCGGCGATTTCCTGCGCGGCCCGCGCGCGGTACTGCGCTACCTCGTCGCGCTGCGGCGCGGCGAAGCGCCGCGGGCCGCCGGGCACAATCCGCTCGGCGGCTGGTCGGTCGTCGCGATGCTCGCATCGATCGCGCTGCAGGCGGCGAGCGGCCTGTTCGCGAGCGACGACATCAGCGAGGACGGCCCGCTCGTCGCGCGCGTCTCGGCCGCGACCGTCGCCCTCATGACGCGCGTGCATGCGTGGAACCGCTACGTGCTGCTCGCGCTGATCGTGCTGCATCTCGGCGCCATCGCCGCCTACGCGCTGCGCGGCACGAACCTCGTTGCGCCGATGTGGACGGGACGCGCACGCGAGGGCGCGGCGCCACCGCTGCGCTTCGCTCCGGCGTGGCTCGCGCTCGTGCTCGGCGTTCTTGCCGCAGGCGCCGTGTGGGCACTCGTCGCCTGGGGCGAGGCGGGGTGACCACCCGCGTCCGCGCGTCCGTGCGCGGAGCAGGCCGGATTCAGCCGTCGAAGCCGTCGGCGAATACCGAGTCGTTGGCGTAGAAATAGGCCGCGCCCTGGTATTGCGCGATGCTGCCGTCGGCGTCCGCGCCAACGAGCAAGGTCGCGCCGTCGGTCGCCACGTCCCAGCCGTACGAGTCGCCGTCGGTGCCGTGACCGCCAGCGAGCGTCTGCGCCAGCGACCACGTCGTTGCGTGCGCGGTAAACATGCCGACGTGACCCGCTTTCGGCGGCGGCGGCGTACCGCCCGGCTCGTCGTTGTAGCTCCACATGCCGACCAGCGCGACGCCGCCGTGCATCGCCACCGACTGGCCGAACTGGTCGTAGGCGACGCCGGCGTCGTCGACGAGCTTCTGCGCCTGCACGAACGAACTCCCGCTGCCGTCGAACACGTAGGCAGCGCCCTGGTGCACGTTGGCGGCGATCGTCGCCGCGGGCGCGCCGACGAGGAGGGTCGGGCCCGACAGCGCGACCGCATAGCCGAACTGGTCGCCGTCGGCGCCGTCGTCGGCCTGAAGCTTCTGCGTTTCCGTGAACGTGCCGCCCGCGTTCGCGTAGACGTAGACCGATCCGACCGGATACACGCCGCTCGAGGAATAGTCGGCCCCGGGCGCGCCGACGACGACGGTGGTGCCGTCACTCGCGATCGCGCCGCCGAAGAAATGGTCGTCCATGTTCTGGCCGTCGCTCGCGCGGATCGTCTGCACGAGCGACCAGCTGCCGCCGCTTTCGGCGAACGCGTGCACCGCGCCGCGTCCGCCTTCGGTGCTCATGTTGTAGGACGGTTCGCCGACGAGCACGACGTCGCCCGCGAGCGCGACCGCGCGGCCGAACCAGGTCAGGGTCAGCGGTGCCGGCGAGGCGAAGTCCTGCACCTGCGACCAGGTGCCGTCGCCGCCGCGCGCGAACAGGTAGGCGCCGCCCGCGGGCCCGTACATCGGGTTGAACATCTCCGGCGCGCCGACGAGCAGCCGGTCGCCCGCCGGCGACAACGACAGCGACCAGCCGAAGAAGTCGGACCAGTTCGGCGGCGCGTTCGGCGACTGCGTCGCGGTGATTCGCTGCGTCTCGATCCAGTTGGCGCCGTCGAGGTGATAGACGTAGACCGCGCCGGATCGCGCGAGCGGTGCCGGCGCGCTCACGAACGCGGTGTCGCCCGCGACGAGCACGCGGAAGCCGAACAGGTCACCCGCGGCGCCATCGGCCGCGACGACCCTCTGTTCGATCCACGCCGAGGTCGTGCCCGGCAGGCCCGCCGGATCGAGCGCTGCCGCGGGCAGCGGCAGCGCCTGCCGGACCAGCCCGGGGTAATGCATCGCGTCGGCCGCCTGCCACAGGCGCGGTGGCGTGGCCGACGCGGGCGCGGCGAACGTGCCCGCGAGCGCGAGCAGCAAGGCACCCGCGGGCGCCCGGTACGGTTGACTCATGACCATCGAAGATTCCCCTCTGTGGATTGCAGTGCGCGCAGCCCTCACCGGCACGGGGTGCAAACGCGCGCGCCCGGACGGTCGTCGCCGTCGGCGTCGATGGTTCGCCGCGTCGCGCGGAAGCGCACTACAAAAGGGTGATGAATCCGTTTACTTCGCGTATCCGGCGCATCGGACCCATGCGCACGGCGCGCAATGCCCGTACCGCGCGCGCGGCGGGGCGCGCAGGCAAGGGCGTGCGGTGCAGGAGTGAGGATCGACGGCGATGCGGCCGTCGTCGCGGAAACGCGCCGGTCGCGCGCGGCGCATCCGACGCGTGGGCGTCGTCGCGTGAGGGGGCCGGAGCGCCTCGTCGGTCCGGCCTGCGTTGCGGC
>NZ_DATDMY010000193.1:0-6222 GCF_036518555.1 Dokdonella sp. | reverse complement strand
CGAGCCGCCGCCCGATCTCGTCGTCGTCGGCAATGCGATGTCGCGCGGCAATCCCGCGATCGAGCACATGCTCGATGCACGCCTGCGCTACGTGTCGGGGCCGCAGTGGCTCGGCGAATCCGTCCTCGCGACGCGTCGCGTGCTCGCGGTCGCGGGCACGCACGGCAAGACGACGACGACCTCGCTGCTCGCGTGGATCCTCGAATCGGCCGGGCGCGATCCCGGCTTCCTCGTCGGTGGCGTGCCGGCGAATTTCGGCGTCTCGGCGCGGCTGGGGGGCGTTTCCCTCACCCCACCATCGGCATCCGCCGATGGTCCCCCCCTCTCCCGCTTCGCGGGCGAGGGACGGTCGTCGCCGCCCGCGGCGGCGGATTTCGTGATCGAGGCGGACGAGTACGACACCGCGTTCTTCGACAAGCGCTCCAAGTTCGTGCACTACCGGCCGACGATCGCGATCCTCAACAACCTCGAGTACGACCACGCCGACATCTTTCCCGATGTCGCCGCGATCCAGCGCCAGTTCCACCATCTCGTGCGCACCGTGCCGCGCAACGGCCGCCTCGTCGTCAATGCCGAGGACGCGCGCCTGGCCGACGTGCTCGCGATGGGCTGCTGGACCCCGGTCGAGACGTTCGGCATCGACGCGGGCGACTGGCGTGCGCGCCCCACCGCGGCGGACGGATCGTCGTTCGTCGTCTCGCACGCGGGCCGCGATCTGGGCGAGGCGACGTGGGCGCTCGGCGGCCGGCACAACGTGATGAACGCGCTCGCCGCGATCGCCGCCGCGCACGCGGCCGGCGTCGACGTCGGCATCGCGCTGCGCGCGCTGGCGACGTTCCGCAATGTCGCGCGCCGCATGGAACTCGTCGGCGAACACGGCGGCGTCCGCGTCTACGACGACTTCGCGCATCATCCGACCGCGATCGCGACGACGCTCGCGGGCTTGCGCGCGAAGGTCGGCGCGGCGCGCATCCTCGTCGGCATGGAGCCGCGTTCGAACTCGATGCGCATGGGCGCGCACGCGGACGAACTCGCGCCGTCGCTCGCCGACGCCGATGCGGTCGTACTGCTCGCGCGCCCCGAGCTGGGCTGGGACACCGCGCGCACCGTCGACGCGCTCGGCGGGCGCGGGCGCACCGCCACGAGCGTCGACGCGCTCGTCGCCGATCTGCTCGCGCAGGCGCGCGCGGGCGACCACGTCGTGTTCATGTCCAACGGCGGCTTCGAGAACGCGCCGCGCCGTTTCGCCGCGGCGCTCGCCGCGAGGGAATGAGCGGCGGCGCCGTCGTGCGCGGTCGATCGACGCTGCGCGAGGCGTTCGCCGCGACCGCGTTCCACCGTGGCGCTTTTTCGCTAGACTGCGCGCGTGCCGCTCGTCGACATCCCGCTGTTCCCATTGTCCGCAGTGCTGTTCCCCGGCGGGCCGCTCAACCTGCGCATCTTCGAACGGCGCTACCTCGACCTCGTGCGCGACTGCTCGCGCAGCGGCAGCGGTTTCGGCGTCTGCCTGATCCTCGCCGGGCGCGAGGCGGGCGATCCGGCCGTGCCGGCCGCGATCGGCACGCTCGCGCGCATCACCGATTTCTGCACCTTGCCCGACGGCCTGCTCGGCATCAGCGCCGAGGGCGGCGAGCGCTTCCAGGTCGCGACGACGCGCGTGCGCAACGACGGTCTCGTGCACGGCGAAGTGCGCTTCTGGCCGGACGAGCCGCGCGTCGAGGTTCCGCCCGAGCACGGCCTGCTCGCGACGATCCTCGAGCGCCTGCTCGAACAGGTCGGCGGCGCGTTCGCGAGCGTGGATCGCGCACGCCTCGACGATGCGAGCTGGGTCGGCTTCCGACTCGCCGAGATGCTGCCGCTCGCGCAGCCGGAGAAGCAGCACCTGCTGCAGATGACCGATCCGCTGCAGCGGCTCGCGCAACTGCAGCACTACATGCCGCGCTTCCAGCGCGCCTGATCGGCGCAGGAACGGCCGCATGCCGCGAACAGGCGCGTGTCCGCGCGTCCCACCCCAGTCCCGCCAGGAGTCCGAATGAAATACCTGCATACGATGATCCGCGTGCACGATCTCGACGCTGCACTGCGCTTCTTCTGCGACGGCCTCGGCCTGCGCGAGGTGCGCCGCAAGGAGCATGCGGCGGGCAAGTTCACGCTCGTCTTCCTCGCCGCCGACGAATCGCCGGAGGCCGAGATCGAGCTGACGTACAACTGGGGTTCGGACGAGGACTATGGATCGGCGCGCAACTTCGGCCATCTCGCATTCCGGGTCGACGACATCCATGCGACCTGCGCGCACCTCGCCGCGATGGGCGTCGTCATCAACCGCCCGCCGCGCGACGGGCACATGGCGTTCGTGCGCTCGCCCGACCTGATCTCGGTCGAACTGCTGCAGAAGGGCGATCCGCTGCCGCCGGCGGAACCGTGGGCGTCGATGCCGAACACGGGCAGCTGGTAGCGGCCGACGAACGCGCAAGAAGCGGAGTGCGCGCGTTGCCGATCCGCGGCAACCTCGCACGTCCATTTTCGCGCGCCGAACGCCGATGACGCAGTCCGCCGTGCCACCGCCCGATCCGGCCCTGGATGCATTCGACGCCTCGCGCATCGAGCGCGCGCTCGACGCCGAAGGCCATGCGCACGTGCCGGGCTTCCTCGACCGCGCCACCTGCCGCGAACTCGCGGCCGGCTACGACGCCGACGATCGTTTCCGCAGCACGGTCGTGATGGCGCGCCACGGCTTCGGCCGGGGCGAATATCGCTATTACGCCTATCCGCTGCCGGCGCGGCTCGAGCAGTGGCGCGGCGCGCTCTACGAGCGCCTTGCGCCGATCGCGAACCGCTGGCACGCGGCGATGGGCCTGCCGGCCGATTTCCCGGCCGTTCACGCGGACTTCCTCGCGCGCTGCCATGCGGCGGGACAGCGGCGGCCGACGCCACTGCTGCTGCGCTACGGACCGGGCGACTACAACTGCCTGCACCAGGACCTCTACGGGGCGCATGTGTTCCCGCTGCAGGTCGCGATCCTGCTGTCGCGACCGGGCGAGGATTTCGACGGCGGCGAGTTCGTGCTGACCGAACAGCGGCCGCGCATGCAGTCGCGCGTGCAGGTCGTGCCGCTCGAACAGGGGGACGCAGTCGTGTTCGCGGTGAACCAGCGGCCGGTACGAGGTGCGCGCGGAACCGGCCGCGTCGCCCTTCGGCACGGCGTCAGCCGCGTCCGGCGCGGGCAGCGCCACACGCTCGGACTCATCTTTCACGACGCGGCCTGAGGCGCCGGGTCAGGGCTCGTGCTTCCGACCCAGGCGGAAGCGACACGCATGCCCGCCGCGCACGAGGCATTCGAGATGCTGCACCGGCCGGCCCGTCGCCGCCTCCATGAAGGCGAGGTCGAAGCGGCAGACGTCGGGATGCGCCTTCGCGAGCGCATGGAAGACGCAGTTGTACGCTTCGACCTGCGTTTCGCCGTCGCGGCGCACCGCGAGCGCCTCGTAGCCGAGAGCGTCGAGCTGGTCGGCGAGCGCACGTGCGGTTTCGTCGTCGTCGGAGTTCGCGATCCGCTCCGCCGCGGCCGTGCCGAGCTCGCGGCCGATCGTCGCGAGCAGCGCCTGCACGGCGGACTTGCCGCTCGCCGCATACAGGTGCTCGAGCACGCTCGTCGCGACCAGGCCGTAATTGCGCGGGAACAGCTCGCGCCCGGCGGCCTGCAGCACGTAGCGCGCCTGCGGCCGGCCGCCGCTCGGCAACGCGGTGCCGCGCTCGACGTACCCCGCGGCGATCAACGCGGTCAGGTGCTGCCTCACCGCGTTGTGGCTGATGCCGATCGCCGCGCAGAGCGTCTCGACTGTCGCGCCCTGCGGCGCGAGCAGGAGCCGGCGCAACACGCGTTGCTGCGTCGGCCCCAGTTGCGAGAGCGCACTCGCGGGCTTCATCGCGCGCTCAATCCGCCTTCGCAGGGAACTGCTTGGCGATGCCGTCGGCGAGCGCGTCGGCGATCGTGTCCATGTGCGCCTGCATCGCGCTCCAGGTCTTCGCCGCGGCGGCACGGTCGCCCTTCATGATGTCGCCGATCAGGTTCGCGTGATGGCCCGCGTGGGCGACCAGCAGGCCGTTCACCGTGCCCTCGGGCAGGTTCGGGTTCGCGCCGGCAAGGAACTTCGCGATCGTATCGGCGTTCGCGGCGAGATCCCGCATCGCCTGCGCACCTGCCGCGGTATCGCCGACCTTGCCGGCGTCGGTGAGTGCCTTGACGCCGCCCCAGTGGCCGGCGAGGAGCTCGAGCATCCGCTTGCCCGCTGCCTCGCCGTAGAAGCCGCCGACGGCATCGGCGATCTTCGTCGCATTGGCGACGACCGAGTCGGCCGCGTGCGCGGCGAGGACGCGATCGCCCGCCTCCACCGCGTTCGCGTAGTCGCGCGTGGTGGCGGCGTGGCCTTGCCAGAGTTCGCGCATCGCCGCATGCAGCTTCGGCGCGGCGGGTGCCGCGGCGGGCGTGGGGGTTGCGGGCGCGGCATGCGCCGTCGTCGCGGTCCACGGCGAGGCGGCGAAGGCCAACGTCAGCGCGAGCGCGCCGACGACGGTGGGGATGATGTTCATCGGTCGATTCCTTGGAGGCTCCGCCATGTGACGGAACCCCATCCTGCCGGGCCGCACAGGATAGTAAACCCACCTATGTGTAAAGTCAGTCGGAAGCCACCTCAGGCCGCGGCTGCCGCGCGGAAGGCGGCGCGCGCGACGTCGATCGTCGCGGCGATCACGTCTTCGGAATGCGCGATCGAGACGAAGCCCGCTTCGAACGCGCTCGGTGCGAGGTAGACGCCACGACTGAGCATCGCGTGGAAGAAGCGGTTGAACATCGCCACGTCGCACGCGGTCGCCTGCGCGTAGGTCTCGACCTTCGCCGCATCGGTGAAGAACAGGCCGAACATGCCGCAGATGCGGTTGACGCTGAACGGCACGCCGGCCTCGGCGGCGGCCGCGGCGAAGCCGTCGGTGAGGAGGCGCGTGCGGCGATCGAGCTCGGCGTGGAAGCCGGGCGTGCGGACGAGATCGAGCATCGCGAGGCCGGCCGCCATCGCGACCGGATTGCCGCTCAGGGTGCCGGCCTGGTAGATCGGGCCCGCGGGCGCGACCTGCAGCATGATCTCGCGTCGTCCGCCGTAGGCGCCGACGGGCATGCCGCCGCCGATGATCTTGCCGAACGTGCTGAGGTCGGGCGTGATGCCGTAGTGGGCCTGCGCGCCGCCGAGCGCGACGCGGAAACCGGTCATGACCTCGTCGAAGATGAGCAGCGCGCCGTGCTTCGTGCACAGCTCGCGCAGCGCGGCGAGGTAGCCCTCGCGCGGCAGGATGCAGTTCATGTTGCCGGCGACCGGTTCGATGATCAGCGCGGCGATCTCGTCGCCGCTTTCGGCGAACAGCCGCTGCGCGGCGTCGAGGTCGTTGTACGGCAACGTCAGCGTGAGGTCGGCGAGCGCCTTCGGCACGCCGGGCGAGGTCGGCACGCCGAGGGTGAGCGCGCCGGAACCGGCCTTGACGAGGAATGCGTCGCCATGGCCGTGATAGCAGCCCTCGAACTTCACGATGCGCTGGCGCCCGGTGTGACCGCGCGCGAGGCGGATCGCCGACATCGTCGCTTCGGTGCCCGAATTGACCATGCGCACGACGTCGATCGACGGCACGATCTCGGCGATCGTCTCGGCCATCGTGACTTCGGCTTCGCACGGCGTGCCGAACGAGAGGCCGTCGCGGATCGCGCGCTCGACCGCGGCGCGCACGCTCGGATGGTTGTGGCCGACGATCATCGGGCCCCACGAGCCGACGTAGTCGACGTAGCGCGTGCCTTCGACGTCCCACAGGTACGCGCCGTCGGCGCGTGCAGTGAAGAACGGTTCGCCGCCGACCGACTTGAATGCGCGCACGGGTGAATTCACGCCGCCGGGGATGCGCGCCTGCGCGCGCTGGAACAGTTCGTGGTTCGTCGTCATCGTCGGCTCGCGTCGGGATCGAAGAGGTCGCTGAAGCGGCGCGCGGCCTCGCGCACGTCGCGCGCGCCGAACAGCGCCGAGATCACCGCGACGGCGTCGGCGCCGGCGTCGATGAGCCCGCGCGCATTGTCGTGCGTGATGCCCCCGATCGCCACCAGCGGCAGGCCGAACGCTTTCGCGTCGCGCAGCAGGCGCGGCGACGCCGCACGCGCGTGCGGCTTGGTCGGCGACGCGAAGAACG
>NZ_DATDMY010000192.1:0-30214 GCF_036518555.1 Dokdonella sp. | reverse complement strand
CGACGACAAGTTTGGAGGAACCGCAGCGTCCAAAGCCAGTGCCCGTCGATAAACCGTCCGTAAACAACGATTTGCCACCGCGCCATTCGACTGGCCGATTCGCGAATCGGCCAGACGAACCGGGCGGTCGACGGGCAGGGTGGCAGCCCCTCTCCCGCACGTTCCCATCACATGGCATCGCCCCGCATCGTCTCTCCCGCGCAGGCTCTGCGCCTCGGCGCTTCCGCCTGGTTTGTTGCTGCGACCCTGGGCCAATGGGCCTTCGTCGTGTTCATCGTGCTGTTCTTCGGCGGCCATGTGCTCGGCGGCGATCTGGCGGCGCTCAACAGCAAGCCGCATGTGACCGGCTACGTCCGCGGAGACGTGTTCGGCAATATCCAATTCATAGGTCACGCGCTCATGGGCGGCGTGGTGACGTTTGCCGGCGGCTGGCAGTTGGTGCCCGCCGTGCGTCGCCGCTGGCTACACCTGCATCGCTGGAACGGTCGCCTGTTCCTCGGTATCGCCCTGGTCGCTGCACTATCGGGCCTCTACCTCACGTGGATCCGTGGCTCCCAGCTCGGTTCGGGAAGCAACCTCTCGATCACGCTGAACGGCCTCCTAATCGTCGCCTTCGCCACGCTGGCGTGGCGGAGCGCGCTCCGACGCGACTTCGCCCGCCATCGAGCGCACGCGCTGCGCGCCTTCCTGTTGGTCAACGGCGTATGGTTCCTGCGTATCGGCATCATGCTTGCGGGTTTGGCATTGGCCCCGCTCGGAATCAAGATCGATTACGAGGGCGCCGTTTTCGTCGGCGTGAGCTTCGCCAGTTGGCTGTTGCCGCTGACCGTGCTGGAGCTTTACCTGGGCGCTGAACGATCGACGCGGCCTCTACCCAAGTACGCCATGGCTCTGACATTGGGTTTGCTTTCGCTCGTGACGTTGGCCGGGAGTGCCGCTGCGGTCGCCTTCATGTGGATGCCGGTGCTGGTAGCGTCGAAGTGAGCGGCAGGGCATGGACGCTTGAGCTCGGTAGCCGTCAGCGAGTGCTTCCGACCAATGGGAACGGTGGTAGTTGATCCCGGGCACCGCCCATCGATCAAGACCGCTGCTGATCGAGTCAACGCTGTGTGACGCGCGGCCCGAAGGCCATGCGTCCAGCGCGATCGCGGGGCCGAAGCCGCCGACGGTGACGGCGCCGCGGCGTGGCAGGCCGTGCGTGTCGAGGCCACGCAGCGCCGTTTTGCATCGCCCGACGACTTCCGTCATGCGATCGGAGGCGCATCGGCAGCGGCGCCTGAAACGACGCCCGCTCGCGTGCTCGACGCTCCGCGCTAGATCGGCGTGCCCACCGCGGTCGACTGCGCGGGTCACCCGAAAGAGGTATCGAGGGATTACCCCGCCGCGGTTACTGCGCTCGCGATGGCACGCGTACGCTCGATGCCATGCAAAGACTGTATTCCATGTTCCCGGGCCAAGCACCCGGCGTCGCCCTGCTGTTGCTGCGCGTGAGCGTCGCGGTCGGCCTTTTCGTCGACGGTTCGTTGCGGTTTCCCCTCGACCCAGGACGCTGGGATTTCCCGTTGCGGTTGGCCCTCGGCGTCTTCCTCCTCGCAGGCGCCTTCACGCCGCTGTTCGCGCTGTTGGCGTGCGCCGTGAGTATCGTCGACATCGTCGACCCGGGATTGTCCTGCGCCCCCATTGCGCTGATCGGCATCCTCAACGCATCGGCGCTGGGTCTTCTCGGTCCCGGTGCATTTTCCCTGGATGCGCGAATCTTCGGACGACGCCTCATCGTATTGCCCGATGACGACTCCGATCTCTCGTGAATGGCGGACCGCCGTCAATGTCCATTACGCGCGGTCGCGCGCGGCGCACATCGGTACGCGCTCATGTGACGGCGCGCGCCTCGTGCGAGCCATCCGCTCCCAAAGGGGCAGGCGCGTCTCGCACGTCGTGGTCTGTCGCGTCGTTCGCCGAGGACGCACGATGGCATCGGACATGGAGCCGCACGGCCCGCCCCGTAGCGACCATGGACCGACCACCCGCCATTGCACGCCATAGGAGACTCATCATGCACATCGCCATCAGGGCACAGAAGCCTCGCACCCCTGCCACTGCGAGGAAGGTATCGGCCGCCGTGGTCGCGGTTCTCATCAGCCTCGGGCTTGCGTTCTTCTTCACCGGCAGGGCGTCGGCTCGCACATCGGTCCAGCGTCCCACCATCGTGCTCGTCCACGGCGCCTTCGCCGGATCGTCGAGCTGGAGCGACGTGATCAGGACGTTGAACCGCAAGGGCTACCCCGTCGTTGCCGTGGCCAATCCGCTCCGGAGCATCAAGGGCGATGCCGCCTACGTCGCCAGCCTGGTGCGCAGCATCCCGGGGCCGGTCGTGCTCGTCGGGCATTCATACGGTGGATCGGTCATCACGAGCGCGGCCGATGGGCTCGCGAATGTGAAGGGACTGGTCTACGTTGCCGGGTTTGCCGCGGACGTCGGCGAATCGCCGGCCAAACTGGCCGGCCAGTTCCCCGGAAGCACGCTCGGACCCGCGATTGCTCCCGCCGTGACGTTGCCGGACGGAGACAAGGATCTCTACATTTCCACCGACAAGTATCACGCGCAGTTCGCCGCCGACGTAGGCGCAGCCTCCGCGGCCGTGATGGCGGCGACGCAGCGGCCGATCACCGAGGCGGCCCTCAATGAAGCGTCCGCGTCGGCCGCATGGAAAAGCATTCCCTCGTGGTTCATCTACGGCACGCTGGACAGGAACATCCCCGCGGCAGCGCATGCATTCATGGCCGAGCGCGCTCACTCGCGCAAGACGGTGGCCGTGAAGGGCGCATCGCACGTCGTGATGATTTCGCATCCGGGTGCCGTCGCCGCGCTGATCGAGGAAGCCGCGTCGTATTGACGCCGTCGGACCACCCGCCAAGAAGCGGCGTGGGCGCGCATGCAGCCGCACGCCGCATCGGCGGACCGAATGACCCGAAGGAAGAGGAATGAACATGAAAGGCATTCTTTCGTTCATCGTCGCATCCTGCATCGCGACGTCGGCTGCCGCCGACGTCGCGCGAAATGCGTCGACCACGATTCCCTCGGTCGCATCGGTCGCGGACCCCGTCCGTCACACGACGGCGTCCGTGGACGGCGTGCGCGTCTTCTATCGGGAAGCGGGCCCGAAGAACGCGCCCGCGCTCGTCCTGCTGCACGGATTTCCGACATCCTCGCAGATGTTCCGTGACCTCATCCCGCGCCTTTCCGACCGATACCATGTGATTGCGCCGGACTACCCCGGCTATGGTTACAGCGACATGCCCGATCGCGCGAAGTTTGCGTACACGTTCGCCAACTACGCCGATATCGTGGACAAGCTGACGCGCCAGATCGGCCTGGAGCGTTTCGCGCTGTATGTGATGGACTACGGCGCGCCGGTCGGTTACCGCCTCGCGCTCGAGCATCCGGATCGGGTCACGGCCTTCATCGTCCAGAACGGCAATGCCTACGAGGAGGGTCTCGGCGCGTTCTGGGATCCGATCAAGGCGTACTGGAAGACCGGCGCAGCGAGAGAGCGCGAAGGACTCCGTTGGCTGACGACGGTCAAGGCGACGCGTTGGCAATACACGAACGGCGCGCGCGAGCCGGATCTGATCGACCCCGATGCCATCACCGTCGACCAGGCACGCCTGGATCGCCCGGGAAACGCCGAGATCCAGTTGGACCTCTTCTACGACTATCGCACCAACGTGCCGCTGTATCCGAAGTTCCAGGCGTACTTTCGCGAGCGGCAACCACCGATGCTGATCGTCTGGGGAAAGAACGACGAGATCTTCCCGCCGTCGGGGGCATGGCCCTATCAACGCGATCTGCCGAAGGTGGAGATCCATATGCTCGATGCCGGCCACTTTGCCCTCGAAACCGACGGCGCCGAGATCGCGGCACGCATGCGGGACTTCCTCGGCCGCTCCCTGGCACCCACTGTCGGTGCGCGCTGAGTCGACAGGGAACGGCATTGCACCGCCGATCGGCCAGCCGGGATGCTCCCGAAGGATCGGCGGTGCCGACGGGGGTTGCGGGTGAAGGAATGGATGGCTCGCCATTCATCGTAGTACGCTGATCCGCATCCGGCATGAAAGGGCAAGATGGCGCTGGCTTCGTTCGCGCGCGAGGCGGATCGCCGGAGCAACGGGCATCGTGCGAATGCGGCTTGGCGTGCATCGACGGTTCTTCGACTCTCCTCGGTCGTTGCGGGACGCAGCTTCGATCCCGCGCCTCATGGCTATCCACGGGATGGGCTCGCATGACGTCCGACAATGGACTGGAGAGAACGAGTTGGGTCGTCGGTGCGGCGCTGGGCCTCGCCGCCGCAGTAGGCGCCCTCCAGCCGGATGTCGCTCGCGCCGCGCAGCAACTCTCCCAATTCGGGCACGAAGCGTGGCGGACGCAGGAGGGTCTCTTCGCGAGCCCGAATGCGATGGCCCAGACGGCGGACGGCTATATCTGGATTGGAACGGACGGTGGCCTGGTACGGTTCGACGGCATCCGGTTCGTTCCGTCGAACGCACTGGCGGGGTTCCCGTCCCCGGAATTCAAGGTTACCGCCCTGCTCGGCGCCCGCGATGGTGGGCTCTGGATCGGTACGCCTGGCGCCGTGGCCCACGTCAAGGACGGCAAGGCCACCCAGTTCGACGTTCCCGGCGTGCCGTCGCTATTCGTCGAGGAGGCCGATGGATCGCTCTGGCTGGTGGAAACCCGCAGCGGAGTGCCCATCTGCCATTTGGCGGGTCGCAAGGTGGATTGCCACGGATCTCCGACCGTCCCGCTCAAATACGCCTCATCGCTGGTGCGCGCCGCCGATGGCGGACTATGGCTCGGCAGCTCGAGCGGTCTTTGCCACTGGTATCCCGGCAAGGCGCCCGCCGATTGCTTCCTGCAGCAGACCCTCGAACCGTTCGCCGGCCTCGGCGGGATCAGTTCGATCGCCGATGCGGGCGATGGTTCGCTGTGGGTAGGCATCGGCCGGCCAGGGCCCTCGCTGGGGCTGGGCAAGGTCTCGCAGGGACGTTGGCAGCCGTTCGCGATGAACGGCTTCGACGGCAGCACGCTGGCTGTTTCATCCGTCTTCCAGCAGCGCGACGGCGCACTGTGGGTCGGAACGTTCGACCAGGGTCTTTACCGGATACAGGACGGTCGCGTGGATCGCTTCCGCATGGAGGACGGTCTCTCCAGCAATGCGATCGTCCAGAACGGCATCATCGAAGATCGCCAAGGCACCGTCTGGGTACTGACATCCGCCGGCATCGATGCGTTTCGACACCAGCGTGTTTCGGTGTTCTCGATGCGCGAGGGCCTCGCCGCGGACGGCGTCGAATCCGTGCTGCCGGCCAGCAACGGTGACGTGTGGCTTGGCAACACCACGCTTTCCATCCTGAGGGGCGACAAGGTCACGGCGCCCGACCATCCGGAGCTGTTCCGCGACAGGGCCGTCACGTCGCTGCTCGAGGATCGCGATGGCCACATCTGGATCGGCCTGGACAAGTCGCTCCAGGTGTACGAAGAGGGGACACTCGATCCGATCACCGGCGCTGACGGTGGCCCGCTCGGCATCGTCAGGATCCTCGTTCAAGACGCCGACGGCGACGTCTGGGCGGGCTTGGTGGGGCCCAAGCTTGTCCGCATACGCGACAGGAAGGTCGTGGAGGAAATGGATACGGCTGCGTTCGGCGATCCGAGAACCATCGCGAGCGACGCAGCCGGTGGCGGTCTCTGGCTCGGCTACAAGGATGGTCATCTCGCTTCTTACAAGGACAAGCAACTCACCCTCTTTCCGCCGGATGGCGTGAGCAAGGGGCAGATCCGGCATCTTCTCGTCGATGCAGATGGAACCCTGCTGGGCGCCACGTCCGCGGGCCTGCTGATCCAGAACCGCTCCGGCCGCCAGTTGATCGATGCGGCGCACGGCCTTCCGTGCGAAAGCCTCGTCGCCGTCGTGAAGGACAGGAACAATGCGGTCTGGATGAGCGCAAGCTGCGGCATCATCGAGATCGAAGCCGGCGAGCTCGAGCGATGGAAAAGCGCTCCATCCACGAGCGTCCGATCGCGGTTGTTCGATTCGACGGACGGAGCCCAGTTCGGTTACAGCGCGTTCACTCCCTGCGCCGGCATGGGGCCGGACGGACGCATCTGGTTCGCGACCAGCAAGTTTGCCGAAGTCATCGATCCGGCCGAGCGCGCGACCGCGTCGCAGGGGATGCGCGTGCAGATCGAGTCTCTGATGGCCGACAGGACGGCCTTCGCCCCTGCCGGTGCGGTGGAGCTGCCCGCCGCGAGCCGCGATATCAGCGTGCGCTACACCGCACTGGGCTCCGCAATCCCCAGGAAAGTCCAATTCCGATACAGGCTGGATGGGCGCGACCACGCGTGGCAGGACGTCGGCTCGCGGCGCGAGGCGTTCTATACCGACCTTCCGCCCGGGGCGTATACCTTTCGCGTGGAGGCCGACGAAGGGAACGGAACGTGGGATGGAAAGAGCACGGCGCTGCGCTTCGCGATTCCACCGCTGTTCCATCAGACGCGGTGGTTCCAGGCGTTGTGCATCGTTGCCGCATGCCTCGCCGTCTACGGCCTCTTCCGTCTCCGTCTGCGCCAGATGGCGGGGCGCCTCAGGCAACAGATGAAGGTGAAGAACCTCGAGCGCGAGCGAATCGCGCGCACCTTGCACGACACGCTGTTGCAGGATACCCAGGCGCTGGTGTTGAGCTTCCAGACGGTGGCGGAGCACATGCCCGCCGACGATCCGGTGCGGCAGATGATGGAGCGCACGCTCGATCGGGCGGACGAGGTGCTCGCGGAAGGTCGCGACTGCGTACTCGACTTGCGCGAGCCGGAAGCCAGGATGGCGGAGCTTCCGGAGGCACTGTCGCTCGTCGGCGAAGAGCTGGCGAGTTCCCACGCGTGCGCATTTCGAACGATCGTCGAAGGCCAGCGGCGCAAGCTGACATCCGCCGTGCGCGACGAGGCGTACCGGCTGGGTCGCGAAGCGATCATCAATGCATTCCGGCACGCACAGGCGCAGAGCATCGAAGTGCAGGTCGGCTACGGCCAGAAATTCCTCGTGCTGCAAGTGCGCGACAACGGCAAAGGCATCGATCCGGCCACGCTGAGGCTGGGCAACAAGGCCGGCCACTGGGGTCTCATCGGCATGCGCGAGCGCGCGCGGGAGCTCGGTGGAAAGCTGGATATCTGGAGCGGCCCGGGTCCGGGCACCGAGATCCAGCTGAGGGTTCCGGCGATGATCGCCTACTGGACGTCGGATGCCGCCCCCGCTGCGTCCTGGTTGAGCCGACTGGGATTGAGGCAAGAGCCGCGCCCATCGTCCGACTCGCGCTAGTGGCGCGTCGGCTATTCCTTGCGAGCCGGCAGTGGCTCCGAGTCGCGTGATGGCACCATCGTCAACGGCGGTGCGCGCGCAACGCGCGCAACGACAACGCCATCCGCCAAGGGTGGCCGATGCGGTCGATGGGCGGCGACGACCGCGATGTCCAGCGTCGATCGATCCTCCGTGCGCTTCTAGAACCCGAGTTCGCTCAGCGAGGGTTGGTCGTCCGGACGCCGTCCAAGCGGCCAGAGCAGTCGGCGATCGTCCGCGTGGATCGGCGCGTCGTTGATGCAGGCCCATCGGCGCCGCATCAATCCGTCGTCGTCGAACTCCCAGTTCTCGTTGCCGTAACTCCTGAACCACGCGCCGGCGGCGTCGTGCCATTCATAAGCGAAGCGCACGGCTATCCGGTTCCCGCGGAAAGCCCACAATTCCTTCACCAACCGGTATTCGAGTTCATGTTGCCATTTGCGGGCGAGAAAAGCCTTGATCGCTTCGCGGCCGTGGATGAACTCGGCGCGATTCCGCCACTGGCTCTCGACGCTGTAAGCGAGCGCGACCCGTTCGGGATCGCGCGTGTTCCAGCCATCTTCGGCCAACCGCACTTTCTGGATCGCGGTGTCTTCGGTGAACGGGGGCAATGGCGGCCTGGTCACGATCGGTGCTCCTCTGGGTTGACGTCAATGGTCGGTGATTTCGCCGCGAACATACGGGACGCGCTGTGGCCAGGCGCGCATGGGATTCAGCACGGTGACGCATCCTGAAACCTTGCCGCGCCCCGATGCGGTCGTGTCCGCGCCATCCGAGGCACGCATCCGTCGCCCGAGCAAGCCCCGTCGTGACACCGCAATCACGGCCTGCGTGCGCGTCTTCACGCCGAGCTTGTCGAAGATCGCCTTGAGGTGGGTCTTGACGGTGCCGAGCGCGACGCCGAGTCGCGCGGCAATGGCTTTGTTGCAGAGGCCGTCGACCACCAGTTGCAGGACGGCCTCTTCGCGGCCGGTCAACGGTTCTGCGGACAAGCTTTCCGCCAACCGTTCCGTGACGCCCGGGCTGAAGTAGCGTGCGCCGCGATGCAGGGTACGGATGCCGATCGCGAGGTCATCGAGGGCGCATCCGGCCAACAGGTAGCCCGCAATGCCGTGCTCGAGCGCGCTGCGGATCTCCCACTCGCTGTCATGGGCGGCGACGATCATGATCTTCGGCAGCGCGCGTGGGGTGCACTGCCGCGCGAAACGTTCCGCGATGTCGATACCGTTGGAATGGTCGGCGACCAGCACGTCCGTGAAGAGGGGCACGACGCCTGCTGGCGCGAACCGTTCCGCAGCACATTGGCCATCGGACGCGACGACGCCGATGTCCGTGTACGCAGCGAGTGCTGCGACGAGGCCGGCGCGCATGAGCGGGTCATCGTGTACGACGAGCACTTTGATCGTTCCGGCGGACGCCATGGGCTTCTCGCTTGTTCGGGAGTCATGTCGTCGGCAGGCAGCCGGTCGACAGGGCGTCAATCTAGTCCGACCGCGCGGCGCAGGACATCCCCCATCTACTTAGAAACGGCTACCTCGATCGGGTAGCCGACGGAAGTGGCGGATTGACATGTCGCCGATGGAAGACGCGGTACGGGCGACGCGATGCCAGGCTGGGTCGCGATCGGCATCCTGCGCAGCGCGCGTGCCGGCACGGCCGCGATCGCGGCCGATCGCGTGATGCCCGTCGCCAACGTTCGCTGTCCTCTCCATGGAGAAGAATCATGAACACCCGATGCATGCATACATCCGCGCTCTACGACCCGCGGACCTTCCTCGCGGCGCTCTTCACTCTGTCGGCATCTCCCTGGGCCGCCGCCGACGTCACGTCGCCGGTCCTCAAGATCAACGCATCGGCCGAGACGACACCGGTCGCGACGCAGGCCCTGCGGGGCAACATCAGCGTGCTGACGGGCTCCGGCGGGAACATCGCCGTCCTCAGCAGCGCGGATGGCAAACTGCTCGTCGACTCGGGGATCGCGGTTTCCAGGCCACGACTGGCGGCCGCGCTCGACGCGATCAGTCCTGCACCCCTCGAGTTCGTGGTCAACACGCACTATCACTGGGATCACACCGACGGCAATGCGTGGACCAACCAGGAGGGCGCGACGATCGTCGCCCATGAGAACACCCTCAAGCGCCTTGCGGCCGGCACGCGCGTCATCGAATGGGGCTACACGTTCCCGCCGCTGGCGGGAGCCGGTCTGCCCACCGTGCTCGTCCGCAACGAGCAGACCATTCCGTTCCATGGCGAGACGGTGATCCTCAAGCACTACGGCGCGGGTCACACCGACACCGATCTGTCGGTCTACTTCAAGAATGCCGACGTCCTGCAGATGGGCGATATCTGGTGGAACGGACACTATCCGTTCATCGATTACGGCGCCGGCGGCAGCATCGACGGCATGATCCGCTGGACCAACGCGTGCCTCGCCTCGGTCAGCGCGAACACGCTGATCGTTCCGGGCCACGGCCCCGTCGGCGATCGCACCCAGTTGCTCGCCTATCGGGACATGCTGGTCGCGGTGCGACAGAACGTGGCGCGCCTGAAGAAGGAAGGAAAGACCCTGGCGGAAGTCGTCGCGGCGAAACCGACGGCTGCATACGACGCGCAGTACGGCGATTTCGTCATCGATCCCGCCTTCTTCACGCAACTCGTCTACATGGGGCTCTGACCTGCCCGGATGCGGCGACGTCGGAGTTGCGGGACGCGCGTCGCCGGCACCACGCATTCGTGCCGCGCGACGCGCACCTGAGGTTGCGCGTCGAATCGCACTTCAAGGGCTGCCACGCAGTGGCATGACGCCCGTCCGTGCGATGGCTGCCTCGCGCGTGGCGCGCTTCATCGAGCGGCACTCCGCGGATCCGGCTCGTCGCGGCGTCATCGTCGGAACACGGCCGGGGGTACCCGCGCATCATCGATGCCAAGCCAGCAGGGGAATCGATGGCGCGATCGACGAGGTCGCAGCCGGCGGCGAGAGCGCCGGCGCACGTCCTCGAAAGCGCCGTCACGTCTCGATGATTCCGCGGTTGATCGCGATCGTGACGGCGTGCGTGCGATCGTTGGCGCCGAGTTTCGCGAAGATGTTCTTCATGTGGACCTTGACGGTATCCTCGGAGATGCACAGGTGCGAGGCGATGGATTTGTTCGCATTTCCGCCGGCCGCCTGCTTCAGGACTTCGATCTCCCGTTCGGTCAAACCGTCGCATGCCACGTGTTCGGCGATGGCGCTGGCGATCTCGGCGGGAATGCGGCGGTGGCCCGCGTGCACCGCTCGAATCGTTTCGACCAGGTCCTTGCGGACCATGCTCTTCAGCAGATACCCCGAGGCGCCGGCTTTGAATGCCCGCAATGCCTGCACGTCGCCGCGGTGCGTGGTCAGTACGACGAAGCGTGCATGCGGGAAGTCGCGTCGAATGGTCGCAACCGCCTCGACGCCGCCCATCTCGGGCATCTGCAGGTCCATCAGGGTGACGTCGGGTCGATGCTCGCGAAACAGGGCAACCGCTTCGCGGCCGTCCGCAGCTTCGCCGACCAGCACCATGTCGGCTTGACGCTGGACGACGGCGGCGACGCCTTCGCGCAACAGGGGATGGTCGTCGACGACGAGGACGCGGATGGGGGCAGTCTCGGCGCTCATGATGCTCTCCAGGGGCGTCCGGCCGTACGCGTTGCCGGTGTCATCCGCAGCGCGCCAGGCGCCTCGCCACGAGCGCCAGTATAGGTAACACGCCGCGAGGTCGCACAAACCACCCGAAAGGGTTAGCGGATTCCTACGCGGCTGCGGCTGTTGCGCCTGGCGCACGAAGCGTACGCTTTCGGCACGATCGGCGGTTCTCCGCCGCGCCGGCGACGACGGATGCCGTGCGTCGGGCGTTGTCGATGTTCGTCGGGCGCCCAGGGCCGATCGCGACCTGCGATCCGCCGCCGCCCGAAGAGCCAACGAGTTCGCCATCGGCGCATCCCCGGACAACGCGTCGGTCGTGCCGGACGGTGCACGCATTGCCCCCGATCCCCAATCAGGACATCGATATCATGATTCATGACATGCGCGCGGCCGTGCTCGAAGAGCACGGTGGTGACTTCAACGTAACGCGAGTCCGCAAGCCGACTCCGCAGCAAGGGCAGGTCGTCGTGCGGATCGTCGCGAGCGGCGTCAATCCGCTCGACACCAAGATTCGAGCGGGCAGGGCGGACCATGCGCGCCATCCGTTGCCGGCGATCCTGGGCATGGACCTCGCGGGCGTGGTCGACGCCGTCGGCCCCGGTGTGAATGGATTTCGCGTCGGCGACGAGGTCTGGGGCATGACCGGTGGCGTCGGCGGCCTGCAAGGCAGCCTGGCCGAGTTCGCCGCGGTCGACGCCGATCTGCTCGCACTCAAGCCGGCACGGCTCTCGATGCGTGAAGCGGCGGCGACGCCGTTGATCTTCATCACCGCGTGGGAGGGGCTCGTCGATCGCGCCGACGTCCGGCGCGGCCAGACCGTCCTGGTCCAGGGCGGCGGGGGCGGCGTCGGGCACATGGCCGTCCAGATCGCGAAGGCGCGCGGCGCACGGGTCCATGCGACGGACCGCACCGACCGAGCCGGATTCCTCGCCGAACTCGGCGCGTCGCCCATCGATCGCGAGAGGGCGGTCGAGGACTATGTGGCGGAGCACACCGATGGCAAGGGGTTCGATGTCGTCTACGACACGGTTGGCGGGTCGGTGCTCGACGCGTCGTTCCGTGCCGTCAAGCGATTCGGCCATGTGGTGAGCGCGCTCGGCTGGGGGACTCATTCGCTCGCGCCGCTGTCCTTCCGTGCCGCGAGCTATTCAGGCGTCTTCACGTTGTTGCCGATCCTGACCGGCGAGGGTCGGGCGCGCCACGGCGAAATACTGCGCGAGGCGGCTCGCATGGCGGACGCCGGGATGCTCATGCCCCGACTGGACGACCGCCGCTATTCGCTGGGTGACGTCGCCGACGCACACGCCGCGATCGAGAATCGCACGGCGAACGGCAAGCTGGTGGTGGATATCGCCGATTGAGCCACGAGGCAGCGCATTGGACGGAGCACCGCTTTGGACTCCGGCGTTGCCTCGCAGGGAGGGACCGCGTCGCGCGACCTTCGCCGGCGCGACGCCCTGCGCACCGAGCGCGCGCTACGTTGCGCGCATCGAGCCATCCGCGCGCATGCGGTGGACGGCGAACGAGAGGCCCCATATCAGCGCGAACAGGCCGACCAGCGCGAAGCCAAGCACGTTGAGGTGCGCGCCCACCGTGGCCACAAGCGTCCAGAACGCGCCTCGCAGGTCGAACTTGCCCGCGATCAGCGCGAGCGTCTCGAGGCTGCCGATGACCAGCGCGACGACGACCGAGGCCAGCGTGATCGCCATGTTGTAGCGGAGCTTGCGCAGCGGATCCACGAGAGCCCAGTCGTAGATGCCGACCATGACGATGCCGTCGGCGGTGTCGACGAGCGCCATGCCGGCGGCGAACAGGGCCGGGAACACGAGCACGGACGCGAGCGTGGCGCCCTGCACCGCCTGCCCCGCGGCGATGCCGAACACGGCGACTTCCGTCGCGGTGTCGAAACCGAGGCCGAACACGAAGCCGAGCGGCGCCATGTGCCAGCTCTTCGTCACGAGGCGGAACAACGGCCGCACGAGGCGAGCGAGCAGGCCGCGATTTTCGAGCAGCGACGCGATATCCGGGTCGGCGTCGGCGGCCCCGGCGCGCAGCCGCGCGAAACGGCGCCGCACCGACACGAAGATGACGACGTTCATGAGTGCGACCGCGAACAGGAACAGCGCCGAAACGAGCGTGCTGACCGTGCCGCCGATCGCACGGAACTCGCCGATGCGTTCCAGCCCGCCCTTCACGGCGACGACGAGCGCGGTGACGGCGACGACGATGAGCGAATGGCCGAGCGCGAAGAAGAATCCGACCGCTACCGGCCGCTGTCCTTCCTGCATGAGCTTGCGCGTGATCGCATCGATTGCGGCGATGTGGTCGACATCGACCGCATGGCGCAGGCCGAGGCCGTACACGAGCGCGGCGACGCCGAGCGCTGCGGGCTTGCCGTGCAGCGCCACCAGCGCCCACGACCATGCGCCGGCATTCAGCACCACGAGCGTGCCGGCGACGAGCGCGAGCCGCCGCTGGAGGCCGCTCATGCCGCGCGCCCGGACGTCTACCAGCGCGCGCCCGCTCACGTCGCGTGATCGTCCGCCGTCGCGAAGCGCGCGTCGATCGCCCGCATCTTCTCGGCGACCTCGCGCGGCGTCAGCACGCGCTTGCGGAACAGGATGTTCGCGAAGGCGACGATCCAGCGCTCGTAGTACGAAAGCTTGCCGATCATCTCGGCGCCGAGGGCTTCCACGCCGCAGCGCTTCTCCTCGGTGTTGATGAGCTTGTGGAAATCGAGCACGTCGGCGAGCGCATGGCAGCGCTTCTCCCAAGGCTCGAGCACGTGGTCGACCGGCCTCACGGGCTCGGCCGGAAGCCCGCCGAGGTCGTTCGGCAGGCGCCGCACCAGCTGCGAGGTATCCGTCATGGCGCGCCCTCCCGCGGCAGGCGAACCGGCGCCACGCCGATCATCGCGTCGCGCGTGACCAGCGCGGCGAGCTGAGCCTCGCTGAACGCTTCGGTTCCGGCCGGCCGCATGGGCAGCACGAGGTAACGCACCATCGCGGTCGAATCGCTGACGCGGACCTCGACATCGTCGGGGATGACCGTGCCGAATTCGGCGAGCACCTGGCGCGGCTCGTAGACCGCGCGCGAACGATACGGCTTGAGCTTGTACCAGTCCGGGGGCAGCCCCAGCACGGGACGTGGATAGCACGAACACAGCGTGCAGACGATGAGGTTGTGCACCTCGTCCGTATTCTCCAGCACGATGAGGCCGGTGTCGTCGTAGAAGTCGATGTCGTACTCTTCCTCGCACGCCCTGCGCCCGTCCTCGAGCAGGCGCGCGCGGAACTCGGGGTCGACCCAGGCGCGGGCGACGATGCGCGCGCCGAGCATCGGCGTGCGCGAATCGATCACGTCGATCTGGTGGTGGATCTCGTCGGCGCCGATGAGACGTTTTTCGATCAGCAGCTCGCGCACGGCGATTTCGAGCCGCTCGTAGTAGCCCGGCGGCGCATCGTCCGCGGCGTGCGGGTGATCGTGGCCATGGTCATGGTCGTCGTGCATGTTCATGCGTCCACCTTCTCGAGCCAGCTCTCGAACACTTCGACGCGGATGCCGTCGCGCGCCGAGCCGGCGTAGCCCGGCCACAACGACGTCATCGAGACGGCGATGCGGTAGTAGTGCCGGCTCTGGCCGGCGTTGCGCCCGTAACCTTCTTCCTCGTTGTCGATCCCGGGCGGTTCGATGACCGCTTCGACGCGGCCGGTCGCGTTGCGCAGGTAGGTCGGCACGCGGTAGTGACCGATCGGCGATCGATCGACGAGACGCACGCGCTCGCCGGGGTGGAACCGCGCGGCTTCGCCGAGCGCCTTGACGATGTCGCCGTTCATCGCGGCGCGCCTTCGCTGCCGGCGACCGGCGCCGCGGCCGCCCATTCCTTGCGCGTCGTCGGCTGGCCATCGATGGCGGCATGGATTTCGCTCGATCGCGCGAGCGTCGCCTGCAGCGACTTCGGTCCTTCGAACGGCCGGCCGCCGATGTGCCAGCCGTCCGGATGCAGTTCCTCGATGAGCACCCAGACGACTTCACGGAACGCCTCCGAGCCCTCGAACTTCACCATGACGTCGGTGAGGGCCTTGGCCATCGCATGCTTTTCCTCGGTGCTGAAGACGCCTTCGACCAGCTTGACGTTGACGAACGGCATGGGGGACTCCTTTGCGTTGGGATAGCCGATGCTCGTGCGCCACCGTCGCGCGCGGAACACCCGAACGAGTGAATCTCGACCGCGAGCAGAGACGTGCCCGACGGATATCCGCCACGGCTCGCTGCCCGCCGCGACGCCGCCAGCAGCTCCGACGGATTCGCAGCGAAGAGCCGGGCGACTTCCGTACGCACGTCGACGGGACCGACTCATGGAACGGACGTTCCGATGGCCGTGTGCAGGTCTCCCGCGTATCGATCTCGGCATCGTCCGACGTCATCGATCTTGAGCGCGTGGCACGCGACGCACATCGCCCGATCGGCGGTGCGGCGGCCCCCTCTTTCGGGTGATCCCGGAACGCACGTCGTGCGATGCTCGCGGGGCACGCGCCATGCGCATGCCTCGGGCGACGGCGCCGTTGGCGCTGCGCACCGACCCTTGCGGTTGCAGCTAGGCTTCGTGTGGCTGACTTCCGGCGTCTTGCCGCCCGCGACATTCCGTCGTGACGAGCGACCTGATCCACTGGTGCGCCGGATCCCCGTCCAGCCGCGGATGCCAGAACAGCGAGATCGTGAAGCCGGGCACGTCGAACGGCAGTGCGAAGCGGTGCATGCCGTGCCACAGGCTCTGCGTGTGACGCTCGGGAACGGTCGCGATGAGGTCCGATGCGCGCGCGAGCGCGATTGCGGGGCCGAAGCCGCCGACGGTGACCGCGCCGCGGCGTGACAGGCCGAGTGTGTCGAGTGCGCGGTCGATGGGCGCCATCTCGAGGCCGCGGCGCGCGACGAGCACGTGGTCGCCGGCGGCGTAGCGTTCGGATGTGAGCGCGCCGCGGCTGAGCGGATGCCCCGTGTGCACGACGCCGACGAAGCGATCCTGGAACAGGCCTTGCGTGCGGATCTCGGGGCCCATCGCGGCGCTCGTGATGCCGGTTTCCAGGTCCACCATGCCCTCGCGCAGCGCGGTGCTGTCCTTGTCGAGCTTGGGCACGAACCATAGGCGCACGCCGGGCGCCTCGGCGCCGATGCGCGCGAGCAGGGCGGGGCCGAACGTTTCGACGAAGCCTTCGGTGCTGCGGATGGTGAACGTGCGCGCCAGCGTGGCGAGGTCGAGCTTGAGCGCGGGGCGCAGCACGGCTTCCGCATCGTCGACGACCTGGCGCACGCGCTCGCGCAGTTCCAGCGCGCGCGGCGTCGGCACCAGCTCGCGCCCTGCACGCACGAGCAGCGGGTCGCCGGTGAGCTCGCGCAGGCGTGCGAGCGCGCGGCTCATCGCCGATGCACTCAGCTGCAGGCGCCGCGCGGCGCCGACGACGCTGCCTTCCTTGAGCAGCACGTCGAGCGTCACGAGCAGGTTGAGGTCCGGCATCGACATGGTCCACCTCCCGCGTGCGCGCCACCCATGGCGTTGGCTGCACGAATACGTTGCGCCGTGCGCGCCTTCTGCGTCGCGCGCCCGGCGCCTAGGCTCTGCCCCCTGCGCCGCGCCGTCGCCGCGGCCGCCTGGAGCGCTGCGATGTCCACTTCCGTTTCCCCCGCCGCATCGACCGCCGCGCGCACGCGCGCGCCGTCGCTCGTGCTCGCGTGCCTCGCGACGACGATGCTGCTGCCCTCGCTCGGCACCAGCGTCGCGAACGTCGCATTGCCCACGTTCGTCGACGCGTTCCACACGAGCTTCCGTGCCGTGCAGTGGGTGGTGCTGGCCTACCTGCTCGCGGTGACGACGCTCGTGGTCAGCGTCGGCCGGCTCGGCGACCTCGTCGGCCGGCGCCGCCTGCTGCTGGTCGGCGTGACCGTGTTCGCCGTCGCCTCGCTCGCGTGCGGCGCGTCGAGCGCATTGTGGATGCTCGTGCTCGGGCGCGCCGGCCAGGGCCTCGGCGCCGCGGTGATGATGGCGCTGTCGCTCGCGCTGGTCGGCGACGCGGTGCCCCAGGAACGCGCGGGCCGCGCGATGGGCTTCCTCGGCACGATGTCGGCGGTCGGCACCGCGCTCGGGCCTTCGCTCGGCGGCCTCTTGCTGGCGGGGCTCGGCTGGCGATCCATCTTCTTCCTCCAGGTGCCGCTCGGGCTGCTCGCGCTCGCGCTCGCGGCGGCGTCGTTGCCGCCGGATGCGCCGCGCGCGCGACAGGCATCGTTCGACGTCGTCGGCTCGGCGCTGCTCGCGATCACCCTCGCAGCCTACGCCCTTTCGATGACGCTCGGCCACGGTGCGCTCGACCCGCTGGCGCTCGCCCTGTTCGGCGTCGCGGTCGCGGGCGCCGCGCTGTTCGTGCGCGTGCAGGCGCACCGTGCGGCCCCGCTCGTGCGCCTGGCGTTGTTCCGCGACCGCGCGGTCGGCGCGGGCTTCGCGATGAGCGCGCTCGTCACGACGGTCGCGATGACGACGCTCGTGGTCGGGCCGTTCCATCTCGCGCGCGCGCTCGGCTTGAGTCCCGCGTCGGTCGGCCTCGTGATGACCGCGGGGCCGCTGGTCGCGGCGATCGCGGGCGTGCCGGCCGGGCGTGCGGTCGACCGCTTCGGCGCGCGCGGCGTGACCCTCGCGGGGCTCGCTGCGATGACGCTCGGCTGCGTCGCGCTCGCGCTGTTGCCGGCGGTGTCGGGCGTGGCCGGTTACGCGATGCCCCTGGTCGCGATCACGGCCGGCTACGCGACGTTCCAGGCCGCGAACAACACCGCGGTCGTCGCCGCCGTCGATGCCGCGCAGCGCGGCGTCGTGTCCGGCCTGCTCAACCTCTCGCGCAACCTCGGCCTCGTCACGGGCGCTTCCGCGATGGGCGCCGTGTTCGCGATCGGCACGGGCGCCGCCGAGGTCGGTGCGGCGTCGGCATCCGCGGTCGCGGCGGGCACGCAGGTCGCGTTCGGCGTGGCTGCGATGCTCGTGCTGGGGGCGCTCGGGTTGGCGCTGCGCATGGCGGCGCGCGCGCCGCGCGTGGCGCGGGTGGCGGGAGGTTCTGCATGATCGCGCTTCACCGTCGCTGGCACGCGTTTGCGTTGACGGCGGCACGCGCGTCGCACGGCGCGCTCGCCAACGCGGCCGACAGCATGGCGTGTGTCGGCACCGCGCACGCGGGCGAGATGGCGCCGACGCTCCGACAGGCGACGAGGTGCGAAGGCACTTGACGGCAAAACGGGGCCCCACGTTCGTGGAGGCCCCGTCTGTTCCCGCATCGGTGACGCGTTGGATCAGCGCGCGATGCCGTACGTCCAGCCCATGGTCCAGTCGTCGTTCGCGTCACGGAACGCGCCGATGTACGGGGCCGCGGTGAAGAACGCATCGTCGCTGACGAGGCGGCCGGCGGCGGTCAGCGGCGAGCCGTTCGCGGGCACGAACGTCGCGAGCTGCGGATTGCCGGTGTGGTTGCCCGCGCCCGCGTCGAACAGTGCCTGCGCCTTGCCCGGGACGCCGTTGGTGCCGTCGACGAAGTTGGTGCTGCAGTCGAGCCACGCGTGGTCGAGCGTGAGGTCGGTGCCACCGACCTGCGCCGCGGTGGCCGCGTGGTCGACGAACAGGCAGCCCTTGCCGGTCTTGTTGAAGTCCTTCACGACGATGTTGCTGAGGTGGCCGGCGGTGCCTTCCTTGAGATTGATGCCGTTGCCGCCGCCGTTGCCGTTGCCGATGAAGGTGACGTTGGACCAGCTCGGCGTCGCACGAGGCAGCGCGTCGTTGTTCTCGTTCTGGTTCGATGCCTCGAAGCCGTTGTCGTTGCCGAGCGCGAGCGCTTCGGGTGCCCACTTCACGAACGCGAACTGCACCTTGCCGCTGAAGCCTTCGTCCCAGTCGAAGCCGTCGTCGCCGCCTTCGTACGAGATGAGGTACTTCGCGTTGACCGTGCCGCCGAAGAACTCGTAGCCGTCGTCCTTGCCGCGATACGCCTGCAGATGGTCGACTACGGTGCCGTCGCCGACCGACTGGAACGTGAAGGAGTTGACCTCGCGGCCTTCGCTGAACACGTAGCCCGCATAGCGCGACTGCACGTAGCGCAGACTTCCCGAGCTGTCGTGCGGGTTGTTGCCGCCGTAACGCAGGTCCGGATTGAACTCGCTGCGGCAGTCGAACGGCGCGGCCGGGCACTTGTTGTTCGGCGCGTTGCCGGAAAGCACGACGCCGCCCCAGTCACCCGGCGCCGGCGTCTCGCCGAGCTTGCCGTCCTTCGGGCTCGTGAAGATGATCGGCGCGTTCGGCGTGCCGTTCGCGATCAGCTTCGAACCCGGGTTCACATACAGGTAATCGGCGGTATCGCCGCGGCCGGTGATGAGCGTGCCCGGCTGGATCGTCACGGTGGCGCTGTTCGCGTTGTCGCCGCCGACGGTGACGAGGCCCTGCAGTTCCCACGTCGTATCGTTCGTGAGCGTCAGGTCGCGCGTGATCGCGCCGGTGAGCACGCAGCTGCGCGGCGTACTGCCCGCCGTGGTGCCGGCCGGGCAGGCGGTGAACTTCGTGCGATAGACGCACGCGCCGTTCTCGGCGGTCACGAGGTTCTGCAGCGGGTTGATCGTGAACGACACCGGCTGCAGGCCGCTGCCCGCGGCGGGCGCGACGCTGACCGAGCCTTCGGTGCAGCTCGCGAACGACACGTCGATCGTGCCGAACGACGCGCGCTCCGGCACTTCGGTGCCCGCGCCATTGAACGTGCCGCCCGAGAACGCGTACAGCTCCGAGCTCGCTTCGAAGTCGAACTCGCCGATCTGCGGCGACGCGGTCACCCAGATCGGGTTGCCTTCGGCGTCGTAGAGATAGCCCGAGAGGTACAGCGTCTTGCTGCCGTTCGGCGCGGTGAGCACGTCGAACACCCAGCCGCGCGCGGACGACGGATGCGAGAGGTCGGCCCAGCCGCCGTCGAACGCGTCGGTGAGCGTGAGCGCGGCGTGTGCCTGGCTGCCGCACAACGCCGCGAGCATCGCCGCGGCAAGGATCGTCTTAGAAGATGTCATCGGGCCACCCCTCCAATTGCTGTCTGCGAAATAAGGGCCGCGAACGCGACCCTCCGAGCCGGTGACCGTAAGACGCCGATGTGACGCTGCGGCCGCGCTCGCGTGTCCGTGTGGTGACAGTCAGTGCGCGCGGGGGCGCCACTCGACGCTGAGCTGCAGCTCGCGGCCGCTGCGATAGCGCCGCGTGGAAAGGCCGCCCTGCGTGAAATCGACCGCGGGATCGAGCAGGTTTCGCAGGCGCAAGGTCCAGCGCCAGTCGCGCGCGAACGCGTGGCGCAGCTGGAAGTCGAGCGCGTCGAACGCTTCTTCGTAGATGTCCGGCTGGCCCTGCACGCCGACCTGCGACACGCGTCGCCCGAAGCGGTTGAACAGCAGCGTGGCCTCGAGCCCGGCATCCGGATCGGTGTAACCCAGTTGCAGGTTCATGACGTACGGCGACTGGCCCTGCATCGGCCGCGACAGGTTGGTCTGGAAGCTCGCCGACTGTGCATCGAGCTGCACATTGGAGCGGATGCGCGCGACGTTGAAGCCGACGCGCAGGCGATCGAGCGGAATGCCGGCCCATGCCGTGCCGAGGAAGCCGAGGTTGCGGTACGCGTCGAGCTCGACGCCGTAGTTGTGCGCACTCGCCGCGTTCTGGAAGCTCAGCAGCGGCGTCGAGCCCGCGAGGCGCACGCGCTCGATCGGTGCGTCGAAGCGCTTGTCGAACAGCGCGACCGCGAGGCTGTCCGCCTCGTCGAAGTAGTACTCCCAGCGCAGGTCGACGTTGCGGATGCGCGTGGTCTCGAGCTCGGGGTTGCCGATCGTGTCGATATCGAGCTCGGGGTCGGTGTACGGCGCGGGCGACAGTTCGCGGAAATCCGGGCGCGCGACCGTGCGGCTGAACGCGGCGCGCAGTTGCGCGTGTTCGCTGTAGAGCCAGGTGAAGCTCGCCGCAGGCAGCCACGCGGTGCTGCGGTCGCCCGCGACGACGGGCGGCGTATCCGGGTTGACGATGCTGAACGTCGTCACGTCCTGGTCGTTGTGCTCGCGTCGGACGCCGAGCGTGGCGCGATAGTCGGTGGCGAACGAAAGGTCCGCATTGACGAACGCGGCGTCGAGGCGCTGCGAGGCCGAGTAGTTGTCGGTCGCGCGCGTCGTCTCGCGCAGCACGAAGCCGTCCGGCGCGACATTCGACGGGTCGAGGATCGCGCCGATCGGCTGCAGGAAGAAGCCGGGGTCCGCGGCGAGCGGCGAGCCCGGTGCGAGCTGGAACACGAATGTGCGGATGGCCGAGGCACGGTCGCGGCGCGTGCGCTCGATGCCCGCCGACAGTGCGAGCGACGAGCCGTCCGCGAACGCGAATGGCAGCAGGCCCTTCACGTTGAGGTCGCGCTGGCGATCCTCGAGGTCGGCGAACCTCTGCGAGTTCGAGTCCGAGCGGCGCGAGAACTCGAGCGCGTCGCCCGCGTAGTCGTAGCGCCAGCGGCGCGTGTCGGGCTCGTCGCGCGCCGCGTTCGCGCGCGTGACCTGCCAGTCGAGCTCGAGGTCGTGCAGCGCGGCGAACGCGTGGTGGCCATCGAGTTGCGTCGCGCGCAACTGGTTCTCGGTCCAGCGCGTCTCGTAGTAGCGCGAGTCGACGCTGTCGGAGGTGCCGTCGGTGATCTTCGCGCGATCGTCGGTCTGTCGCAGCAGCATGTGCGTGAGGCCGATGCGGTGGTTGTTGCCGATGCGCAGGCCCGCGCCGAAGAGCGCGCTTGCGTCGATGCTGCGCTGGGTCGACTCGACCGTTTCGTCGCCGACCTCGGTGAGGCCCGCGCTGCTCGCGGCGTAGGTATGGCGCTGTTCGTCGCGCGTGTCCCATGCCTGCCTGTAGCGCGTGGCCGCGATGAGCCCGAGGCGCACGTCGTCGCCGAGATCGAAGCCGTTACCGATGCCGAGCGAGAAGGTCGCGTCCGGCGCGATGCGGCGGCGGTCGATGCCGTAGCCCGCGCCGGACAGGTCGCGCCCGTAGGCCTGGAGTTGTTCGGGCGTCGCGCCGTCGGGGTTCGCGGACGAGCGCGGGCGCAGATAGCGACCGTCCGCGATCGCCGCGGCGAGCGAGTCGGGGATGCGGCGCGCGCCGTCGTCGTAGCCGGTCCAGTCGCGGTCGCCGCCGTCGTAGCGCAGGCCGTCCTCGCCGGTGGTGCCGTCGACGTAACCCGAGCCCGCCTGCGCGCGGAAGAAGAACGCGTCCGGAACGTCGCGCGTGCGCAGTTCCAGCGTGCCGCCGCCGAAGTCGCCGGGCAGGCGCGGCACGTAGGTCTTGTCGACGACGATGCCGTCGAGCAGTTCGGTCGGGAACAGGTCGAGCGGCACGACGCGGCGCGTGTAATCCGGGCTCGGGATCGGCGCGCCATTGAGCAGCACGCTTGAGTAGCGCTCGCCGAGCCCGCGCACGTAGACGTATTTGCCGTCGACGACGCTGAGGCCGGTCACGCGCTTGAGCGTCGTCGCGACGTCGCTGTCGCCCGTGCGCGCGATCTGCTCCGCGCCGAGCGCCTCGGTCACGTTCGACGCCGCGCGCCGCTCGTCGAGATAGAGCGCATCGCCGCCCGCGCGATAGCGCGAGTTCACGCGCACGCCTTCGAGATGCGTCGCGTCGTCGGCACTCGCGTCGGATGCACTGCTCGCATCGGTCGCCGGCGCTGCCGGCACTGCCGCGGTCGCAGCCACCGCGTCGGCCGCCGCCGCTGCGGGCGTGCCGTCGTCTGCCGCGGGCACATCCGCCGCGCGCGCAGCAGCCGTCGCGAAGAGGCCGAACGCGATCGCGAGGCTCAGGAGTCGTGGAGTCACCGTCATGTCCTTGTTCGATCCGTCGGGCGAAGACGGCCGAACATCATGGACGGGGCTGTTTACGGGGGGATGACGCTGGGGCTGTGGACGCGTGCACCATCGCCACGGGCTAGGGACGTGGGCAGTCCATTACGCAGAATGCGCTTGGCGCATGCGGTGATTGCGAAGCGTTCCAAAACGAGACCGTGGGAGAACTGCGCAGGCAGTGCAGCGCGCGTCGGCTCCATTGTGAGCGCATGCGCCAGCCCGAAAGGTCGAGCGCCTCGAATGCCTATTCGAATCCATTCTCGAAGATGTAGTCGTGCACGATCGTGCCGGTCGCAGGACTGCCGGCGAATAGCGTTTGGTACTGTGTGTTGAGCATCACCGAAACGCTGCCGCTGCCGAAGTTCGACACGATGAGGTCGGGCTTGCCGTCACCGTTGACGTTGGCAGTGGTGGCGCAAACGGGGCCCACTCCCGTGGCGAACGTCTGCTGCGTGGCGAAGCTCGGCGTGGTGGCACCGGCCGCGGTCGTGTTGAACAGCACCGAGACGGTGTCGTCGCCGTAGTTCGCGACGATCAGGTCGCGTTTGCCATCGCCGTCGATCTCGCCGACGGTCACGGAAACGGGACCCACGCCCGTGGCAAAGGTGTGCTGGATGGCAAAGCCCGGCGTGGCGGCGTTTGGCGCGGTGGTGTTGAGCAGCACCGAGACAGTGTTGTCGGTGCGGTTCGCGACGATCAGATCGGGCTTGCCGTCGCCATTGGTGTCGGCGGCGGTGACGGAGATCGGCCCCGACCCTGCCGCGAAGGTTTGTTGGGCGGCAAAGCTCGGCGTGGTGGCGCCGGGCACGGTGGTGCCGAGCAGAATCGAGATGGTGTTGTCGTTGAAGTTCGCGACGATGAGATCGGGCTTGCCGTCGCCGTTCACGTTGGCGATGGCGACGGATCGAGGCCCCGCTCCCGTGGCGAACGCTTGCTGGATCGCGAAGCTTGGCGTGGCGGCGCCGGGCGCGGTGGTATTGAGCAACACCGAGACGGTGTTGCCGTTGGCATTGGCCACGATCACGTCGGGCTTGCCGTCGCCGTCGACATCGGCGACGGCGACGGATCGGGGACCCGCTCCCGTGGAGAAAACCTGCTCGCTCGCAAAGCTTGGCGTGGCTGCACCGGGCGACGTGGTATTGAGCAGCACCGAGGCGGTGTTGTCGATCGCATTCGCCACGATCAGATCGGGCTTGCCGTCGCCGTTGATATCGGCGACGGCGATGCCTTGGGGACCCGCTCCCGTGGCGAAGGTCTCCTCGGCGGCAAAGCTCGGCACGGGGGCACCGGGTGCAGTGGCATTGCGCAGCACCGAGACCGTGTTGCCGCCATCGTTCGCGACGATCAGGTCGGGCTTGCCGTCGCCATTGACATCGGCGACGGCGACGGATCGTGGACCCGCTCCCGTGGCGAAGGCTTGCTGGGCGGTGTAGCTCGGCGTAGCGGCGCCGGGCGCAGTGGAGTTGAGCTGCACCGAAACCGAGTTGCCGTTGTCGTTCGCGACGATCAGGTCGGGCTTGCCGTCGCCGTTGACGTCGCCGACGGTGACGAAAACGGGTTTATCGCCCGTGGCGAACGTCTGCTGCGTGGCAAAACTCGCGGTGATGGCGCCGGGCGCGGTGGTATTGAGCAGCACCGAGACGCTGTTGCTGTCGCTGTTCGCCACGATCAGATCGGACTTGCCGTCGTTGTTCACGTCGGTGGCCGTGGCGGATCTCGGACTGAGTCCCGTGGTGAAGGCCTGCTGGGTGGCAAAACTCGGCGTGGTGGCGCCGGGTGCGGTGGTATTGAGCAGTACCGAGACGGTGCCGTCGTAGAAGTTCGCCACGATCAAGTCGGGCTTGCCGTCGCCGTTGATCTCGGCGACGGTGACGGACTGGTTGTTCGATCCCGTGGCGAATGCCTGCTGGGCGGCAAAGCTCGGGGTGGTGGCGCCGGGTACGGTGGTGTTGAGCAGTACCGAGACGCCGCTGCTGTTCGCGTTCGTCACGATCAAATCGGGCTTGCCGTCGCCATTCACGTCGGCGGCAGCGACGGAAAAAGGATTTGCTCCCGTTGTGAATGTCTGCCTCGCAGCAAAGCCAGGCGTGGTGGCACCGGGCGCGGTGGTGTTGAGCAGCACCGAGACGGTGTTGCCGCCAAAGTTCGTCAGGAGCAGGTCGGCCTTGCCATCGCCGTTGATATCGGCGGCCGTGACGCAAATGGGGCCCGCCCCCGCGGCGAACGACCGTTGCGCCGCAAAGCCGGGCGTGGTGGCGCCGGGCACGGTCGTGTTGAGCAGCACCGAGATCGTGTTCGCGTCGAAGTTCGCGACGATCAGGTCGGGCTTGCCGTCGCCATTCACGTCGGCGGTGGTCACGGAATGGGGCCCTGATCCCGTGGCGAATGTAACCTGCGCAGCAAAGCTCGGCGTCGTCGCGCCTGGCGCCGTGGTATTGAGCAGCACCGAAACAAGGCTGCCGCCGAAATAATTCGCCACGATCAGGTCGGACTTGCCATCGCCATTCACGTCGGCGACGGCGACGGAAAAGGGACCTGCTCCCGTGGCGAAGGACTGCTGCGAGGCAAAGTCGGGTGCCGGCCAGATTCGGTCTGCGGAATCGAGCACCAGCTGGAACGTGTAGTCGGGTCCGCTGTGGGCCTGGGCGCTGAGCGTGACCGGGATGGTGGCGGTGGTTGCTCCCGCGGGGATCGTAATGCGGCCCGTCGTCGCCGTGTAATCCGTTCCGGCCAGTGCCGTCCCATCCACCGTGTGGTAGTCCAGCACAGCCTCGTAAACCAGGTCGCCGCTGCGCGTTACCGGAAACAGCATGGTGACGGGCCTGTTGCTCGTACCCTTGGTGGTGTTGGCGACCGTCAGCGTATTGGTATCGGCGAACGCCGACGAGCTCGCGCCAAGCCCCAGCACCAACGACAGCAACGGACTCCAATGTGCTTTCGACAGGTGAAGACCAGCGACGCTCGAGGGCACGGTGCGCATTCGTTCTTCCTTTGAGAAAACAAGACACGTCTTGACCAATGGTCGCACTCGGGCTTCGCCTTTCCGGCGAAACCGGAGTCAGCGAATCCCGGGGAAAGAGTTGCTCCGACCTCCCCTGAAGGCTCATGCCGCCGCCTCCCGTGCGTCGCAGCAGGTTCGGAATTGCGACGTTCTGTACAATCGCAATGCGACCGGAGCGTCAGGTCACTGTACGCAGCGATCGATCTTCATTCCAGCGATAGCGCATTGGCCGTGCTCGACGAGAACGATCCACCACTCCGGCAGCGCCGGCTGCCCAATGAGGCGCCGGCGATCCTGAAGCAACGGGAGTCGGATCACGATGAGGACGTCGGTATCGTCGCGGAGTCCACTTCAACGGGTATTGGCTCGTTGATGGCCTGAAGGCGCGGATGCGCGTGCATCGTGGGCGGTGGGCGCAGAGCCGGCGCCGATGTTGCCGAGCTACACCCGCAGGCGTACGTGCACATCGGTTACTCGGAACGCCAGCTGCCGTTCTTCGTCGAGGAAATCAACGAGTTGCTCGACGAAAAGCACGGCTCGCGATGGGTTTCATGGGCCAGCGGTCGATCGACGTCCACACCAGCACCTACCGCAGCACGCCGGATCACTCCGGTTGACGGGTCGCCTGCGGCGAGACGCGCCACACCCGCCCACCGACATCGTCGGCAACGAGCAACCCGCCGCGCCCGTCGAACGCGACGCCGACCGGGCGGCCGCGCGCGTCGCCGTTGGCATCGAGGAAGCCGGTCAGTACGGGCTCGGGTGGCCCCGATGGCTGGCCGTCGGTGAACGGCACGAACAGCACCTGGTAGCCGCTCGGCTGGCTACGGTTCCATGAGCCGTGCTGGCCGATGAACGCGCCATGCCGGTAATGCGCGCCGAACGCGTCGTCGGTGCAGAACGCGAGGCCGAGCGACGCGGTGTGCGCGCCGAGCGCGTAGTCGGGTGCGATCGCGACCGCGACGCGCCCGGGGTTCGCGGGTTTCACGCGTTCGTCGACGTGCGAGCCCCACCAGCTGTACGGCCAGCCGTAGAACGCGCCTTGCTTGACCGACGTCATGTAGTCGGGCACGAGGTCGTCGCCGAGTTCGTCGCGTTCGTTGACCGCGGTCCACAGCGCGCCGCTGTCGGGCTGGAACGCAAGGCCGACCGGATTGCGCAGGCCGGTCGCATACGGCTCGAGCGTGCGCGTGGCGAGATCGATGCGCGAAACGGCGGCGCGACCCGCCTCGGCCTCGATGCCATTCTCGCCGACATTGCTGTTGGAGCCGATCGCGACGTAGAGGTACTTCCCGTCCGGCGTCGCGATGATGTTCTTGGTCCAGTGGTGGTTGATCGAGCCCGCGGGCAGGTCGACGATGCGCTCGCCGCTGCCGTCGAGCTGCGTCGCGCCATCCTTGTAGGCGAAGCGCACCACGGCGTCGGTGTTTGCGACGTAGAACGCGTCGCCGACGAGGGCCATGCCGATCGGCGAATTGAGGCCGCTCGCAAACACGAACGTGTGTTCGGCCTTGCCGTCGTGGTCCGCATCGCGCAGCAGGCTGATGCGGTTCGCGCTCGGCGTCGACGAACCCGCCTTTTTCATGAGCTTCTTCATGATCGCGCCCTTGATGCCCTTGCCGTCGTCGGGCTTCGGCGGCGCATCCGACTCGGCGACGAGCACGTCGCCGTTCGGCAGCACGTGGAGCCAGCGCGGGTGTTCGAGGTCGCGCGCGAATTCGGCGACCGCGAAGCCAGCGGCGGCGGTCGGTGCCTCGCCGTCCTTCCAGCCGACGGCGTCAGCGATTTCGACCGTGGGCACGAGCGACGTGTGCGGCGGTGGCAACGTCGGCGCGGGACCGGTCGACGATACCGGGGGCATCGTCGACGGTGGCACGGCGGCGCCGATCGCGTGGACGGTCGAGCCGATCGCGACGACGAGCGCGAGCGCGAATACGTTCGGTGCGCTCACCTCAGCGCTCCTCGAGCGACCAGTGGCGGCCGCGCATCTCGACGAAGCGCCGCATGCGTTCGCGTTCCATGCGCACATGCTCTCGACGCGACGGCGTGCGCGCGAACTCGCGACGCAACGCATGGTCGAGCGAAGCGATCGCCTGCGCGGGCAGGCGGTCGAGATGATCAGGGGATCGCGTTCGATCGTGCTTCATGTCATGTCCCGGAACCCCCGCACGTGCGGGTCGAGCCATGAGCATCGGCGTGCGGGCCTGAATTGCGCCCGTGCGAACGGCGTACTCGTTCAGCCGCGGGTCGCGCCGGCGATCGACTCAGTGTGCGTAGACGAGCACCGGTTGCGCGCGCCAGCGCTCCGGGAACAGGCGCTCGAGGTTCGCGAGCTTCGGCAGGTCGTTGATCGCGATGTACGGCTCGCTCGGATTGAGCGTGAGGTAATCCTGGTGGTAGCGCTCGGCGGGGTAGAACGTCTTGCCAGTTTCGATCGTCGTCACGATCGGTCGCGCGAACGCGCCGCTCTTGTCGAGCTGCGCGATGTACTCGGCGGCGACGTTCTTCTGCGCGTCGTTCATCGCGAAGACGGTCGAACGGTACTGCGGGCCGACGTCGGGACCCTGGCGGTTGAACTGGGTCGGATCGTGCGCGACCGAGAAATAGATCTGCAGCAGCTGACCGTAAGTGACCTGGTGCGGATCGAACGTGACCTGCACCGACTCGGCATGGCCGGTGCGACCGCTGCCGACATCCTGGTAGTGCGCGTTGCCGCTGCCGCCGCCGGCGTAGCCGGACACTGCCTTCGTCACGCCCTTCACATGCTGGAACACGCCCTGCACGCCCCAGAAGCAGCCGCCTGCGAACACGGCGGTTTCGCTCGTGCTGGCAGACAGCGGCTCGTCGACCGCGGGTGGTGGAATCGCGACCGCGGGTTCGGCCGAGTGGCCGATGCGCTGGCATGCGCTCACGGCGACGAGCAGCACGATCGCAATGGGTGCGCCGGTCAAACGGGAAAAACGAAACAAGGACATGGCGGTACTCCGATCATGGAAGCGGCCCCCGCGAGCGCATGCACGCACGGAAGGCCCGATGGATTCCCGCGTGCGCGGGAATGACGCAGGTTCCGTTGCGCCGCCGCGCGCTGCAGGCGACGCGAAAGCCGGAAGCGCTCGACGAACGACCGTTGCGATGGTCGCGCCCGATCGCATGGTCATCCGAACGTGAACGCGAACGCCTCGACCGGGTCGAGGAACTCGATCTCGAAGGTGTGGTCGGCGACCCCGCCTTTCGAGCGATAGAGCTGGTAAAGCTTCTGCTGCGTGACCGTGCCGCGACCGTCGGCGTCGGTGTCGACGCCGTGGTCGTCGCCGGGACGCGCGCCGTCGATGCGCACGACGAAGCGCACGGGCTTGCCATCGGCCGCGGGGCCCAGGACGAGATTGAGATCGCGCGCATGAAAGCGGAATACGACGCGACCGCCGGGTTTCTCGAGGCGCGCCTTCTCGTCGGCGACGGTCCACATGCCGGCGAGGCCCCACGCGTTGAGCGGCAGGGCGACCGGCACGGTGTACTCGTGCGCGACGTCGTGCACCGCGCCGCCCGGCGACGCGAAGTGCTCGGCGCGCTCGTAGCCGAGGTAGGTCTCGGGCGAGCCGACCTCGGCATTCGCGGGCGCGAGCGCGACGCCGCTCGTGTCGGGCTGCACCGGTGGCGCGGCCATCGGCATCGCCGCGAGCGCACCGCCGTGCGCTTCCTCGAGCAGCTCGCGGATCCAGGTCTCCGACTGTTCGTACGCGCCTTCGCCGAAATGGTGGTGGCGGATACGGCCCTGCGCGTCGATGAAGTAGTGCGCCGGCCAGTACTCGTTGTTGAAGCCGCGCCAGATCGCGTAGTCGTTGTCGAGCGCGACCGGGTAGTCGACGCCGAGATCGGCGACCGCACGGCGCACGTTGCGTTCGTCCTTCTCGAACGCGAATTCGGGCGCGTGCACGCCGATCACGACGAGGCCCTGGTCCTTGTACTTGGCGTACCACGCGCGCACGTAGGGCAGGGTGCGCAGGCAGTTCACGCACGAATAGGTCCAGAAGTCGACCAGCACGACCTTGCCGCGCAGGCCTTCGCGCGTGAGCGGCGGCGAGTTGAGCCAGGCGACGGCGCCGTCGAGCGGCGGCAGCTCGCCTTCGCTGCGCACGCCGCTCGCGTCGTGCGCCGTCGCCGACATCATCATCGCGCCGTCCTGCGCGGGCCGCGGCGCGCGCGTGCCGATCGCGTCGATGAGCGATTGCTCGACTCCGTT
>NZ_DATDMY010000191.1:0-3844 GCF_036518555.1 Dokdonella sp. | reverse complement strand
AGCTTCACCGCCTTGCGCACGCCGCGCTCGGCGAGCTTCGCGAGCGCGGCTTCGACCGCGTGCGCATGCCCGCCGATGACGATCTGGCCAGGCGAGTTGTAGTTGGCGGGCACGACGACGTGATCGCCGGAGACCTCGCGGCACACCTCCTCGACGAGCGCGTCGTCGGCGCCGAGCACGGCGGCCATCGCACCGACGCCGTCGGGCGCGGCGTCCTGCATGGCCTGGCCGCGGATGCGCACGAGATGAGCGGCATCGCGCAGCGACAACACACCCGACGCGACGAGCGCGGTGTACTCGCCCAAGCTGTGACCCGCGAGACGCGACGGCGACGCGCCGCCGCCGGCCTGCCACAGGCGCCACACGGCCACGCCCGCCGCGAGCAGCGCAGGCTGGGTGTACTCGGTGCGATTGAGCATCGCCTCGGGGCCGCCCTGCGAGAGCGCCCACAGATCGACGCCGGCGCCATCCGAGGCCTCGGCGAACGTCTCGCGCACGCGTGGGTGCATTTCCGCGAGTTCGGCGAGCATGGCGATCGACTGTGAACCCTGGCCGGGGAAGACGAAAGCGAGGGTCGGGGACGGGGGACTCGGGGCTGCGGACATCGTCATGGTCTCGTGCAGGTTAGGCAGGCCGGATCAAGCCGTGCAGCGGTTCAGGTGAGTGCGAAGACGTTGTCGTACACCGCGAGGGTCACGCCGGTCAGTACGACGACGGCGAGGCCGGCGGCCGTGATCCGACCTGCGTCGCGCTCGAGCGCGCGACCGTGCGGGTATCGGCCGAGCGTGCATGCGAGCAAGGCGCCACGGCCGACGTGGAACAGGAAGACTTCGACCACGACGTTGCGCACGATCGCCGCGACGACACTGACGGCGGCACCGGCGAGTTGCGCAAGCACGCAGCCGGGATCAGTACTTGAGCAGCGCCGACGACCAGGTGAAACCGCCGCCGAACGCCTCCAGCAGCAGGGTCTGGCCGCGCTGCACCTTGCCCGAGCGCACCGCTTCGTCGAGCGCGAGCGGCACCGATCCCGACGACGTGTTGCCATGCCGGTCGACCGTGACGATCACGCGGTCCATCGACATCTGCAGGCGCTTCGCGGTCGCTTCGATGATGCGCAGGTTCGCCTGGTGCGGGATCAGCCAATCGACGTCCTGCTCGTGCATGCCGGCGGCCTCGAGGGTCTCGCCGACGATGCGGTCGAGCGTCTTGACCGCGACCTTGAACACCTCGTTGCCGGTCATCATGACGCGGATGCCGTGGTTCGGTTCGTCGTCGCGGAAGCCCGCGGAGACACCGACCGGGTTGTACAGCAAGTGCTTGTAGCCGCCGTCGGCGTGCAACTTGGTCGCGAGGATGCCCGGTTCGCTCGACGCTTCGAGCACGACCGCGCCGGCGCCGTCGCCGAACAATACGCAGGTCGAGCGGTCGCTGAAGTCGAGCATCCGCGTGAGCGTCTCGGCGCCGACGACGAGCGCCCGTTTCGCCTGGCCGCTGCGGATGAACTGGTCGGCGATGCCGAGCGCGTACATGAAACCCGAGCACGCGGCGTTGACATCGAACGCGGCGCAGCCGTTCGCGCCGAGGCGATGCTGCAGCAGGCATGCGGTCGACGGGAAGATGATGTCGGGCGTGGTCGTGCCGAGCACGATGAGGTCGAGGTCGGCGCCCTTGACGCCGGCCGCGTCGAGCGCATGGGTAGCGGCGTAGAACGCGAGGTCGCCGGTCGTCTCGCCGTCGGCGGCGAAGCGGCGCTCGCGGATGCCCGTGCGCGAGCGGATCCACTCGTCGGTGGTCTCGACCCGCTTCTCGAGATCGGCGTTGGTGACGACCTTTTCCGGCAGGTAGCTGCCGGTACCGGCGATGCGTGAGTAGATCAGGGCCGTTCCCCGCTCGAAGGAGGCAGGCGCAAGCCGCCTGCACGAGATTCGGCGCGCGCCGTCGATCAGCGCACGCTGCTGCCGCGCCGGGCCCTCCGGGCCCTGCAGGGCAACCCCGCCCGGCGCATCCGGCCCGGGCCGTCACCGCGAGCGAAGCTCATCGCATCGCTCGTCCGGCACACTCAGTCTTCGTCGCGAGTCTGCACTTTCGACTCGATGACCTTCTTGCCACGGTAGTAGCCGTCCTTGGTGACGTGGTGGCGCACGTGCACCTCGCCCGAGGTCGGGTCGGTCGACAACTGCTTCGCGGTCAGCGCATCGTGGGCGCGACGCATGCCGCGACGGGACGGGGTTTTACGACTCTTGGCGACGGCCATGCTGGCGATTCCTCATGCATTTTTGACGAGCGTCCGTGCCCGGATCTCAGAAGCAACCGTCCTATGGCTGCTTGTTCTTTTGCAGACCTGCCAGCGCCGCGAACGGGCTGGCCGGCTTCTCCTCGGACACGTCGTCCGAATGATCCTTCCATTCCAGCGGCTCGCCCGGTTTCACGGGCACCACCGGCAACGCGAGTATCAGCTCATCCTCGATCACGTCGGCGATGCCGACCTGACCGTCCGGCACGAGCAGCGGCTCGTAGCCCGGCGGCAACGCCGCTTCGCCGCTCTCGTCGGCGATCAGGCCGAGGCGCTGGTCGATCGACACCGGCTGGACGAAGACGTCGAGTGTACGCTGGCAGACCAGCGGCAACCCGGCTTCCACACGCAATTCCAGGTACGCGACGCCGAGCTCGTCCCGGCCGAATTCGACGTGGTAGCGTGCCGCGCCTTCCGTCGTCGCAAGGCTGCCGCGCAGGCGCTGCATCGCGGCCAGCGGCAGGTTTCCTTCGTACGTGCGGCGCGCCTGCACCTGGCGTGCGACATCCACGCGATCTGGCAGGGCTGCGGACATGGGCGCGCGATGGTAGGTGCAGCCCCCTCCGGTGTCAACTTGAACCCTGCTTCGGCTGGCTTGCCGCAGCCATCGGGGGCACACTGGGTCCCCGCCCACCGGAGCCGCCCGCCGTCGTGAACATCCTGCTCGTCTGCGTGGCCGCAGCCCTGGCGATCGGCTTCGTGATCGCCTGGCGACGGGAACGCCGCCTGCTGCGCCGGCGCGTGCTGCTGAGCGAGATCCTCGACCTCGCCGACGCGCTGGAACGCGAGCTGCTCGAATGCCGCGCGCGGTTGCGCGAGGTCCCTGCGCTCGCCGCAGCCGCGATGTCGCCCGCCGACCAACTGTCGGCCCGCGCGACGCTCGCCGCGGAACCGCTGGTGCAAGAGGCGCTGCGCGACCTGCTCGCGCACCGGCTCTGGCTCAAACAGCATGCCGCGCACGCGAGCGATGCCGAACTCGCGGCCGCGCGCGATGCGCTCGAAGCGACGCGCGGCACGCTCGCGCGCCAGCTCGAACGGCTCGCCGACGTGCGCGCCGACGTCGAGCAGACGCGCGCGGCGATCGCCGCGCAGCCGACGGAAGTGCCGCATTGAGCCGGCTCGGCGACGTCGACCTGGTGCTTGGTTCGACCTCGCGCTATCGCCGCGACCTGCTTTCGCGACTGACGACGTCGTTCCGCGTGCACGCACCCGCGGTCGACGAGACCCCGCACGCAGGCGAGGCGCCCGCGGCACTCGCGCGGCGCCTCGCCGCGGCGAAGGCCCACGCCGTCGCGACCGCCTGCGCGGGCGCGGTCGTCATCGGCAGCGACCAGGTCGCCGAACTCGACGGGCGCGCGCTCGGCAAGCCGGGTACCGCCGCGAACGCGTGCGCGCAGCTGCGCGCGTGTTCCGGGCGCACGGTCGAGTTCCACACCGCGCTGTGCCTCGGCGATGCGCGTGGCGCGGCGCCGCGCGCAGGCGCCGAGTGCGACCTCACGCGCGTCGTGTTCCGCACGCTCGACGATGCCGAGATCGAACGCTACGTCG
>NZ_DATDMY010000190.1:0-16474 GCF_036518555.1 Dokdonella sp. | reverse complement strand
CTGGTCGTACGCCTTGAATTCGCCGCCGAACCGCTCCGCACCGATCTTCGTCAGCGCCGCCGTCAGCGTCGTCTTGCCGTGGTCGACGTGGCCGATCGTGCCCACGTTCACGTGCGGCTTCTTGCGCTCGAATTTTTCCTTCGACATGACTTTCTACCTCAGAAATTCGTGACTGGTGATTGGTGATTCGGAGAAAGCGGGATCCGTGCTCTTCCGAACCACGAATCCCGAATCACGAATCACGACTTTTTGATGACCGCTTCGGCGATGTTGTTCGGCGCCTCGGCGTAGTGGTCGAATTCCATCGTGAAGGTCGCGCGACCCTGCGACATCGAGCGCAGGCTGGTCGCGTAACCGAACATCTCGCCGAGCGGAACCATCGCGTTGATGACCTTGCCGGACGGCGAATCGTCCGAACCCTGCAGCACGCCGCGCCGGCGGCTCAGGTCGCCCATCACGTCGCCCATGTAGTCCTCGGGCGTGACCACCTCGACCTTCATGATCGGCTCGAGCAGCACCGGGCTGGCCTTGTTGAAGCCTTCCTTGAAGCCCATCGAACCGGCGATCTTGAACGCCATTTCGTTCGAGTCGACCTCGTGGTACGAACCGTCGACGAGCTTGATCTTGATGTCGACGACCGGGAAGCCCGCCATCGGACCACTGGTCATCGCCTCGCGGATGCCCTTGTCGACCGCTGGCACGTATTCCTTCGGCACGGAACCGCCGACCGTGACGTTCTCGAACAGATAGCCCGCGCCGCGCTGCTGCGGCTCGATCTCGAGAACCACGTGGCCGTACTGGCCCTTGCCGCCCGACTGGCGCACGAACTTGCCTTCCTGCTTGACCGCCTTGCGGATCGTCTCGCGGTAGGCAACCTGCGGCTTGCCGACGTTCGCCTCGACGTTGAACTCACGCTTCATGCGGTCGACGATGATCTCGAGGTGCAGTTCGCCCATGCCGGCGATGATCGTCTGGCCCGATTCCTCGTCCGAGCGGACGCGGAACGACGGATCTTCCTGCGCGAGGCGCGACAGGGCGATACCCATCTTTTCCTGGTCCGACTTCGTCTTCGGCTCGACCGCCATCGCGATCACCGGGTCCGGGAACGTCATCCGCTCGAGCGTGATCACATTGTCGGTCGCGCACAGCGTATCGCCGGTCGTGACGTCCTTGAGGCCGACCGCCGCGGCAATGTCGCCCGCGCGGACTTCCTTGATCTCGCTGCGTTCGGCTGCGTGCATCTGCAAGATGCGGCCGACGCGTTCCTTCCTGCTCTTGACCGGGTTGTAGACGGTATCGCCCGAGTTCAGCACGCCCGAATAGACGCGGAAGAACGTCAACGAACCGACGAACGGGTCGGTCATGATCTTGAACGCGAGCGCCGAGAACGGCGCCGCATCGTCGGCGTTACGCGAGTCTTCCTTCTCGTTCTCGTCGATGCCCTTGACCGGCGGACGATCCGACGGCGCGGGCAGGTAGCGCACGACCGCGTCGAGCATCGCCTGCACGCCCTTGTTCTTGAAGGCCGTGCCGCAGAACACCGGAATCAGCTTGTTGCCGATCACCGCGTCGCGGATGCCCGCATGGATCTCGTCCTCGGAAAGCGAACCTTCCTCGAGGTACTTGTTCATGAGCTCTTCCGACGTCTCGGCGGCCGACTCGACGAGGAACGAATGCGCCTTCTCGCAGACGTCCTTGAGATGCGCCGGAATGTCGCGGTATTCGAACGACATGCCCTGCGATTCGGCGTCCCAGTAGATCGCCTTCATCTTGACGAGATCGACCACGCCCTCGAAGGCGTCTTCGGCGCCGATCGGCACCTGCATCGGCACCGGGTGCGCGCCCAGGCGCGACTTCAGCTGCCCGACGACCTTGTCGAAGTCGGCACCGGTACGGTCCATCTTGTTGACGAACGCGAGGCGCGGCACGCCGTACTTGTTGGCCTGGCGCCACACGGTCTCGGACTGCGGCTGCACGCCGCCGACCGCGCACAGCACGAACACCGCGCCATCGAGCACGCGCAGCGAACGCTCGACTTCGATCGTGAAGTCGACGTGCCCGGGGGTGTCGATGATGTTGAAGCGATGCTGCGGGAACGAGCGATCCATGCCGGTCCAGAAGCAGGTCGTCGCGGCCGACGTGATCGTGATTCCGCGTTCCTGCTCCTGCTCCATCCAGTCCATCGTCGCGGCGCCCTCGTGCACCTCGCCAATCTTGTGATTGACGCCGGTGTAATAGAGGATGCGCTCGGTCGTGGTGGTCTTTCCGGCATCGATGTGGGCCATGATGCCGAAATTGCGGTAGCGCTCGATAGGTGTGGTGCGAGCCATTGTGATTACCTTTCCCGGGAGTCCTTCCCGCGATGGAGCAGCCTTCCCGGCTGCGGTACGAGTTCGGATACGGGGCGCCGGGCCCCGCATGCCGCGATCCGGGCGAATCGCGGGGCGCGCGAAACCGCTTACCAGCGGTAGTGCGAGAACGCCTTGTTCGCTTCCGCCATGCGGTGCGTCTCCTCGCGCTTCTTCACCGCGCCACCGCGGTTCTCGGAAGCCTCGAGCAGCTCGGCCGCGAGCTTGCGCGGCATCGTGTTCTCGCCGCGCTTGCGCGCCGCATCGATGAGCCAGCGCATCGCCAAAGCGGTGCGGCGCGTGGAACGCACTTCGACCGGCACCTGGTACGTCGCGCCGCCGACGCGGCGGGACTTGACCTCGACCGCCGGGGCGACATTGCTGAGTGCCTTCTCGACCAGCGCGACCGGCTCGGCATGCTTCTCGCCGATGTGATCGAGCGCGCCGTAGACGATCTTCTCCGCGACCGACTTCTTGCCGCTCTGCATCACCATGTTGATGAAGCGGGCGATGACCTGGCTGCCGTGCTTGGGGTCCGGCAGGAGCGTGCGCGTCGGGGTTTGACCTTTGCGTGACATAGATTCTTCTCAATGATGCGGCCACACGGGCCGCTTGATACTCAAGCGCTCGAGGCGCCTGTCGGATGGCGAGCGGATCAGCTCTTCGGGCGCTTCGCGCCGTACTTCGAACGGCTCTGGCGACGCTTGGTCACGCCGGCCGCATCGAGGCTGCCGCGCACGGTGTGATAGCGCACGCCCGGCAGGTCCTTCACGCGACCGCCACGGATGAGCACCACCGAGTGCTCCTGCAGGTTGTGGCCTTCGCCACCGATATAGCTGATGACCTCGAAGCCGTTCGTCAGGCGCACCTTGGCGACCTTGCGCAGAGCCGAATTCGGCTTCTTCGGCGTGGTCGTGTAGACGCGCGTGCAGACGCCGCGACGCTGCGGGCAGTTCGCGAGAGCCGGGGACGCGCTCTTGTACGTCTTCGGGCTACGCGGCTTGCGTACCAGCTGATTGACTGTTGACATGCGTTTGAACCGTGCCTGCGGGATCTTGAAAGGAGACCCGGAATCGTCCGGGAAACAAAAGGCAGGCCGAATGAATTCGGCCTGCCGAGACAAAAGAGTATAACGTGCGCCTAACGCAACGGTCAACCCGCCGCGTGTCCAGCGCCTCGCTCCCTGCCCTCGAACACGAGGCGAATCCTTCGCCTCTTTTCGATGTCGTCGTACCGCCCCGGCTGATCGCCACCCCGCTGCGGGGAGCTCCGGTTCGCCCGGAGGCCCGCTCTCGCAGGCCTGGTCGCATCAGCCCGCATGGGGCGCTGGATCAATGCGAATCGCCGTCTTCGGCGACCGCCTCGGCCACCGAACTCGTGGCACCCAGCGTTTCGCGCTCCTGCTCGGTCAATGCACCCTGCCTGCTGCGCCGCTGGGCGTGGTAGGCAAGACCGGTGCCGGCTGGAATCAAGCGTCCGACGATAACATTTTCCTTCAGGCCCCGCAAGGTATCGCGGGTGCCGCGCACGGCTGCCTCGGTGAGCACACGGGTGGTTTCCTGGAACGACGCGGCCGAGATGAACGACTCCGTCGCCAGCGACGCCTTCGTGATGCCGAGCAGCACCGGCAGCATCTCGGCCACGCGCTCGTTGCGCGCCTCCGCACGCGAGTTCTCCTCGAGCAGGCGCGAACGGTCGACCTGTTCGCCACGCAGGAAACGCGTGTCGCCCGCCTCGGCGATCTCCACCTTGCGCAGCATCTGGCGAATGATCGCTTCGATGTGCTTGTCGTTGATCTTCACGCCCTGCAGGCGGTAGACGTCCTGGATTTCCTTGACGAGGTAGGCCGCGAGCGGCTCGACGCCGAGCAGGCGCAGGATGTCGTGCGGATTCGGCTCACCGTCGACGATCGTCTCGCCCTTCTCGACGTGCTCGCCTTCGAACACGATCACGTGGCGCCACTTCGGAATCAGCTCCTCGTGCTCGTTGCCGTCCGTATCGCGGATGATCAGCCGCTGCTTGCCCTTGGTGTCCTTGCCGAAGCTGACCACGCCGGACCGCTCCGCCAGGATCGCCGGCTCCTTCGGCTTGCGTGCCTCGAACAGGTCGGCCACGCGCGGCAAGCCACCGGTGATGTCGCGCGTCTTCGACGTTTCCTGCGGAATACGCGCGACGACGTCGCCGACGCCGACCTCGGAGCCGTTCTGGAGCGACACGATCGCGCCCGCCGGCAGGAAGTACTGCGCCGGGATGTCCGTGCCGGGAAGCCGCAGTTCACCGCCCTTCTTGTCGACCAGGCGCACCATCGGGCGCAGGTCCTTGGCCGTGCCGCCACGACGCTTCGGATCCGTGACGACCGCACTCGCAAGGCCGGTCAGCTCGTCGACCTGCTCCTGCACGGTGATGCCGTCCTGGAAGTCGATGAAGCGGACCACACCCGCGACTTCCGACACGATCGGATGGGTATGCGGGTCCCACTTCGCGACGGTCTGGCCGGCCTTGACCGCGGCGCCATCCTTCGCGTCGATGACCGCGCCGTACGGCACCTTGTAGCGCTCGCGCTCGCGGCCGTGGGTGTCCATGACCGACAGTTCGCCCGAACGCGACACGGCGACCAGGTGGCCCGCGCTGTGCGCAACGGTCTTGAGGTTGGTGAACTTCAGCGTGCCGGTCGTCTTCACCTGCACGTTGTCGACCGCGGCGGCTCGCGACGCGGCGCCACCGATATGGAACGTTCGCATCGTCAGCTGGGTGCCCGGCTCGCCGATCGACTGCGCGGCGATGACGCCGACCGCTTCGCCGATGTTGACCAGGTGTCCTCGCGCGAGGTCACGCCCGTAGCACATCGCGCAGACGCCGAAGCGGGCATCGCAGGTGATCGGCGAGCGCACGAGCACCGACTGCACGCCGGCAACCTCGAGCTTGTCGACCATCGCCTCGTCGAGCAGCGAATTACGCGGAACGATCGGATCCTCGTCGTTGCCCGGCGCGAATACGTCCTCGGCGACCACGCGACCGAGCACGCGATCCTTCAGCGCCTCGACGACATCGCCGCCTTCGACGATCGGAGCCATCGTGAGGCCGGACTTGGTGTCGCAGTCGGTCTCGGTCACGACGACGTCCTGCGCGACGTCGACGAGTCGACGGGTCAGGTAGCCGGAGTTCGCGGTCTTCAGCGCCGTATCGGCGAGGCCCTTTCGGGCGCCGTGCGTCGAGTTGAAGTACTGCAGGACGTTCAGGCCCTCGCGGAAGTTCGCCTTGATCGGCGTCTCGATGATCGAGCCGTCCGGACGAGCCATCAGGCCACGCATGCCGGCCAGCTGGCGGATCTGCGCCGCGCTGCCTCGCGCACCCGAGTCGGCCATGATGAACAGCGAATTCATCGACTTCTGTTCGATCACTTCGCCCTTGCGGGTCTTGACCTTGTCGGAACCGATGCCGTCCATCATCGCCTTCGCGACGCGCTCGTTCGTGCGCGACCAGATGTCGACGACTTTGTTGTAGCGCTCGCCGGCGGTCACGAGGCCGGACTGGTACTGCTGCTGGATCTCCGTGACTTCCTTCTCGGCCTCTTCGAGGATGCCCTTCTTCTCGCCCGGGATCTTCATGTCGTCGATGCCGATCGACATGCCGGCGCGCGTCGCGTAGTGGAAGCCCGTGTACATGAGCTGGTCCGCGAACACGACCGTGTCCTTGAGGCCGAGGCGGCGATAGCACTGGTTGATCAGGCGCGAGATCGCCTTCTTCGTAAGCTCGATGTTGACGAGCGCGAACGGCAGTCCTTCGGGCAGGATCTCGGCGAGCAGCGCGCGACCGACCGTCGTGTCGACCAGGGTCGACTTCTCGGTGCGCGTGCCGTTGTCGTCGAACTCGACCTGGCGCAGGCGCACCTTGACCTTGGCGTGCAGCTCGACCGCGCGATTGTCGTAGGCGCGGTGGACTTCGGCGACATTGGCGAACGCCATGCCCTCGCCCTTCGCGTTCTCCAGCGCGCGCGTCATGTAGTACAGGCCGAGGACGACGTCCTGGGTCGGCACGATGATCGGCTCGCCGTTGGCGGGCGACAGGATGTTGTTCGTCGACATCATCAGCGCGCGCGCCTCGAGCTGCGCCTCGAGCGACAGCGGTACGTGCACGGCCATCTGGTCGCCGTCGAAGTCGGCGTTGAACGCCGTACAGACGAGCGGGTGCAGCTGGATGGCCTTGCCTTCGATGAGCACGGGCTCGAACGCCTGGATGCCGAGGCGGTGCAGCGTCGGTGCGCGATTGAGCAGCACCGGATGCTCGCGGATCACCTCCTCGAGGATGTCCCACACCTCCGCGCTCTCGCGCTCGACGAGCTTCTTCGCCGCCTTGATCGTGGTGGCGAGGCCACGGCGCTGCAGCTTGGAGAAGATGAACGGCTTGAACAGCTCGAGCGCCATCTTCTTCGGCAAACCGCACTGGTGCAGCTTCAGCGTCGGGCCGACCACGATGACCGAGCGGCCGGAGTAGTCGACGCGCTTGCCGAGCAGGTTCTGGCGGAAGCGCCCCTGCTTGCCCTTGATCATGTCCGCGAGCGACTTGAGCGGGCGCTTGTTGGTGCCCGTGATCGCGCGCCCGCGACGGCCGTTGTCCATCAACGCGTCGACCGCTTCCTGCAGCATGCGCTTCTCGTTGCGCACGATGATGTCGGGTGCGTTGAGCTCGAGCAGGCGCTTGAGGCGGTTATTGCGGTTGATGACGCGGCGATACAGGTCGTTGAGATCCGAAGTGGCGAAACGGCCACCGTCGAGCGGCACGAGCGGACGCAGGTCGGGCGGCAGCACCGGCAGCACGGTCAGCACCATGAACTCCGGGCGGTTGCCCGACTCGAGGAAGGCCTCGACCAGCTTGATGCGCTTGCTGAGTCGCTTGAGCTTGGTCTCGGAGTTCGTCGCGGCGATCTCTTCGCGGAGCTTGATCAGTTCCTGGTTGAGGTCGATCGTCTTGAGCAACTCGTAGACAGCCTCGGCGCCCATGCGCGCATCGAATTCGTCGCCGTGCTCCTCGACCGACTGCAGGTACTGTTCCTCGTTCAGCAGCTGGCCGCGCTCGAGCGCGGTCAGGCCCGGGTCGACCACGACGTACGCTTCGAAGTAGAGGATGCGCTCGATGTCGCGCAACGTCATGTCGAGCATGAGGCCGATGCGCGACGGCAGCGACTTCAGGAACCAGATGTGCGCCGTCGGCGACGCCAGCTCGATGTGGCCCATGCGCTCGCGGCGCACCTTGGCGAGGGTGACTTCGGTGCCGCACTTCTCGCACACGACGCCGCGGTGCTTCATGCGCTTGTACTTGCCGCACAGGCACTCGTAGTCCTTGATCGGGCCGAAGATCGCGGCGCAGAACAGGCCGTCACGCTCGGGCTTGAACGTGCGGTAGTTGATGGTCTCGGGCTTCTTCACCTCGCCGAACGACCACGAGCGGATCAGGTCGGGCGAAGCCAGCGCGATCTTGATCGAATCGAAATCGAGCGACTGGCGCTGCTGGTTGAAGAGATTGAGAAGGTCTTTCATTTGGATATCTCCGGATGGAGCAATTCTTTCGAAGAAGGCCGAAGGCTGAGAGCGGAGGGCTGGAGATCGGGAGCGGCGAGGCTTGCGTGCTTTTCAGCCCTCCGCCCCCGGTCGCCAGCCATGCTTCGATCAGCGCTCTTCCAGCTCCATGTTGATCGCCAGCGAGCGGATTTCCTTCACGAGCACATTGAAGGACTCCGGCATGCCGGCCACCATCTCGTGGTCGCCGTCGACGATGTTCTTGTACATCTGGTTGCGGCCCGACACGTCGTCGGACTTGACCGTCAGCATCTCCTGCAGCGTGTACGCCGCGCCGTACGCCTCCAGCGCCCAGACTTCCATTTCGCCGAAGCGCTGGCCGCCGAACTGCGCCTTGCCGCCGAGCGGCTGCTGCGTGACGAGCGAATACGGACCGGTCGAACGCGCGTGCATCTTGTCGTCGACGAGATGGTTGAGCTTGAGCATGTGCATGTAACCGACCGTCACCGGGCGATCGAACGCTTCGCCGGTACGGCCGTCGTACAGCATGGTCTGGCCGGACTCGGGCAGGTCCGCAAGCTTCAGCATCGCCTTGATCTCCTCCTCGAACGCGCCGTCGAACACCGGCGTCGCCATCGGCACGCCTTCCGTGAGGTTCTGCGCGAGCGCAAGCAGTTCCTCGTCGGTGAGCGACTTCAGGTTGACGTGGTGCCCGGCCGCGGCCTCCTTGGACGCATTCGAGTTGTAGACCTCGTCGAGGAACTTGCGCAGCTCCGCGACCTTGGCCTGCGCCTTGATCATGCGGTCGATCTTTTCCCCAAGGCCCTTCGCGGCCCAGCCGAGATGGACTTCGAGGATCTGCCCGATGTTCATTCGCGACGGCACGCCGAGCGGATTCAGCACGATGTCGACCGGACGGCCGTCCTTCGCGTACGGCATGTCCTCGACCGGCACGATCATCGACACGACACCCTTGTTGCCGTGGCGACCGGCCATCTTGTCGCCCGGCTGGATGCGGCGCTTAACGGCCAGGTAGACCTTGACCATCTTGAGCACGCCCGGTGCGAGGTCGTCGCCGGCGGTGATCTTCGCCTGCTTCGCCTTGAAGCGCTGGTCGAACTCCTCCTTGTGGCGCTTGACCTGCTCCTGCGCGCGCTCGAGGAACTCGGCGGCGTCCTCGTCCTTCATGCGGATCGCGAACCACTCGTCCTTCTTCAGGCCGTCGAGGTACTCGTCGGTGATCTCCGCGCCCTTCTTCAGGGTGCCCGGGCCGCCGTTGGCGACCTTGCCGACGAGCGCCACGCGCAGGCGGTTGTAGATCGCGCCTTCGAGGATGCGGAACTGGTCGTCGAAGTCCTTCTTGATGCGCTTGATCTCCATCTCTTCGATCTGGCGCGCACGCTTGTCCTTCTCGATGCCGTCGCGGGTGAACACGGTGACGTCGATGACGGTGCCGTCCATGCCCGGCGGCACGCGCAACGAGCTGTCCTTCACGTCGGAGGCCTTCTCGCCGAAGATCGCGCGCAGCAGCTTCTCTTCTGGCGTCAGCTGCGACTCGCCCTTTGGCGTGACCTTGCCGACGAGGATGTCTCCCGCCTTCACTTCGGCGCCGATATAGACGACGCCAGACTCGTCGAGGCGCGCGAGCGCCTGCTCGCCGACGTTCGGGATGTCGGCCGAGATCTCCTCCGGGCCGAGCTTGGTGTCGCGCGCGACGCAGGTGAGCTCTTCGATGTGGATCGTCGTGTAGCGATCTTCCTCGACCACGCGCTCGGACAGCAGGATCGAGTCCTCGAAGTTGTAGCCGTTCCAGGGCATGAACGCGACCAGCATGTTCTGGCCGAGCGCAAGCTCGCCGAGATCGGTCGACGAACCATCCGCGAGTACGTCTCCGCGCTCGACGCGATCGCCCACGTTGACGAGCGGACGCTGGTTCAGGTTCGTGTTCTGGTTCGAACGCGTGTACTTGGTCAGCGTGTAGATGTCGACGCCGGCATCGCTCTCGCCGATCTCGTCCTCGTTCACGCGCACGACGATGCGGCCCGCGTCGACCTGGTCGATCACGCCGGCACGCCTGGCGGCCACGGTGACGCCGGAGTCGCGCGCGACAGCGCGTTCGATGCCGGTGCCGACCAGCGGCGTCTGCGAGCGCAGCGTCGGGACGGCCTGGCGCTGCATGTTCGCGCCCATCAGCGCGCGGTTGGCGTCGTCATGCTCGAGGAACGGAACCAGCGCCGCGGCGACCGACACGGTCTGCATCGGCGATACGTCCATGTAATTGATCTCGCTGGCCGGACGCAGCTCCGATTCGCCGCGGAAGCGGCACGAGACGAAGTCTTCGACGAACGTGCCGTCCTTGTTCAGCGGCGAGTTCGCCTGCGCGATCACGTATTCGCCTTCGTCGATCGCCGACAGGTACTCGACCTGATTGGTGATCTTGCCGTTGTTGACCTTGCGGTACGGCGTCTCGAGGAAGCCGTAGTCGTTGGTGCGCGCGTAGACGGCAAGCGAGTTGATCAGGCCGATGTTCGGGCCTTCCGGCGTTTCGATCGTGCAGACGCGACCGTAATGGGTCGGGTGCACGTCGCGCACCTCGAAGCCCGCGCGCTCGCGCGTGAGGCCGCCGGGACCGAGCGCCGAGACGCGACGCTTGTGCGTGACCTCCGACAGCGGGTTGTTCTGGTCCATGAACTGCGACAGCTGCGAGGAGCCGAAGAACTCCTTCACCGCGGCCGCGACCGGCTTGGCGTTGATGAGGTCCTGCGGCGTCAGGCCGTCGGCCTCCGCCAGCGACAGGCGCTCCTTCACCGCGCGTTCGACGCGCACGAGGCCGATGCGGAACACGTTCTCGGCCATCTCGCCGACCGAACGCACGCGACGGTTGCCGAGGTGGTCGATGTCGTCGACGATGCCGCGACCGTTACGGATCTCGATCAGCACCTTGATCACGTCGAGGATGTCGGAACCCGCGCCGAATTCCTTCACCAGCGACTTCGACATCTCGTCTCCGCGCTCGCCGAAGTACTTGCCGTCGTAGAGGATGCCGGGACCCCTGTCGTCCTTGCGGCCGACGCGGCGGTTGAACTTCATGCGGCCGACTCGATCGAGGTCGTAGCGCTCGGCCGAGAAGAACAGGTTCTGGAACAGGTTCTGCGCGGCATCCTTGGTCGGCGGCTCGCCCGGGCGCATCATGCGGTAGATCTCGACGAGCGCTTCGAGCGGCGTCTTCGAAGGATCGATGCGCAGCGTCTTGGAGATGTAGTCGCCGCGATCGAGGTCGTTGACCCACAGCGTGGCGATCTTGTCGACGCCGGCCTTGCGGAACGCCTCGAGGTGCGCGTCGTTGAGTTCGTCGTTCGCCGACGCGAGCAGCTCGCCGGTCTTGGTGTCGACGACGTCGTGCGCGAGGATGCGGCCGACGAGGTACTCGTCGGGCACCTCGAGCGACTTGATCGAGGCCTTTTCGAGCTGCTTCACGTGGCGTGCGGTGATGCGCTTGCCGGCTTCGACGACGACCGCGTCGTCAATGCGCAGGTCGAAGTTCAGCGTTTCGCCACGCAGGCGCTCGGCGACGAGATCCAGCCTGGCGCTGTCCTTCTTGCCGAGATGGAACACGTTGTGCTCGAAGAAGATCGCGAGCATTTCCTCGTTGGTGTAGCCGAGCGCGCGCAGCAGCACCGTCACCGGCAGCTTGCGGCGGCGATCGATGCGGGTGAACAGCGCGTCCTTCGGGTCGAATTCGAAATCGAGCCACGAGCCACGATAAGGGATCACGCGTGCGCTGTAGAGCAGCTTGCCCGAGCTGTGGGTCTTGCCGCGATCGTGGTCGAAGAACACGCCCGGCGAACGATGCAGCTGCGACACGATGACGCGTTCGGTGCCGTTGACGATGAAGGTGCCGGTATCGGTCATCAGGGGCAGTTCGCCCATGTAGACCTCCTGCTCCTTGACGTACTTGATCGCCTTGTTCGACGACTCCTTGTCGTAGATGACGAGGCGCACGGTCACGCGCAGCGGCGCGCCGTAGCTCATGCCGCGCGAGCGGCACTCACGCTCGTCAAACGGCGGCTCGCCGAGGCGGTAGTTGACGTACTCGAGCGCCGCACTGCCGGAGTAGCTCGTGATCGGGAACACCGAACGCAGCGCCGCATGCAGGCCCTTGTCCTCGCGCGCGTTCGGTTCGACCTCGGCCTGCAGGAACTCGCGATACGAGTCGACCTGGATGGCCAGCAGGAAAGGAACACCGAGCACCGGCGGACGCTTGCCGAAGTCCTTGCGGATACGCTTCTTTTCGGTGAAGGAGTAGGTCGTCTGAGTCATGAGGAGCACACCTCGTACAGCGCGCGACGGCGGCACGTCGCTGGAAGAAAACCGGCGGAAAAACGGACATCGGAAATGGCGCGGCGAACCCCCTTACATGAGGACTCCGTCGCAATTTCCCATGCCCGCTTCGGCATCGCGGGAACGGGCAAAGCCCGGGAGCTTTCGCCCCCAGGCTTGGCTTCACTTGGCTGCAGCAGCAGGCAACGCGATTCGCGCGTCGCTTACTTCACTTCGACGGTAGCGCCGGCAGCCTCGAGATCCTTCTTGAACTTCGCGGCGTCGTCCTTCGACACGCCTTCCTTGAGGACGCCACCGGCCTCGGTGAGGTCCTTGGCTTCCTTGAGGCCGAGACCCGTGATCGCGCGGACGGCCTTGATCACGTCGACCTTCTTCTCGCCCGCGCTCTTCAGCACGACGGTGAATTCGGTCTGCTCCTCGGCCGGCGCGGCAGCGGCGGCAGCCGGACCCGCGACGGCGACCGGAGCGGCAGCGGAGACGCCGAACTTCTCTTCGATCGCCTTGACCAGCTCCATGACTTCCATGAGGGTCTTCGAGGCGACGGCTTCGACGATTTGTTCGTTGGAAAGGGACATTGGTATTTACCTCGGTGAATATTCTGGAAAGGGTTCAGCGTGGGTCGCCGGAGAGCGGGCTCAGGCCGTCTCGGCCGGAGCGGCTTCGCCACCGCCCTGCTTGTCGGCCACCGCCTTGACCGCACGGGCGAACATGGCCGCCGGTTCGGCGAGCGCGCGAGCCAGCATGCCGAGCGCCTGCTCGAGCGTGGGCAGCGAAGCGAGCACGTCGACGTGGCTGGCCGGATACTGCTGGCCACCGACGACGACGACCTTCGCCTTCAGCTTGTCGTTGCTCTTGGCGAATTCCTTGATCAGGCGACCAGCTGCACCCGGCTCCTCGTTCGAGAAGGCGTAAAGCAGCGGACCGACCAGGGAATCCTTGACGCACTCGTACTCGGTGCCGGCGACGGCACGCGAGGCCAGGGTGTTCTTCACGACCTTGAGGAACACGCCCGTCTCGCGAGCCTTCTTGCGCATCGCGGTCATCTGCTCGACCGTGGTGCCCGCGTACTCGACCGCAACGAGGGAGTGGGCCCTGGCGGCGACTTCAGCCAGTTCCGCGACAACTTCTTTCTTCTGGGACAGATTGAGAGCCATTAGCACTCCTCCAATTGAACTCCGCGCACGGCTCGCGCCGCGGCGGTCCTGAACGGCATCCTTCCTGGACGCCGGGGACGCAGGGAAGCGTCCCGGTGGTGGCCTGTCTGACTGGTCTGCCCAGAGGCGGTGAACCAGATTTTTCCAGGAGGCGACACCATCTGCGCAGGCTGGGTTTTTGAGGCTTCGCCGACGGGATCGGGACGATCCATGCCACTCGTGCTTCCTTGCGTCCCGACCACGTCGTTTAGGCCGCCTGCGGTCTTTGACGGCTCCCGCTCGCGCGGTCGCCCTCAAAATTTCGCTGCTGCCCGGCGATCCCGCGGATCGCCGTCACATCCCTGCCGGGGTCGGCAGGCGAGCCGGTCGCGGACGAGCCGCGCCGGCCCCGTTCCTTCGATCAGACCGCGACCGACGAAGGATCGACCGCCACGCCGACGCCCATCGTGCTCGAGATCGATACCTTCTGCAGGTACTGGCCCTTGGCCGACGCCGGCTTCGCCTTCTGCAGGTCGGCCAGCAGCGCGTTCAGGTTGTCCTTCAATGCGCCCGCCTCGAACGAGGCCTTGCCGATCGAGCAATGCACGATGCCGGCCTTGTCGTTGCGGAACTTGACCTGGCCCGCCTTCGCATTCTTCACCGCGGTGACGACGTCGGCTGCGACGGAGCCATCCTTCGGGTTCGGCATGAGGCCACGCGGGCCGAGCAACTGGCCGAGCTTGCCGACCACGCGCATCGCATCCGGCGTCGCGATCACGCGACCGAAGTCGAGATCGCCGCCCTGCATGCGCTCGGCGAGGTCCTCCATGCCGACGGCATCGGCGCCCGCGGCCTTCGCCGCTTCCGCCTTCTCGCCCGGCGGGCAGAACACCGCGACCTTGACCGTCTTGCCGGTACCGTGCGGCAGCATGACCGAACCGCGAACGCCCTGGTCGGACTTCTTGGCGTCGATGCCGAGGCGCACGGCCACGTCGACAGACTCGGGGAACTTGGCCTTCGCGCCTTCCTTGACGATCTTGAGGGCTTCGTCGATCGAGTAGACCTTGCCCGGGGTGACCTTCGCGCTGAGCGCCTTGTAACGCTTGCTGATCTTCATGCTCATGTTCAGATCTCCGACACCAGGCCCATGCTGCGCGCGCTGCCCGCAATCGTGCGGACGGCGGCATCGAGGTCGGCCGCGGTGAGGTCGGGCTCCTTCGCCTTGGCGATGTCCTCGAGCTGCTTGCGCGTGACCTTGCCCACCTTCTCGGTGTTCGGGCGCTTGGAGCCCGAGGTGATGCCTGCGGCCTTCTTCAGCAGGATCGTCGCCGGTGGCGTCTTCGTGATGAACGTGAACGTACGGTCGGAGTACGCGGTGATCACGACCGGAATCGGCAGGCCCGGCTCGAGCTTCTGCGTCGCGGCGTTGAACGCCTTGCAGAACTCCATGATGTTCAGGCCGCGCTGGCCGAGGGCGGGGCCCACGGGCGGCGACGGATTGGCCTGACCGGCCTTCACCTGCAACTTGATGTAACCGACTACTTTCTTTGCCATTGCTCGTTCTCCGGGTGCAAACGCCTGTTGGTCAGGCTCCCCATCGCGCCGGGATCGTCGTTGTCGAAAGCGGCGCGTGTCCCGGCATCACGTCGCATCTCCGTCTGCGCCGACGGCCGCACGAGGCGGCCGGTCGCAGTCCCGGCCAAGCAGGGAGCCGGAAAGTATAGCAGGTTTTCAAGCCCGTCGGGCGCGGCTCACGCCTTCTCGACTTGGCCGAATTCCAGTTCGACCGGAGTGGACCGGCCGAAGATGAGCACCGCCACGCGCAGGCGGCTCTTCTCGTAGTTGACCTCTTCGACCACGCCGTTGAAGTCGTTGAACGGCCCTTCGATGACGCGCACCATCTCGCCCGGTTCGAACAGCACTTTCGGACGCGGCTTCTCGGCGCCTTCCTGCACGCGCTGCAGGATGCCTTCCGCTTCGGAATCCTTGATCGGCAACGGACGGTCGGCGGTACCACCGATGAAGCCCATGACTTTCGGCGTTTCCTTGACGAGATGCCACGACTCGTCGTCGATCTTCAGCGCCTTGCCTTCGTCATGCGTTTCGATCTGCACGAGCACGTAGCCGGGGAAGAACTTCCGCTCGCTGCGGCGCTTCTGCCCACCGCGCATCTCGATCACTTCTTCGGTCGGAACCAGCACTTCGCCGAACTTCTCCTGCATGCCCGCGCGCGCGACTCGCTCCTTGAGCGAGCGTGCGACCGTATGCTCGAAGCCCGAATAGGCATGGACCACGTACCAGCGCTTGCTCATGCCTGCTCCTCAGCGCCCGAGCTTCAGCAGATGGTCGAGGACCACCCACTTCAGCATCAGGTCGATCAGACCGAGCAGGAGGCTCAGGATGATCACGACGACGACGATGACCAGCGTCGTGCGCACGGTCTCGTCGGTGGTGGGCCATACGACCTTGCGCAGCTCGAACTGCGACTCGGCAAGATATTCTCGCACCGTGCGACCGACCCCGGTGAAGGCACCGACCGCGGCGGAAGCGAGCACGCCGGCCACGAGCATGCCGAAGCGCGCCCATCCGTTCCAGTCCGCGAAGTAATAGTAGGCGACCAGCCCCGCCACCAGCAGCGCACCCGCGAGCACGAGCTTGACGATGTCGAGCGCGTTCGACGAACCAGCTTTTTCGACCTTGGCGTTCATATCTCGTGCGACTCACCCGGCCGCGGTCGCGCTCGCGCGCGTGCCGACTCACCGATTTCCGTCGCCTGCTTCCTCGTCGTGTGGCACGCCAGGAGGGACTCGAACCCCCAACCTGCGGTTTTGGAGACCGCTGCTCTGCCAATTGAGCTACTGGCGTAGGCTTTTGCGGTCTTCCGTGACCGCCAAGAACGGACCAGCATCCATGCCGGACGTGTCACGAACAGCCGATGGCGGTGCAGGACCGGTAGTTTCGCCCATCGGCGAAACGTATACCGCGCCGCCGACCCCGGCCCTTACTGGACGATCTTCGCCACCACGCCGGCGCCGACCGTGCGGCCGCCCTCGCGGATCGCGAAGCGCAGGCCCTCGTCCATCGCGATCGGCGCGATCAGCGTCACCACCATCTTCACGTTGTCGCCCGGCATGAC
>NZ_DATDMY010000189.1:0-3383 GCF_036518555.1 Dokdonella sp. | reverse complement strand
CTCAGGGTCCTCACCGAGCAGCTCAGCGAGATCGGCCTGCCGGAAGCGACCGTCTACGTGCAGGACATCGCGGTGCAGGCCGCGACGCGTTGCGCGTTCGACGTCGAACAGGTCGGCGACGCGTTCGAGGAGGCGTTCGCGAGCATCTGGCGCGGCGACGCCGAGAACGACGCCTTCAACAAGCTCGTGCTCGGTGCGCGGCTCGACTGGCGCCAGGTGAGCGTGCTGCGCGGTTACTGCAAGTACCTGCTGCAGACCGGCGTGACGTTCTCGCAGAGCTACATGGAGGAGACCCTCAACCGCTACCCCGCGTTGGCCGGATTGCTGGTCGAGCTGTTCGAGGCGGGTTTCGACCCCGCGCGCGAGCGCCTCGACGCGGCCGCGGCGAAGGCCGCGGGCGAGCGCCTCGGTGGCGAGCTCCGCGCACTGGTTCCGGCGGACGTGCTCGCCAAGCTGCCGCCGAAGTTCGTCGACGACCTCGCTGCCGTCCGCGCGAAGCCGCGCATGGACCAGGTCGTCGCCGTCATCGCCGCGATCAAGGCGCTGCTCGAGCATGTCGCGAGCCTCGACGAGGATCGCATCCTGCGCGCCTACCTCGGCGTGATCGGGGCGACGCTGCGCACGAACCATTTCCAGCGGCGCGACGGCGTGCCGCACCACTACACCAGCTTCAAGTTCGATTCCGCGAAGGTGCCGGACCTGCCCAAGCCGAGGCCGTATCGCGAAATCTTCGTCTATGGCCCGCGCGTCGAGGGCGTTCACCTGCGCTTCGGTCCGGTCGCGCGCGGCGGCCTTCGCTGGTCCGATCGCCGCGAAGACTTCCGCACCGAGGTCCTCGGCCTGGTCAAGGCGCAGATGGTGAAGAACACGGTGATCGTCCCGGTCGGCTCGAAGGGCGGATTCTTCGTCAAGCATCCTCCGGTGGGCGGCGACCGCGACGCGGTGCTCGCCGAAGGCATCGCCTGCTACAAGATGTTCATCAACGGCCTGCTCGACATCACCGACAACCTCGTCGAAGGCAAGGTCGTGCATCCGCGGGACGTCGTGCGCCACGACGGCGACGATCCGTACCTCGTCGTCGCCGCGGACAAGGGCACGGCGACGTTCTCCGACATCGCCAACGGCGTCAGCGCCGAACACGGCTTCTGGCTCGGCGACGCGTTCGCCTCCGGCGGCTCGGTCGGCTACGACCACAAGAAGATGGGCATCACCGCGAAGGGCGGCTGGGAGTCGGTCAAGCGCCACTTCCGCGCGATGGGCCGCGACAGCCAGGGCGAGGATTTCACCTGCGTCGGCATCGGCGACATGTCCGGCGACGTCTTCGGCAACGGCATGCTGCTGTCCAGGCACATCCGGCTCGTCGCCGCGTTCGACCATCGCCACATCTTCATCGATCCGAACCCGGACGCCGCGAGTTCGTTCAAGGAACGCGAACGCATGTTCGCGCTGCCGCGCTCGTCCTGGGACGACTACGACAAGTCGCTGATCTCCCCCGGCGGCGGCGTGTTCGCGCGCAGCGCGAAGACGATTGCGCTGTCGCCGGAAGCCTGCCGCGCGCTCGGTATCGCCGAGGGCACGGCGCAGCTGACGCCGACCGAACTCATGAGTGCGATCCTCAAGGCGCCGGTCGACTTGCTCTGGAACGGCGGCATCGGCACCTACGTCAAGGCGGAAAGCGAGACCAACTCCGAGGTCGGCGACCGCGCCAACAATGCGCTGCGCATCAACGGGCGCGAGCTGCGCTGCAAGGTGGTCGGGGAGGGCGGCAACCTCGGCTTCACGCAGAAGGGCCGCATCGAGGCCGCGCAGAACGGGGTGCTGCTGAATACCGACTTCATCGACAACTCGGCCGGCGTCGACACGTCCGACCACGAGGTCAACATCAAGATCCTGCTCAACGACGCCGTGCAGCGCGGCGAACTCACGCTCGACCAGCGCAACGTGCAGCTGGCGGCGATGACCGACGAGGTCGAGCGCCTCGTCTTGTCCGACAACTACCGGCAGAACCAGGCGATCACCGTGATGGAGCACATGTCGGCGCATCGCCTCGGTTCGAACGCGCATTTCATCCGCACGCTCGAGGCCGAGGGCTTGCTCGATCGGCAGATCGAGTTCCTGCCCTCGGATGCGGAACTCGCCGAGCGCAAGGCGCGCCACCAGGGCCTGACGCGACCGGAGCTGTCGGTGCTGCTGTCGTACTCGAAGATCAAGCTCTACCAGCAACTGCTCGATTCCGACGTGCCGGAGGATCCGTTCCTGTCGAAGGAGCTCGTGCGCTATTTCCCCGAGCCGCTGCGCGAGCACTATGCCGCGCACATGCAGCGCCATCGACTCAAGCGCGAGATCATCGCGACGGTGGTGACGAACTCGATGGTCAACCGCATGGACGCGACGTTCGTGCTGCGCATGCAGGAAGACACCGGGCAGTCGCCGGCGTCGATCGCGAAGGCGTATTCCGCCGTGCGCGAGGTCGTCGACGCGCGCGCCATCTGGGCCGAGATCGAGGCGCTCGATGGCAGGATCGGCGAGACGGTGCAGATCGACGCGCTGCTCAAGCTGTGGGACGTCCTGCGCAACCTCACGCGCTGGCTGCTCAACCAGCGAGGCGCGAACCTCGACATCGCCGGGATCGTCGAACGGTACGCGCCGGGCGTCGCGCGGCTGTCGGCCGCGCTGCCGCGCGTGCTGACGTCGAACGGACGCGCCGACTACGACGTCGACGTCGAGAAGTGGCGGGGGCTGGACATCCCCGAGGCGCTCGCGCAGCGCCTCGCCAAGGTCGCCGAACTCAATTCCGCGTTCGACATCGTCGAGATCGCGCTCGAGACCGGCCAGGACGTCGAGCGCGTCGCCTCGGTGTTCTTCGAACTCGGCCAGGCGCTCGACATCGACGGTCTGCGACGGCAGATCGAGAACCTGCCGGTCGAGAGCCGCTGGCACGCGCAGGCGCGCGGCTCGCTGCGCGACGAGCTGGCCTCGCAGCATCGCGCGCTGGCGCGCCAGGTCCTCGCCGGCGCTCCGGCGGGCGAAGCGCATCCGGTCGCGCGCTGGCTCGAGCGCGACGATCCGGCGCTGAAGTTCACGCTCGGCCTGCTCGAGGAAATCCGCGTGCAGACGGTCGACTATCCGATCGCGTCGGTCGCGCTGCGCCGTTTCGCCCAGCTCGTGCAGGCGGCGTCGAAGGCGGCCTGACGGCACGGGGAGGGCCGTCGGTCCGCGTAGGGTGAGCCTTTGCGCCAAGGCTCACCCTACGGAGCGGCGCGAGCGGTCGGTGCCGGTGCAAACCTGGTTGCGCAGGTCTCCGTGCGCAGCCGAGAATCGCGGTGACGTTCCTTCCGGCCCGCCCCATGTCACGACGCATCGCCTTCGTCGCCGCCCCGACC
>NZ_DATDMY010000188.1:0-18774 GCF_036518555.1 Dokdonella sp. | reverse complement strand
GCGGCCTGGGCGTCGCTGCGCGACGCGTAGCCGCGCACTTCGTAGCCGAGCCGCGTGAGCGCTTCGACGTAGTTGGCGCGGATCAGCGGTTCGTCTTCGACGATGGCGATGCTGCGCGGCATGGATTCCCCTCCTGGAAGCGACCTCGCCGGCGCGGTGCCGGTTCGACGCGGCGAGCTTACGCAGCGTCGCCGCGAACGCGCAACGGCCGCGCCGCGGCTGCCCGCGTATTGCCAGAACTCGTCGCGATCGCGGCACGATCCGGGCGGCGCGCGTCCTCGCGTCCGCGCTGCAATGAAGCTGCACACCCGCACCGGAGACCGACGATGGACCCGCGCCGCCCCGACCCGAATGCCGAACTGCATGCACGCGAGCGCCTGCGCATCGTGTTCGCGCTCGGATCGTTGTTGCTCGGCCTGCTCGCCGCCGTGCACATCTAGCCGCTCTGCGTGCATGCCGCCCGTCGCGATCCACGGGTGGATCGCTGCCCGATCGATGCCGGTCGGGACCGCCCTGGAAGGCGCCGCGTCGACACCCTGCCGAAGGAGACACCGATGGACCGCCACCGCGATGCACCGCATGCCGACCCGATCCCCGCCGCGATCGCCGAGTTCCTCTGGCTCGGCGGCGAGGCGATGGTCGCCCCGACGAGCCTGGCCGAATGGCCTTGCACGCGCGCTGCGACGGAACGCGACGCCGAACCGTCATGGGTAACGATCTGATTCATCGGCCACGGCCGACGGTCATCGCGTGACCCATGGAAGGGTCTCCTGCGGCATCGGCGGCGCCCACCGTCGATGCCGCGGAAAGCGCAAGGATGCGGCGGCGTCATGGATGCGTGCCACCGAACACGGACTTCCGCACGGTCGTCCACCACGGTTTTCCCTGGAAAAATTCGGGTTGTCCCCCCGCGCCGGGTGCTTCGTCCCCTTCCCTCCCCCGGGCCCGGCGCGGTTCTTTTTTCCTCAGCCCGCGATCGCGCGCTTCATCGCCGCGATGACCGCGGCGTAGTCGGGCTCATTGAATACCGCAGAACCCGCGACGAACGTGTCGGCGCCCGCGCGCGCGATCTCGCCGATGTTGGACGGCTTCACGCCGCCGTCGACCTCGAGGCGGATCGACCGGCCACTCGCGTCGATCATCTCGCGCACGCGGCGCAGCTTGTCGAGCGCCGATGGAATGAAGCTCTGCCCGCCGAAGCCGGGGTTGACCGACATGACCAGCACGAGATCGAGCTTGTCGAGCACGTAGTCGAGGTACGACAGCGGCGTGGCCGGATTGAACACGAGGCCGGCCTGGCAGCCGCCTGCCTTGATCAGCTGGATCGTGCGGTCGACGTGCTCGCTCGCCTCGGGATGGAAGCTGATCACGCTCGCGCCGGCCTTGGCGAAGTCCGGCACGATGCGATCGACCGGCTTCACCATGAGGTGAACATCGATCGGCGCGGTGACGCCGTGCTTGCGCAGCGCCTCGCAGACGAGCGGGCCGATCGTGAGGTTCGGCACGTAATGGTTGTCCATCACGTCGAAGTGCACCCACTCGGCGCCGGCGGCGACGACCGCGTCGACCTCCTCGCCGAGCCGAGCGAAGTTCGCCGACAGGATCGACGGGGCGATGATCGGGGATTGCCTGGCCATGATGCGTTCCTGTTCGTGATGGGAGCGTGCGCTCACTTGAGGCCGCGCTCGCCCTTGATGTGTTCGTAGGCGGCGTTGATTTCGCGCGATCGCTGCTCGGAGCGGCGCTTCACCTCGTCCGGCACGTCGCCGAGCTTGTCGGGATGATGCTTGCTCATGAGGCGGCGATACGCCTGCTTGATGTCGCGGTCGCTCGCCTGGCGCGTGATCCCGAGCACCGCGTACGGGTCGACCTGCGACGGTCGCGGCGGCGGCGCCCGCCCCGCATCGCCGCTCGCGCGCGCGCCCTGCCAGCCGCCGTAGCCCTTCATCGCCGACAGCGCGGCGAGCTCGTGTTCGCGCACGCCGAGCGCGGCGCAGAGGCGGCGCACGAGGTCGAGCTTGGCGCCGGCGAGCGGGCCTTCGGCGTAGACGAGATCGAGCAGCAGGTCGAGCACGATGAATGCGGAGTCGCGCCGGTTCGCGCACCAGGCGCTGAGCTCGCCGATCGCCGAGTTCACGTCGAACTCGACCTGCTTGCCCGCGGTGAAGCGCCCGATCGCGGCGCGCCGCTGCTCGCCGCCGAGGCCGAGCCGCGCGATCAGCGCTTCGGCCGCGTCGATCTCCGCCTGCGAGACGCGCCCGTCCGATTTCGCGAGCGCGCCCGCGAAGGCGAACAGCGGCTCGACGAAGCCGCTGCCGATCGCGCCGGGTCGCGCGCGCGCGACCGCGCTGTCGTAGAAGTGACCGAGCAGGAGGCCGACGAGGATGCCGAGCGGGTTGTGGAACAGGCCCCAACCGATCAGCGCGCCGAGCAGTTTGCCGACGAAGCTCATCGCGCGGTTCTCTGCGCGGCGGGCGCGCCCGGATGGATCGGAACGGGTGTCGGCACGTCGGAGGCGGCGCGGAAGGATCGGCAGGATTCTACCAGCCTGCGTCCGTCGCGCGCGCCCGCGGGCCGGCGTGCCGCGCGCGCCGCTTCGCTCCCGCGGGCGTGCCCGCCGCTACAATGTGCGTCCTTCGCCTGGTGGAACCCGCGCGTGCCGACCGTCCTTTCGCAATCGAACCTTCCCGGCCTCGAACTCGTGCACCGCGGCAAGGTGCGCGACGTCTATGCGCTGTCGCCGGGCGAATTGCTGATCGTCGCGACCGATCGCCTCTCGGCGTTCGACGTCGTGCTGCCCGATCCGATCCCCGGCAAGGGCGAGATGCTCTGCCAGATCTCCAACTTCTGGTTCGGCAAGACCGCGCATCTCGTACCGAACCATCTGACCGGCAAGGACGTCGCGAGCGTGCTGCCCGCGGGCACCGACGTCGCGCTCTACGCGCGGCGCAGCGTGATCACGAAGCGGTTGAAGCCGGTGCCCGTCGAAGCGATCGCGCGCGGCTACCTGATCGGGTCTGGGTGGAAGGACTACCGGGCGAGCGGGTCGCTGTGCGGCATCGCGCTGCCCGCCGGTTTGCGCCAGGCCGAGCGGTTGCCCGAGCCGATCTTCACGCCGTCGACGAAGGCCGCGGTCGGCGACCACGACGAGAACGTGAGCTTCGCGCACGTCGTCGACCTCGTCGGTCGCGAGATGGCCGAGCGCGTGCGCGACGCCACGCTCGCGATCTATCGCTACGCCGCCGACTATGCGGCCGAACGCGGCATCATCATCGCCGACACGAAGTTCGAATTCGGCACCGACGGCGACGGCACGCTGTACGTGATGGACGAAATGCTCACGCCCGACTCGTCGCGCTTCTGGCCGGCGGACCAGTACCGCGTCGGCATCAGTCCGCCGAGTTACGACAAGCAGTTCGTGCGCGACTACCTCGAGACGCTCGACTGGAACAAGACCGCACCGGGACCGCACGTCCCAGCCGAAGTGATCGCGGGTACCGCGGCGAAATACGCCGAAGCGCTGCAGCGGCTCGCGGGGATCACGCTCGACTGACGCGCTCGCGACACCCGCTTCGGCCCGGTACCCCGGCGCAAGCGCGAGCCGGAGTAACGCGGCGATCAGTACGCGATGCCGACGCGGCGCATGATCTTGCCGGTGAGCCAGGCGGGGCCGATGAGCAGGTAGGCGAGGTCGGTGAAGAACGACGGCCGCCGTCCCTCGATGAGATGCCCGACGAACTGGCCGATCCAGGCGACGACGAACACGCCGAGCGCGAGCCAGAGCAGCTGCTGGCCGCCGAACGCGCGGTACAGCCATTCGGTCAGCAGCGCGAACAGCACGAACACGACGAACATCGCGGCGCCGAGCGGGCGCGACAGGCGCCAGTAGAACGTGAGCGCCCCGACCATGACCAGGGCGCACCAGAGTTCGGCGCGGCCGATCGATGCAGGCACGGGCAGCAGCCAGAGCAGCGCGATCACGGCCCACAGGATCGCCGGTACGCAGATCCAGTGGATGAGCCGGTTCGTCGGGTTCTGGTGGTCCGAGCTGTAGCTGCCGAACCAGTCGTTGACGCTGCGCATGCGCGGACTCCCGTGGGTTCGTCGCTCGCCGGTGCGGTGCGCCGCGACGCGCGCAGGCCGCGGCGAAAAAAAAGCGCGCGCCCCCGTCGGAGACGCGCGCCTGGTCGCTGTGCGGTTACGGAACGGGTTGCAGGACGGTCGGATTATTGACGATGACGCCGAAACCGCCGAACGCGGCGAAGCTCGCCATCTCGCCCTGCATCTCGACGGTCGCGGCGGGATAGTCGGTCGGGTCGAGCAGCGACCCGTGCTCGCCCTGCAGGAAGCGCGTGACCGCCTGCAGGCCGCCGGTCGTCAGCAGCACCGTGTCGTCGATCGGCGCGAGGCCGAGCGCGCGGATGAGCGGCTCGGTGCCCGACAGCGGGGCGCCCGCGACCGCGTTCGGAATCACCTGGTCGGGCAGGTCGTCGCCGCTGCCGACCACTTCCTGCAGCAGGATGTTCTTGATGCCGTCGTCGTCGACGGCCGGGTCGATCAGCGTGCCGTTGCCGGCGTAGTTGATCGGATCGCCCGAGTCGATGATCGTCTGCGTCGCGACGAAGTACGCGTCGTAGTCGGGCGTGCCCTGCTCGAGGCCGGCCGCGGCGAGGCCGGCATGGATGCGCGGGCCGAACGCGGGCGATGCATCGAGCATGCGCGCGATGCCGCCACCGGGCACGTTGAGCACCGCCGACTTGATCGTCGGGTCCATCGCCATGACCATCGTGCCGGTGATGCTGCCGAGCGACTGGCCGACGAAGCGCGTCTGGCTCGCATCGACGTTCGGCAGCGTCGACGCCGCGTGCGCGAGCTGCATCACGTCGGCAACGCCCTGGCGAAGGTTGTCGCGCGAGGTGAGCAGGCTCGAGAGGTTGATCGTGTAGCTGCCGGACGGGTCGATCTGGCCATCGGGACCCGGTGCGCCGGTCGCGTTGTTCGACAGGTCGAGATCGAACGTGCGCTCGTGCGCGATCGCGCCGAACGGCGTATTGCCGATGTAGAACGGATTGCTCGTGCTGGTCAGGCCGTGCAGCGGCAGGTCGATCGCGACGACCGCGAAGCCCTGCGCCGCGAGCGTGCCCGCGACCGCGAACATGTCGGTGCGGTTGCGCGTGATGCCGTGCTGGAAGATCACGAGCGGCCAGCCCGCGGCCGGCTTGGTCTTGCCGGAATTCGCATTCGGCAACGTGAGCAGCAACGGCACCGTCTCGGTCGTCGTCGCCGCCGGTACCGGGTTGCATGCGGTGAGGTTCGTCGACGTGGGGTCGAGGCCGAAGCCGGCGCACTGCTCGATGTACGCGCCCGCATTCGCATGCCAGAAGCCGGTCAGCGGCGCGGTCGGGTTCGACGCGCTCGGGGCGGACAGGTAGTACGGCAGGCTGATCGTGCCGATGTAGATGTCCGCGACCGGCGGCAGGCCGACGCCGAGGTCGGCGAGCGTCTTGCCGGTCGGCGCGACATGCGTCGCCGCGGGCGGAGACGCCTGCGTGATCGCGGTGAGCGCCTGCATCGTCGGCGTGATGCTCTGCGTCGTCGCGACCCACGACAGCGCGATCGAGCCCGCGGGCACGCCGGCGCCGGTCGCCGCGGCCGCCTGCGAGCTGTTGAGCTGGCGCAGCGGCTCGAGCTGGCACGCCTGAGCGTCCGACAGCGCGGGATTGGTCGAGTGACCGCCGGCGCAGAGCGGCTGCGGGCTCGTCGACAGCAGGTAGGTGAGCGTGCCGCGGACGGTGTTGCCGCCGGCGTCCTTGATGCCGTTGGTGAGCACGGCCATGTACGACGTGCGCTGCTTGAGCGGCGCGGTCGGCACGATCGCGATGGTCTTGTGGCTCGCGTCGGACGGCGACAGCGCGGCGACGAATTCGGACGGCGAGGCGAGCTCGCGCACGACGCTCGTGACCGCGCCGCCGGGGCCGCTCAGCGCGACCTCGAACATGCGCACGTTGCCGGCGAGCGAAGCCGGATCGATCGGCGCGCTGAACGTGGCCGACCACGGTGTCGACGTGCCGAAGCCGTCGAGCGCGTTCATCGCGACTTTCGGATCGCTGAAATCGGTCGGGTCCGCGACCGGGATGTTCAGGGTGAGGTCGGTCGTACCGAGCAGGAGGAGGTTGTTCGGGAACGGGATGACGCTGTGCGCAGGATCGAAGTCCGCGGTACTGTGGAACACCACCGGCGCGGTGTAGTCGTAGGCCCGCGCGTCGTGCGCCGCCAAACTGCCAAACAACGCCACGGCGATGGCCGCGGTCGTGATCGATCGAACCTGCATGGGCATGCCCCTTCTGGCTGGCGTCCTGGATTGCTTGAGTCGTGCGTGAAGCGCACCGCATCTTAGGTCGTTCAAACGAGCGTTGGCAACGCTGCACTGCGGCGAAAAAGTCGCGCATCGGGTGCGTTGCGTTGCAGCAAGCGCGGCCGTTTCGCTATGCGGCATGCGCGTGCATACCGCTGCGTAGCGACGAAGCGGGCCGGCGCCGGATCAGCGCGCCGTCGAGCCGATCTCGAGCAGGCCGAGCGGGCGGCCGTCGCCGTCGCGCACGCCATCCTGCAACTCGTGCAGGCGGCGGATCGCCGGACACAACGCTTCGACCTGCGGGCGCAGGTCGCGCAGGCGACGGTCGATCTTCGCTTCGAGCCCGTTGCCGAACTCGCTCGCGCGCGCCTCCAGCGCCACGGCGGCGTCGAGGTCGCCGTCGAGCGCAGCGGTGACCGCACCGCGGCCGACCTCCGCGGCCAGCAACGGCGCGAGATCGACCGACCATGCGGCGACGTCGCGTTCCAGCGCGTCGGCCTGCCAGTCGCGCGTGCTCGTGCTGGCCGCGATCCGGCCGCGCAGGTCCGACGCGCGCGCGGCGACACGGCGGTCGAGTTCGGCGCGCGCGTCCGCCGAGGTGGCGAGCCGGCGCGTCTCCTCGCGCACGACCCCGGTGGCGAGGTCGAGGCCGCGCAGCGCGATCGCCTTCACCTTCGGCACCAGCGCGCGCAGTTCGCGCGCGAACAACGCGAGGCGGTCGCCGTCTTCGGTATTGAGGCGAACGACCGCACCATCGACGCGCAAGCGGCCGTCGCGCCACTCGATGCGCCGCGGCGCGGGCGCCACCCGCTCGAACACGAGCGCATCGGCACCGACGACGAGGTCGTACGTGCTGCTTGCGCCGCAGGTGTCGGCGAGATCGAGCGCCCGCGCCTGCGAAGCACAGGCGAGCGCCATGACGAGCAGGATCCGCAACGGCCGATTCATCGAGGTCTCCTGGGTGCAGCGATATCCGACACGGCCTCAATCCTGCCTGAACGAAGCCGTCGCGTCCCAGCACGTGGCGTCGGGTCGGAACGGCCGCGGCGCGAAATCGAAATCAGCTTGTGCGTCGCCGAGGTCGGCGACGAGATCGACCCCGAGGCGATCGACGAGCGCCGGCGACAGGCCGGCTCGCCCCGTCATCGCGAGCACGCCGCGCAGCGCCCGCAACGGCAGCGGTACCGGCACCGTGCGGAACGGCAACGACGCGCGCACGCGCTCGAGCATCGTCGCGAACGCAAGACGTTCACCGCCACCGACGGCGTACGGGCGTCCGGCGCATCGCGCGCGCGCGGCGACCGCGACGCAGGCCGCGGCAAGGTCGTCCGCGTGCACCGGCTGGCGTAGCCCGCGCGCCCCGGCGATGCGCGGGAAGATGCGCCAGCGGCGTGCGCGGTGCACGAGGGGCGTGAGGCTTTGGTCGACGCCGGCCCCGTAGATCAGGGTCGGTCGAAGGACGGTCCAAGCGCCGCCACGCGCATCGGCGGTCGCGGCGAGCGTTCGCTCCGCGTCGCGCAGGCGCGCGGCGAGGGCGCGTTCGTGCGCGTCGGTCGAGGCCTGCTTGCTGTCGATGCTCATCGAGCCGATCGCGACGATCCGTCGCGCCTGCAGCGGCGCGCGCGCGTACCAGTGCGCGAATGCGTCGAGCGGGCCGCAGCTGTACAGCACGTCGAGCGGAGGCAGCGCGGGCAACGCGTGTCCGAGGTCGCCCTGCAGCCAGTGCAGGCGCGCGGACGCGGACGTGCGTGGCGTGCGGCTCACCGCGAGCACGTCGTCGCCTGCGGCGACGAGCCTCGGCAGCAGGAAGCGGCCGACCGCACCGCTCGCGCCCAGGACCAGCACGACCGCCATCAGGGCGCGCTCATCGCACCGCCGTGCCCGACGGCCGCCGCTGGGGCACCGTGGAGGCGCATGCACCTTGACGCCCGAAGCCCACGGCGGCCTCCGACGCATCCGGCCCGGGCGGGCCTTCGTGCCACCATCGTGCGCCGTCTCAGGATGGCGCGAGCGTCTGCTCGTCCGCGGGCGTCGCTGCCGGCGCGGGCGCCGCGATGTCCGTCGTCGGCAGGCGGAGTGCGCGCGCATAGTCGGCGAGCACGTCGATCTCGCCGAGGCCTCCGTCGAGGGGCCCCTTGGCGAGGTGCAGCGGACTCTTCTGCAGTGCAGCGCGTGCCTCGAACAACTTGCGTCTCGCGCCTTCGACGTGGCGCACGAGCTGGTCGAGCGTCGCCTTGTCCGCGCCGAAGATCATCTCGACCGGCTGCAGGCAATAATGCACCGCGGCATCGAACTGGCGGACGCGTTCGCGGTAGTCGGCGATCTGCGCGTCGACGTCCTCGAGGTGCGCGCGTGCGGAGCCGAGCGGTGCGTCGAGGCGATCGGCGACCGCGACGAGCGCATCGTGCGCGGCCGCGTGCGCGACGCTCTCGGCGGGCTCGCCCGCGCGTGCGGCATCGAGCTCGTTCTCGAGATCGATCTTCTCGTACAGGAGTTCGTGGCTGCGTCCGCGTTCGGCGCGCAATGCGCGCAACGCCCATGCGGCAACGCCGGTCGCGAGCACCGCCACCACCCACCCGAGCCATTCCATTCCGCTCCCTCCACCGCGCCCGCATCGCGGGCCCGCAGCATTATGGCCGCAGTTTCCCTCGCCGTCGCTAGCCGCGTGGGCCGCTGCGGGCGAAAACGGCCCGGACCGTGCGAAGATGGCGGCGAGCTCAGCGGAGACGGCACATGATCGCGCGCATCTGGCGGGGCATCACGCTGGCCGAACGGGCGGACGCCTACATCGCCCATCTCGACGAGACCTTGCTCAGGGACGTCGCCGCGACGCCCGGAAATCGCGGCGTGACCGTGCTGCGACGCCTGCAGGGCGAACACAGCGAGATCGTGCTGATCACGCTGTGGGACTCGATGGACGCGGTGCGCGCGTTCGCGGGGGAGAACCCGGAGCGATCGGTCTACTACCCGGAAGACGAGAACTACCTGCTCGACATGGAGCCGCTCGTGCGCCATTACGACGTGGTGGAGACCCTCGCCGGAACAGCGAAAGCTGGCGACCGGGGCGGGTCGCGCTGAACGGCCGTCGCGACCGCGCCTGCGGGAGGCGGCGGCTTGCTAGACTCGGCGGCTAGCGCCGGTCGCGACGACCGGTGCGGACCGACCTTGCTGGGGAGCAAAACCGATGTCCATGCCGCGCGCGCTGTGCGCCCTCCTTCTGCTGCCGATCGCCTTCGCCGCCTCGGCCGGCGCACCCGATGCGACGCAACGCGAAATGCAGGCGATCCGCGCGGCGCGCCCGTCGGCACCGCGCCCACTCGCGCCGCGCAGTGCCGCACCGTGCGTCGACGGCACGGCCGCCGGCTATCCATGCTCGAACATCGACCTGCTCGCGTTCGTGCCGGTCGGCGAATTCGCCGCGAGCAGCACCAACAGCCTGTGGGGCTGGACCGACACCGACGGCAGCGAGTACGCGCTGATCGGCGCGAACAACGGCGTCGCGTTCTACCGCCTCGCCGATCCGACCCATCCGGCCTACCTCGGCAAGCTGCCCACGCACGCGGGCACGGGCAGCTCGATCTGGCGCGACGTGCGCGTGTACCGTGACCACGCCTACGTGGTCAGCGACAACAATCCCGGCCACGGCATGCAGGTGTTCGACCTCGCCGCGCTGCGCGGCGTGACGACGCCGCAGACATTCGCCGAAACCGCGTGGTACGGCGCGTTCGGCAGCAGCCACACGATTTCGATCAACGAAGATACCGGCTTCGCCTACGTTCCCGGCAGCAACCTCACCTGCCCCGGCGACTCGCACAGCGGCGGGCTGCAGATGCTCGACATCAGCGTGCCGGATGAGCCGACGTTCGCGGGCTGCGTCGGCGATGCGGGTTACACGCACGAATCGCAGTGCTGGGTGTACGCGGGGCCCGACACCGCGCATGTCGGCCGCGAGATCTGCGTCGATTCGAACGGACCGACGAAGAAGATCGCGATCGTCGACGTCAGCGACAAGCAGGCGCCGGTCACGCTGTCGTCGGTCACCTATGCGGGTGCGGCCTACCCCCACCAGGGCTGGCTTACGGACGACCACCGCTACCTGCTCGTCGACGACGAACTCGATGAAGTCAATGCGGGCCATGCCGCGCGGACGTACGTGTGGGACGTGTCCGACCTCGACGCGCCGGTACTGGTCGGCCACCACGACAGCGCGCTCGGCGTGATCGACCACAACCTGTACGTGCACGGCCAGTACGTGTTCCAGTCGAACTACGAGGCGGGCCTGCGCATCCTGCGCATGGACAACCTGTCCGCCGCGCAGCTGACCGAAGTCGCGTACTTCGACACCTACCCCGCGAGCAACGACTCGCAGTTCAACGGCAGCTGGAACAACTACCGCTTCCCCGGCAGCGGCCGCGTGATCGCGACCGGCATCGACGAAGGCTTCTTCGTGCTCGAGCCGCACCTGTGCGTGGCCCCGCCGGTACCGACGCTCGGCGCGACCCCGAACGGCGACCATCGCATCGACCTCGCCTGGAGCGGTTCCGCACCGAACGCGGAGTATCGCGTCGAGCGCGCTCAGGGCGGTTGCAGCGGCCATTTCGAGACGATCGCCGACCACCTCGCGGCGGGCGCTTACTCCGACACGGCCGCTTCGGGCGCGGTCACGTACGGCTACCGCGTCGTCGCGCTCGACGCGACGGGCGGCTGCGCCGCGCCCGCCTCGACCTGCGTCGAAGCCCAGACGAGCGGCAGCTGCACCGCACCGCCGCTGTTCACGGGCATCGCGAGCGCGGCCAATGCGGGCACGTCGCAATGCCGCGTCGACCTCGCCTGGCCGGATGCGCAGCCGGCGTGCGGCGGCCCCGCGTCGTACGCCGTCTATCGCTCCGAGCAGGCCGACTTCGTGCCCGACCTCGCGCACCGCATCGGGGCGGGCATCGGCGCGCTCGCCTTCGCCGACGATACGGTCGCCGGCGGCGCGCCCCAGTACTACGTCGTGCGCGCGAGCGACGACGCGAACGGCAGCGAGGACGGCAACCTCGTCCGGCTGTCGGCGACGCCGACCGGGCCGAACCACGACGGCACGTTCGAGTCGGGCGCCGAACCCGGCGATCCCGTGTTCGACGCCGAAGGCGCCGGTCCAGCGTCGACCCGCACGCCGGGCCAGATCGAACACGCAGGCTGGCACATGTCGACCGCACGCAAGCACGACGGCGTGCAGAGCTTCTGGTCGACCGCGGCGAACAACCTGTGCGTCTCGCTGGTCACGCCGCCGCTCGACCTCAGCGCGGACACGTCGCCGCAGCTCTCGTTCTGGACTGCGTGGGACATCGAGCAGGGCTGGGATGGCGGCGTCGTGGACATCTCCACCGATGCGGGCACGACCTGGACGCGCCTGACCCCGGTCGGCGGGTACCCCGGCACGATCACGGACGGCGGCACCTTGTGCGGCATCACGCTGGGTTCGGGCGCCTTCACGGGCACGGGACAGCTCACGTTCTCGCCGCGCCAGGTCGACCTGTCAGCGTACGCGGGCCAGAGCGTGAAGCTGCGCTGGCTCTATCGCACCGACACCGCACAGACCGGCGAAGGCTGGTTCGTCGACGACATCGGGATCACCCATGCACAGGTGCCGGGCGCCTGCACGATCGGCGGCGACGCGATCTTCGCGAACGGTTTCGACGCGGTCGCGCGCTGACGGTGCGCGCCGCGACCGCTCCGCGCGACCAGGATCGAGGCGGGGCCGGGGGCCGCAACGGCTGATGCGCGGCGGGGGAACTATCGTCGGCGTGCAACCTCAGAGATGCGCAGCGGCGCCGCGCGGCGCCGCCCTTCAGGAGGGAGTGCGATGTTGCGAAGAACCCTGCTCGCGCTGGCGCTCGTCGCCGGCGCCGGAACGTCCGGCGCCGGTGCGCAGGAAGCGCTCAGCGATATCCATGCACCGAAGGTGACGATGTACGCGACGGCGACCTGCGGCTACTGCGCGAAGGCGCGCAGCTGGTTCACCGCGCACGGCGTGCACTGGGACGAGCGCGACATCGAAAAATCGGCCGCGGCCGCGGCGGAATGGAAGGCCGCGGGCGGCGTCGGCACGCCGCTGATCCTGATCGGCGACGCGAAGATCAACGGTTTCGACGAGGCGCGGATCGAGGGGGAACTCGCGAAGTACACCCCGGCGGGAAAGGGCTGAGATCACGTCGATGCGCCGGCGTGTGCTCCCGGCGGTATCGGCGACCGCCCCTACTTCTTCTTCGGCAGGTAGAGGTCCGTGATCGTGCCTTCGTAGACTTCGGCCGCCATGCCGACCGACTCCGACAGGGTCGGATGCGGGTGCACGGTCAGGCCGATGTCGGCGGCCTCGCAACCCATCTCGATCGCGAGCGCGACTTCGGCGATGAGGTCGCCCGCGTTCGGCGCGACGATGCCGCCGCCGACGACGCGGTGCGTGGCCTCGTCGAACAGCAGCTTGGTGAAGCCTTCGGTGCGACCGATGCCGACCGCGCGACCGGACGCCGCGTGCGGGAACTTGCCGACGCCGAGCTTGATGCCCTGCTTCTTCGCCTCGGTCTCGGTGAGGCCGACCCAGGCGATTTCGGGATCGGTATAGGCGACCGACGGGATCACCCGCGCGACGAACTCGCTCTTCTCGCCCGCGGCGACTTCGGCCGCGACCTTGCCTTCGTGCGTCGCCTTGTGCGCGAGCATCGGCTGGCCGACGAGGTCGCCGATCGCGAAGATGTGCGGCACATTGGTGCGCATCTGGCGGTCGACCGGGATGAAACCTCGATCGGTGACGACGACGCCGGCTTTGTCGGCGCCGATCCTGGCGCCGTTCGGCGTGCGCCCGATCGCGACGAGCACGCGGTCGTAGAGCTGCGGCTCGGGTGCCTTCTCGCCCTCGAACGTCGCCTTGAGCCCTTTCTTCTCGGCCTCGATCTTCGCGACCTTCACCTTGAGGTGCACGCCCGAATAGCGCTTCGACAAGCGCTGCTGCAGCGGACGCACGAGATCGGGATCGGCACCGGGCATGAGCTGGTCCATGAGCTCGACCACGGTGACTTCGCTGCCGAGCGCGTCGTAGACGCAGGCCATCTCGAGGCCGATGATGCCGCCGCCGACGACGAGCAGCTTCTTCGGGATGTCCGCGAGCAGCAACGCGTCGGTCGAATCCATCATGCGCGGGTCGCCCCACGGGAAGCCGGGCAGCTTCACTGCCTGCGAACCCGCGGCGATGATCGCCTTCTCGAAGCGCACGAGCTTGGTGCCGTCCTTGCCGGCGACTTCGATCTCGTTCGGCGACACGAACATGCCCGTGCCTTCGACGATGCGCACCTTGCGCTGCTTGGACATGCCGTCGAGGCCCTTGACCATCTGCGCGACGACCTTGTCCTTGTACGCGCGCAGCTTGTCGAGATCGATCTTCGGTTCGCCGAACGCGATGCCGTAATCGCCCGCGTGCGCGGCTTCGTCGATCACGCGCGCCGCGTGCAGCAGCGCCTTCGATGGGATGCAGCCGACATTGAGGCAGACGCCGCCGAGCGCCGTGTAGCGTTCGACGAGCACGGTGTCCTGGCCGAGGTCGGCGGCGCGGAATGCGGCCGTATAGCCGCCCGGGCCGGAACCGAGCACGACGACCTGGCATTCGATGTCGGGCTTGCGCCCGGTCGCGGCCGCCGGTTTCGGTCCGGTGACGGGAGCTGCCGGATTCGCGACGGCAGTTTCCCCTCTGCCGCTCGCGGGAGCGAGCTGGGGTGAGGGCGCGTCCTGCGACGACTTCGCATTCTTCCCCTCACCCGCCGCGCTGCGCGCGACGGCCTCTCCCGCGGGCGGGAGAGCCGAAGAAGACGGCGCAGCGCCGGCATCGGCGGCTTCGATCACCGCGACGACCGCGCCTTCGGCGACTTCGTCGTTGAGCTTGACGCGCACTTCCCTGACGACGCCGGCAACGCTCGACGGCACTTCCATCGTCGCCTTGTCCGATTCGAGCGTGACGAGGCCCTGATCCTTCGCGACCGTATCGCCCGGCTTGACGAGGATCTCGATGACCGGCACGCCGGTGAAGTTGCCGATGTCGGGGACTTTGACTTCGATCGTATTGGCCATGCGGGCTTCCGTTGAGCGGTCTGTGCGGCTATTTCGCCGGCTGCGGTTCGATGCGCGTGTTCTGGTCGAAGACGAGACGCCAGCGGCCACGTTCCTTCGCGAACGTGAGCGCGAGCCAGGTGTCCTTCGCCGCCGCCTTGCCGCCCGACTCGTAACGGTAGCGGGCGAGCACGTGGCCGAGCTGCGGGGTTTCGATCACGTCGACGATCTCGCCGTGAAAATGCCAGGCGCGATCGGCGAACCATTCCTTGTGGAAATCGACGTATTGCGCGCGCGTGGTGAACGCGCTGCCGTCCGGAAACAGGAGCGTGAGCTTGTCGTGCGAGGTCACCGTCGCGAGCAGCGCGTCGAGGTCGCGTGCCTCGACCGCAGCGAGATGCGCCTGGGCGACGCCGCGCAGCGAAGGCTCTGCGGCATCCGCGGGCACGCCCGCGACCGCAAGCGCAGCGGCGAGCATCGCCCGCGAGGCGTGGCGCGCCGTCACAGCAATACCCGCCGCATGTCGCCGAGCACCTGGCCGAGGTAGGTCGTGAAACGCGCGGCCGAGGCGCCGTCGATGACGCGGTGGTCGTAGCTCAGGGACAGCGGCAGGATCAGGCGCGGCACGAACGCGGCGCCGTCCCAGTGCGGCTTGATCGACGACTTCGACACGCCGAGGATCGCGACCTCGGGCGCATTGACGATCGGCGTGAACGCGGTGCCGCCGATGCCGCCCAGCGAGGAGATCGAGAAGCAGCCGCCGGACATGTCGGCGGGCCCGAGCTTGCCGTCGCGCGCCTTCTTGGCGAGCTCGCCGGTTTCCTGCGCGATCTCGATCACGCCCTTGCGGTCCGCGTCGCGCAGCACCGGCACGACGAGGCCGTTCGGCGTGTCGGCGGCGAAACCGACGTGGAAGTATTTCTTGAGCACGAGGTTCTCGCCGCTCGCATCGAGCGACGCGTTGAAGTCGGGGTACTTCTTCAGCGCGGCGACGACGGCCTTGATCAGGAACGCGAGCATGGTCAGCTTGATGCCCGCCTTCTCGTTCTCCTTGTTGAGCTGCACGCGCAGCGCCTCGAGCTCGGTCACGTCGGCGTCGTCGTGCTGCGTGACGTGCGGGATCATCGCCCAGTTGCGCGCGAGGTTCGCACCCGAGATCTTCTTGATCTTCGACAGCGGCTTCGTCTCGATCTCGCCGAACTTGGCGAAGTCGACCTGCGGCCACGGCAACAGGTTGAGGCCACCACCGCCGGCCGCCGCCGCGCGCGGCGCGCCGCCCGCGAGTGCAGCCTTGACGTAGTTCTGGACGTCTTCCTTCGAGATGCGACCCTTGCGCTCGCTGCCCTTGACGCGCGCGAGGTCGACGCCGAGTTCGCGCGCGAACAGGCGCACCGCGGGGCTCGCGTACGGCACCTGGTCCGGCATCACCGCGCCCGCGTCGAACGCGACCGGTGGCGTGCGCGGCGCGCCGGAGTCGCCCTTCGCGGGCGCCGGCGCCGACGGCGCGGGCTCGCTCTTCGCGGCAGGCGCGGGTGCCGCAGCAGGTGCGGGCTTGGGCGCCTCGGCAGGCTTGGCGGCTTCGGCGGCGGGCTTCGCCGCACCGGCATCGGCCGCCTCGACGAGCGCAACGACGGTACCCTCGGAAATCTCGTCGCCGACCTTGACCTTGATCTCGCGCACGACGCCGTCGAACGGCGCCGGCACTTCCATCGTCGCCTTGTCCGATTCGAGGGTCACCAGGCCCTGGTCGCGCGTCACCGTGTCGCCGACCTTCACCAGCACCTCGATGACGGGGACGTTGGTGTAGTTGCCGATGTCCGGCACCTTCGCTTCCTGGACGGCCATGCTTGCTCCGGATCGTGAGGCAGGAACGCAAGTTTCGCCGATTTCGAGGCCTGACGTCATGCGCGGCGGCGCGCCATGCGCATGCAGGTAGAATCCGCCGGCCCTCGCGCCGACCGGAGCCTCGCATGTACGTCCTCTACTATTCTCCCGGCACCGCCAGCATGGCCGTGCACCAGGCGCTGCTCGAACTCGGCGTGCCGCACGAGCTGCGCAAGCTCGACCTCGACGCGAAGGCGCAGAAGAGCGCCGAGTACCTGCGCCTCAATCCGAACGGCACGGTGCCGACCCTGATCGTCGACGGCGCGCCCGTGTATGAATGCGCGGCACTGCTCCTGCTGCTCGCCGAGCGCCACCCGGAAGCCGCGCTCGCGCCGCCGCCCGGCGACCCCGGGCGCGCCACCTACCTGCAGTGGATGGTGCACCTGGCCAACACGCTGCAGCCTGCGTACCGGCAGTGGTTCTATCCGCAGGATTTCGCGCCGGTCGAACACGAGAGGGAATCGAAGGAGTTCGCGCGACGCCGCATCGAGGCGACCTGGGATCGGCTCGAAGCGCACCTCGCCGCGAACGGGCCGTACATCCTCGGCGACGCGGTCGGCATCGTCGATCTCTACGCGACGATGCTCATGCGCTGGTCGCGCAACATGCCCAAGCCCGCGACGAGCTGGCCGCACGTCGCCGCGCTCGCGCAGCGCGTGAAGGCGCGCGCAAGCTGGAAGCGCCTGTACGACATCGAAGGCCTGACCGAGTGGGCGTGATCGATCGACGATGGCCGGTACGCGCGAAGCGCCTGCCGTCGCTGGCGGGAGTGCGGCGGGTCGCGGCCGCGCTCGCGATCGAGCGCTTGTTCGCGAAGGAACGCTTCGCGCGCGTCGTGCCGCCCTACGCGGCGACGCAGACGCGGTTACGGCCGCCCTGCTTGGCGCGGTAGAGCTCGGCGTCGGCCGCGCGCAACAGGTCCGCCACGGTCGCCGCCGCGGCATTCCAGCCGGCGACGCCGATGCTCACGGTCACGTTGCGCACGCCGGCCTGGTCGCCGAGGTCGAGCGCGGCGATCGCCTCGCACACCTGCTGCGCGAACGCGCTCGCGGTGCCGACGTCCTGCTCGGGCAGCATCGCGGCGAATTCCTCGCCACCGATGCGCGCGACGAGGATCTCGCCGTGCGCGAGCGCCTGCAGCGCGACGGCGACCTGCTTGAGCACGACATCGCCCGCGGGATGGCCATAGCGATCGTTGATCGACTTGAAGTGATCGAGGTCGATGATCAGCAGCGACAACGCGCGCCGATGGCTCGCGGTGCGCGCGAGCTCGCGCTCGAGCAGTTCGAGGAAATGCCGCCGGTTGTACAGGCCGGTCAGCGGATCCATCGTCGCGAGCTGGTAGATCTCGTCGTGATAGCGCGCCTCGACCGACGAACGCTCCATGAACTTCAGCACGCAGCCGCCGATCGCGATGTGGTCGCCGTCCTTGAGTTCGGCCTCGATGATCGGCTGGTCGTTCAGCAGCGTCTTGTTGGTCGAGTCGAGGTCCTTGATGCGGTAGCCGTTCGGCTCCTTCCAGACGCGCGCGTGCTGGCGCGACACGCTGCGTTCCATGATCTGGAAGTCGCACTCGGGCGCGCGCCCGAGGGTGACGACCTGATCGCCGATGTCGATGCGCTGGCCGAGGCGCTGCCCCTGCAGGACGACGAGGCAGGCGGCGGAACCGCTGCGCGCCTCGAAACCGCGCACCGGGCGGATCGTGCGTCGCTGGGTGGTGCTGGAATCGTTGTGGCGGGAAGTCATGCGGGTCCGCTGGCGGCGCCGTACGCCGGACCGGAGTTTACGCGACTCCCCGCTCGCGTGGCGGATACGGTGGCATTCCGCGCGGCGCTCACTACACTGCGCGCACGCGGTTCCGGACAGGGGCGGACATGCACGGCGACGAACCCGGCGCGAACGACGCCACCGAATTCATCGGCGACGCCCGTGCGGCCGACGCCGCCGGCGTGCTCGAACCGGGCATGCAGCTCGGCCCCTACCTGATCCGCTCCGTCCTCGGCGAAGGCGGCATGGGTCGCGTCTACCTCGCCGAGCAGCTGCGCCCGGTGCATCGCGAGGTCGCCCTCAAGCTCATCCGCGAGCAGGTCGCCAGCCCGCTCGCGCGCGCCTACTTCGACGTCGAGCGGCAGGCGCTCGCGCAGATGCAGCACCCCGCGATCGCGCAGGTGTTCGACGCCGGCACCACCGAGCAGGGCTATCCCTACCTCGCGATGGAAGTCGTCGAGGGCGTGCCGGTCACCCGCTTCTGCCGCGAGCAGCAGCTCGGCCGCGATGCGCGCCTCGCCCTGTTCGCGCGCGTGTGCCACGGCGTCCAGCACGCGCACCAGAAGGGCATCATCCATCGCGACCTCAAGCCCGCCAACGTGCTCGTGCGCCGCGTCGACGGCACCCCGATGCCGAAGATCATCGACTTCGGCATCGCCATCGGCGGCAGCGCCGGCAGCGAGGGC
>NZ_DATDMY010000187.1:0-2047 GCF_036518555.1 Dokdonella sp. | reverse complement strand
CGGATGCCGATCTGGCGGATCTGCTCGGGCGACAGCGCGGGCGCGTGGCCGCCGATGCCGGTCAGCTCCTGCGGGCCGAAGCCGCACAGGCACGCGACCGGCATGCCGTGGATGTTCCCCGACGGCGTGATCGTGCTCGTGTTGAAGTCCGCGTGCGCGTCGAGCCAGAGCACGGTCAGGCGCTTGCCCTGGTCGCGGCAGTGGCGCGCGACCGCGGTGATCGAGCCGATCGCGAGGCAATGGTCGCCGCCGAGCAGGATCGGCAGGCGTTCCTGCGCGAGTTCGGCGCCGACCGCATGCATCACGGCGCGGTTCCAGGCGACGACTTCGCCGAGGTGGCGGTAGCCGTCGGCCGGGGGCAGCCAGGGATTGAACGGGCCGGCGAGGTTGCCACGATCGACGACGTCGAGGCCGCGCGCGGCGAGCGCCGAGGCGAGGCCGGCGACGCGCAGCGCCTCCGGGCCCATCGATGCACCGCGGTGACCGGCGCCGATGTCGGTGGGGGCGCCGATGAGGGAAATCGGGGGGAATGTCTGCATGCTGGCCTTGGCTGCGTTCGGGGGCGCGCCGCGAGCGCGGCCCGAGTCCTTGTCGGAGGTTCGATTCTCGGCGAAAACCGCCTTCGCGTCACGGAACTCCGCGCCGCACCGCGCGGCGGGTGGCTGCAGGTCGGTGCATGCGGGCGGATGGCCGTGTCGAACCGACGGCGAACGCCGTACCGGTGGCTCAGGCCGGATCGTCGGCGACGGCGCCTTCGAGTTCGTCGATCACCGCGCGCACCGCCGCCTCGAAGTAGGCGACGCGTGCGACGCCGGCATGGCGCGGCGCCGCGAGTTCGTCGCCGACGAGCCGATCCGCTGCGCACGCCCGCGCACCGAGCCGGCCGTAGCCGTAGGACGCCGCGGAGCCGCACAAGCGGTGGATCTGCATCGAGAGCTCCTGCGCGCTCGCGCCATCATCGGGCGCGGCGACGAAGGCGAGCCACGCCTGCGCGAGTGCGGCACGCTTCGCAGGAAACGAGAGCACGTAGCGCCGGTGCAGCAACTCGAGGCGGTGATCCGTATCGTTCATCGGCCCTGCGGCGTTCGTGCGATCGGGACTATAGTGCTCCCGTTCGGCGCCGTCGGCGGCATCGGCACGCGCGTGACGATCGTTGACACCCGGCGACATGCACCTGACAGGTCGGCGTGCGACCCTGCGCATGCGAACGTCCAAGGAGAGTGCCATGAGCGATCTGACCAACCAGGTGCTGAGCCACCTCGATCCGGCGAGCATCGAGGCGATCGCCACCCAGCTCGGCATCGACCCGTCGCAGGCCGAAGCGGCGATCCAGCAGGCGGTGCCCGTGGTCGTCGGCGGGCTCGCGCGCAACGCGCAGACCGACGCCGGCGCGGACGCGCTGCACCAAGCCGCGCAGGATCATGCCGGCGTCGACATCGGTTCGGTGCTCGGCAGCGTGCTCGGCGGCGGCGGCGACGGTGGCGCGATCCTCGGCCACATCTTCGGCGACCGCCAGGGCCAGGCGGCGCAGAACATCGGCCAGGCGAGCGGCATCGGAGCGGCGAATGCGGGCGCGCTGCTGTCGATGCTCGCGCCGATCGTGATGGCCGCGCTCGGCAACATGGCGCACCGCGCGGGCGGCGGCGCCGGTGGCCTCGGCGACCTGCTCGGTCGCGAGCTGCAATCGATCGGCCAGGGCCGGCACGGCGGGTTGCTCGGCTCGATCCTCGACCAGGACGGCGACGGGCAGCTCGGCCTGTCGGACCTGTTGAAGGTGGGATCGCAGATGCTGGGTGGCGCGGCGCGCGGGCGCGTCTGATCTTTTCGCGCTGCGCTGTGCTTTCGCGCAAGCGGTGCGCGAGCGAGAGGCACGCTTCGCGATAACCGACTTGCGTCCCTGCTCATCCCGCATCCTTGCGGGCCTTTGCTCCGCCCGCGCGTCGGGTCGCACGGGGACCCGGAACGCGGCGCGCTCCTGCGCGCGCAAGCCAAGGCATCGCGGCTGAAGCCGCTCACAGACGACAAGCGAGCGCGTGTGGGAGCGGCT
>NZ_DATDMY010000186.1:0-3539 GCF_036518555.1 Dokdonella sp. | reverse complement strand
CTGCCCGCGCAGGGCGAGTGCGCGTTCTCGCTGCACTTCACGCCCGCCGCGCTCGGCGCGCAGGCGGCGCGCATCGACGTCGCGAGCGACGGCATGCCGGCGATGTTCGCAGTCGCGGCGAGCGGCAACGGCATCGCGGCGTGGACGGTCACGCCGAGCGCGGGCGCGCACGGCTCGATCGCGCCCGCGACGCCGCAGATCGTCGGCGACGGCGGCAGCCTCGCCTTCACGCTCGCGGCGGAGCCCGGCTACCACGTCGACGCCGTCGGCGGCAGCTGCGGCGGCTCGCTCGCGGGTGCCGTCTACACGGTCGCCGCGGTGCACGCCGACTGCACGATCGAGGCGGGTTTCGCGCTCGATCCGGCGAGTGCGTTCGCCCCGATCGGTGGTTCGCCGCAATCGGCCGAGGTCGACGCCGCGTTCCCGGCGCCGCTGCAGGTGCGCGTGACCAATGCGGCCGGCATCGGCGTGCCCGGCGTCGCGGTGAGTTTCGCCGCGCCGGCGAGCGGCGCGAGTGCGCTCGTCGCCGCGGTGGCGACGACCGACGCCGATGGCGTCGCAAGCGTCGACGCGCGCGCGAACACGATCGCCGGCGGCTATGTGGTGATCGCGGGCGTGGCCGGGCTCGCCGGCACGGCCGCGTTCGAACTGCACAATCTCGCCGGGCCGCCCGTGCACGTCGCCGCAGTCACCGGCGCGCAGCAAGGCACCGTCGTCGACACGGCCTTCGCCGAGCCGCTCGCGGTGCGCGTGAGCGACGCGCACGACAATCCGGTCGCCGGAGTCGCGGTCGTGTTCGCGGCGCCCGCGGGCGGTGCGAGCGCGAGCCTGTCCGCGACGACCGCGACGACCGATGCAGACGGCTCCGCCGCGGTCGGCGCGACCGCGAACGCGAGTGTCGGCAGCTACGACGTCAGCGCGACCGTCGCGGGCACCGCGCAAGCGGCGGAGTTCGCGCTGCAGAACCTCGCGCCCGACATCGCACTCGTCGTCGCGATCGACGATGGCGGCGATTTCGCGAGCTACGGGGACACCGTCGTCTACGACGTCGTCGTGTCCAATCACGGCAGCGCGATCGCGCGCGACGTCGAAGTCGCGGCGAGCCTGCCCGACGGCGCCGACGCGGGCGCGGCGAGCTGGAGTTGCGTCGACGCCGGGACCGGCACCTGCGGCACGGGCGGCAGCGGCGCGTTGCTCGACCATGCGACCGTCGCCGCGAACGACAGCGTGCACTACCTGCTGGCGGTGCCCGTGCGTGCCGACGCGCCCGGCGACGCGATCGAGGTCGGTGCGAGCACGAGCGGCGTCTACGCGGGCGACGTCGCGAATGCGACGGACAGGGACTGGCTCGTCGTGTTCCGCAACGGCTTCGACGCGGCGCTGGGCGACTGAGGCGCGCAGGTCCGCCGCGGCGCGCGAAGCGGCGCGGCGGACCTTACGCGTGCGCAAGCGAGCCGCTACAGTGGCCGGCGGATCGCCGGTGCACGGCGACCCCCGCGGGTCCGGGCGATGGCCCGGACGCCCGCAGCAGTCGGATCATGTCGGCCAGGCACTACCGTTTCGAAGGTTTCGAGCTCGATGCGGCGTCGCGCACGCTGCGCGACGCGAATGGGCCGGTCGCGCTGCCGCTGAAGTCGTTCGACTGCATCGTGTACCTGCTCGAGCAGCGCGAGCGCGCAGTCGGCCGCGACGAACTCATCAGCGCCGTATGGGGGCGTACCGACGTCAGCGATGCGCTGCTCGGCCAGACGCTCGCGCGCGCGCGTCGCGCGATCGGCGACACCGGCGAGGAACAGCGCTGCATCCGCACGGTCGCGCGCTTCGGCTACCACTGGGTCGCACCGGTCACGCTCGTCGAACCGGCCGCGCCTGCGACGGAAGCGCCCGCGCCCGTGCTGCCCGCGCCGGCACCCGCAGCGTCGCCGATCGCGCGAGCAGCGAATGCGGCCACGCCCGTCCGTCGTCGCCGCGCGTACCTGCGCGGGGGTGTCGTCGTGCTCGCCTGCGTCGTGCTCGCGCTCGCCGCCTGGTGGCGCGTCGGGCGCACGCCGCCTGCGCCGGCGCGCGCGGCCGCCGCGCTCGTGCTGCCGGTCGACGTCGCCGACAGCGGCGCTGACGCGCGCTGGATCCGCTTCGGCGCAATGGACTACCTCGCCGCCCGCCTGCGCGAACGCAGCGGCCTCGCGGTGCTGCCGTCCGAGCAGGTGATCGCCTACCTCGCGCGCGACGGCGAAGCCCTCGCCGACCCGGCACGACGCGCCGAGCTCGCGCGCGTGGCGGGCGCGTCGCTCGTGCTCGCCGCGCGCGTGCGCCGCGATGCGCACGGCTGGGCGATCGAACTCGACGTGCAGGACGCCGAGCGCAGTACGCGCCATGCGGCGGTCGCGTCGACACCGCTGCAGGCGATCGATCGCGCGCTCGCCGACTGGCTCGGCGATCCCGCGCTCGCCGAGGCGCCCGCGCGGCCGACCGCGCTCGAGTTGCAGCAGCGCATCGACGCCGCGTTCCTCGAAGGCGACCTGCGCGAGGCGGCCGCGATCGCGGAATCGGCGCCGCCCGACCTGCAGCGCATGCCCGAGATCGCCGTGCGCGTCGCCGAGGTCGACGAACGCGCGGGACGCATGGAGCAGGCTCAGCGTGGCTTCGAGCGCCTCGCCGACGCCGCCGACGTTTCGCCACTCGTGCATGCGCGCGCGCTGTACGGCCTGTGCGCGGTCGCGTTCCGACGCAACGAGCCCGAACGCGCGCAGGCGCACTGCCACGACGCCCTCGCCGCGCTCGCCGGGCGCCACGAACCGCTGCTGCTCGGCCGCGCGTACATGATGCGCGGCGTGATCGAGGACCAGCTCGGCCATTACGAGGACGCCCTCGCGAGTTTCGCGCGCGCACGCATCGAATGGCAGGCCGCGGGCAACCTGCCCGGCGAGGCGAGCCTCGACAACAATGAAGGGCTCGCGCATGCGCACCACGGCCGCTTCGCCGAAGCGGTCGCCGCGTTCCAGCGTGGCGCGGCGGTGTTCGAGCGCTTCGGCGTGACCGACCACCTCGCCTCGTCGCTCGCGGCCAAGTCCGACGCGCAGCGCATGATGCTCGAGGCCGACGACGCGCTCGCGAGCAGCACCAAGGCGTGGCGACTCACGCCGCGCATGGACGATCCGCGTGCGGTGCTCGCGATCGCCTATACGCACGCGCAGGCATTGCTCGCGAACGGTCGGCTCGACGAACTCGGCCGCCTGCTCGAACGCTACGACGACGGCACGCCGGCCGCGCCGCCCGAGTTCGCGCTCATGCGCCTCGCGTGGGCATGCGCGCGCGGCGCGCCGCCGCCGCTGTCGGACGGCGACGCCGACCGGCTCGTCGACCGCGTGCTGGCGCCGCCCGATCCGAGCAGCGACGCGCGCCTCTCGCGCGCGGTCGACCTGCTCGTGACGGCCGCGCTCGCGCAGGGGCGGTCGAACGTCGCCGCGCATGCGCTGAAGCGCCTGCATGATGCGGGCGACACGCCGCTCGATCCCGACCGCGCCTTCGTCGCCGCGTTC
>NZ_DATDMY010000185.1:0-18181 GCF_036518555.1 Dokdonella sp. | reverse complement strand
TGCAGGGCCTCGTGCTGCAGCACGCGGCGATGCACCCGGCCCTGCTCGCGAACGGCAACAACGCGGCCCTCATCGAGGCATTGCGGACCGCTCGCCTCGTCGACGACGCAGCCGCCGTGGCCCTCTCGCGCGCGCATGCGGGCCTGCTCGCGCGCGCGATCCGCTGCACGCTCGACGCGCGCCCGCGCGTGGTCGCGCGCGACGCCGCGGTCGAGGACGATGCCGCCGCGATCGTCGCCGCGTGCCGTGGCGCGGGCTTCGATTTCGCCTGAGCCGTGCGCGCATTCCGGAGGCCGGGCGCGGCCGCTACCGGTCGCGGGCACGACGACGCGTCGGGGGCTTCTCCGTCCTGCCGTCCGCGGCGTCGCCGGCGCGCGGTCCGAAAGTGCAAAAATGCCGACGAACCGCCTCGGCGGGCAAGGAGTGCACGATGAGCGAGCGTCCGGAATGCGATCTCGTGATGAAGGGCGGCATCGCGAGCGGCATCGTCTATCCGCGCGCGATCGCGCGGCTCGCCGCGCACTATCGCCTGCGCAGCGTCGGCGGCGCCTCGGCGGGCGCGATCGCGGCGGCGGCGGCTGCAGCGGCCGAATACGGTCGCGACCGCGGTGGCTTCGAGCGACTCGAAGTGCTGCCCGACCTGCTCGCGCAGACCGATGACGGTACCGCGCACGGGGCGACGCGCCTGTTCCGCCTGTTCCGGCCGCAAGCGCGGACCGCGCGCCTGTACCGCCTGCTCGTCGCCGGACTCATGCCCGAGCAGCCGCGCTGGTCGCTCGCGCTGTTGCGCTGGTTCGGCGCCGCGGTGCGCAACTTCTCGCTCGCGGCGCTCGGTTCGTTCGTCGCGGCCTTGGTCGTGCTCGCGCCGCTGCTGTGGCGCATCGACTACGCCGCCGGCGGCGCGTCGCCGTGGCTCGCGACGGCTGCCGCCGCCATACTCGGTCTGCTCGCGTTCGCCCTCGCCCTCGCGGCGTGCATCCTCGGCCACGCGGTGCGCGCGATACCCGCGAACGGTTATGGCCTCTGCTCGGGCCTCGGCGATGCCGACACGCTCACGCCGTGGCTGCACGGGACCCTGCAGTCGCTCGCCGCGCTCGAGCCCGACCGGCCGCTGCGCTTCGGCGATCTGTGGCGCGGCCGCGATCCCGCGCCGGGCTATGTCGCCGGATCCGCGCGCCTGCACGCGGAGGAGCGCCGCATCGACCTGCGCCTGATGACGACGGCGTTGAGCCACGGGCGACCGTACAGCTTCCCGCTCGACAACGAGGCGTTCTGCTTCGACGCCGACGAGATGCGCGCGCTGTTCCCCGCGAGCGTGGTCGAGGCGCTGATCGCGAACTCGCCCGAGCACATCGCCTACGGCGAACTGCGCGGGCTGTATCGCCTGCCCGCGATGGAAGACCTGCCGGTGATCGTTCCGGTGCGCATGAGCCTCGCGTTCCCCCTGCTGCTCTCCGCGGTGCCGCTCTGGCGCACGCGCATGGCGCCCGATCCCGAGCACCGCGGCGGCTGGATCGGCACGGCCGAGCGCGTGTGGTTTTCCGACGGCGGCATCTGCAGCAACTTCCCTATCCACTATTTCGACGCGCTCGTGCCGACGCGGCCGACATTCGGGATCAATCTCGTCGATGCCGAATACCTGCCGGCGCACGCGAAGGAACCGGCCGACTTCGTCTGGATGCCCGACCACAACGGCAGCGGTGCGACGACGCGCACGGTGCCGGTCGAACGCGACGGCCTGCGCGGCTTCCTCGGTGCGATCATCACGACGATGCAGGCGTGGACCGACAGCATGCAGCTCGCGATCCCCGGCTATCGCGACCGCGTCGTCGCGGTCCGGCTGCGCGCGAGCGAGGGCGGCCTCAACCTGCGCATGTCGCCCGCGCTCATCCATCGCATCGCGACGCGCGGCGCGAGCGCGGGCGAGCTGCTGCTCGCGCATTATGCGCAGCGCGACCCACCGCCGGGCAGCGTGACCGGCTGGCGCAACCACCGCTGGGTTCGCTACCGCGTCGCGATGCGCGTGCTCGGCGAGGCCCTCGCGGCGTTGCGCGAAGCGGAGGCGCTGACCGCGGACGGCGAAGCCGCGCTGCAGCCGATGCACGCGGATCCGCCGAGCTACGACTTCGCGTCGGAGCGCCAGCGGGACGCCGCGTTGCACGCCTACCGCGACCTGCTCGCGCTGGCCGACCGCTACGCGGCGATGCAGGCCGAACTCGGCTATCCGCCGTTCGACCACGGGCCGCACGACGGCCCACGTCCGCGTCCCGAACTGCGCATTCGCCCGCCCCTGTAGGACGGCACGCGCGCGTGCCGCCGGCCGCGGCCCCTACGCGGCGTGGCCACCCTGCAGGGTGCCGGGCGGCACGCGTCGCGCGGCCTGCCAACGGAGGCGCACGAGTTCGGCGATCGCGGCGGTCTCGGCGAGCGGCGGTGGCTGCGGTCGCGCATCGGTATCGCCGAGGCGGCGCAGGTGCCCGCTCCCGACGAGTTCGGCATGGAATGCGGCGAGCTTGCCGCGGATCGGTCGCGCCGCCCACGTGTAGACGGGCCTCCCGGTCGCGCACGCTTCCGAGATCATGTTGACCGAATCGGGCGTGACGACGATGCGGTCGGCGTGGGCGAGGAAGCCCGCGTACGGATTCTCGCCATCGGCGATGCCACCCCAGAACCGGCCGGGCATCGCCGCGAACCGCGTGCGCAGGCGCGCCGCGAGCGGTGCCGGCGTGCGACGCGACACGCTGACGAGAAAGCTGCCGCCGTCCGCGTCGTGCCAGGCGAGCAACCGCTCGAGGAGACCGTCGAAGTACGCGTCGTCGAGCGTTTGCGCGCGATTGGAACCGCCGACGAGCACGGTCGTGCGCGGCGACGGACATGCGGCGAGGCCGGCGAAGCGCGCGCGGCCCTCGGCGAGCCAGGGCGGATCGACCGGGTTGAGCGCGCCGATGCTCGAGATCACGTTCGCGCCGTCGACGTGGTCGTGCTGTGGCGCGATCACGAGGTCGAACGCGTCGCTCGCGATGCGCGGATCGAGGATCTGCACCGCGTACGTGCGGCCTTCGCTCCACGCGCGCAGCTGCCGCGTGACGAGCGCGGCGCGGCGGCCGCAACCGATCGCGAGATCGGGCCACGGCGGCTGCAGCGCACGGCCGTCGCGGCGGCGTATCGCGCCTGCGGAGCCGAGCACGAGGCGGGGCGCGAGCAGGTCCCAGGGTTCGCGCAGCACGACGTCCATGGGTTGCGCCGCGAGGCCGAGCGCGCGCGCGAGCGCGAGCGCCTGCCGCGCATTGCCCGCGGCGCCGTCGCTGATCGCCCAACACGTGGTCGCCGCTGCCATGGTCGCAGCCTAGCCGACACGGCCGCGTCGCGCGAACGCGCGGCCATCGTTCGCCCCTGGAAACGCTGTATCGACGGCGCGCGCCTTGTCGGTCGACGAGGCGTGCCACATCCTTGAGGGAGCCGACGTGGTACTTCCAACCCGGTGCGGAAGCCGGCGCCGCCATCCACGTTCTTGGCCGGTTGCACCCGCTGCCGTTCCACTCGCCATCCCCATGCACAGGAGTACGTCCATGTTCCGCCGCATCGCCCTCGCCAGCGCGCTCGCGCTCGCCGCGTCACCGCTGTTCGCCGCCACCTACACGCTCGATCCGGGTCACACCCAGGTCGTCTTCAGCTGGAACCATTTCGGCTATTCGAACCCGACCGCCCAGTTCGGCAAGGTCGAAGGCACGCTCGAATTCGATGCCGCGAACCCGACGCAGGGCAGCGTGGACGTCAGGATTCCGCTCGCGAGCGTGAACAGCAACGTGGCCAAGCTCGACGAGCACCTGCAGTCGCCGGACTTCTTCGACGCCGCGAAGTACCCGCAGGCGACGTTCAAGAGCACGAAGGTCGAGAAGGGCGCCGCCGAAGGCCAGCTCAAGGTCACCGGCGACCTCACGCTGCACGGCGTGACCCGTCCGGTCGTGCTCGACGTCAGCGTCAACAAGGTCGGCGAGCATCCGATGCGCAAGGCGCAGGCGGCCGGCTTCGACGCGACGACGACGATCAAGCGCTCGGACTTCGGCATCACGAAGTACGTGCCCATGGTGAGCGACGACATCAAGGTGCGCATCACGAGCGAGGCGATCGAGGCGAAGGCCTACGCCGAAAGCCTCAAGCCGAAGGGCTGATCGCGACCGCCGCACACCGATCGATCGGTGGGAGCGGCGGGAGCCGCGATATTTTTTGCTTTTCTCTTCCGGAAGAGCATCGCGGCTTCCGCCGCTCCCACAAGCCGCTCCGCCGAGGGACCGGCGGATCAGCCTTTCTTGACGCCCTGGCCCTTCATCGCTTCGAGGCCGGCGAGGTTGATGCCGGCGACCGCGGCCTTGAGCTGGTCCATGCTGTCGGCGTCACCGCTGAGCTTCACCGAGAAGCGATCGCCGAGCACGATGCCGTACTCGCCGCGCTTGTCCTGGCCGTCCCACTCCTCGTGCACGAGGCGGCCGTCGACCTTGTAGGTCTTCTCGTAGCCGTGTTCGGTCTCGCGTTCCTGCTGCAGCGCGGCCCAGCCGGCCATCGCCATGATGCCCTTGGCCGAGCCCATGTCGGTGACCTCGAGGCGCAGCGTGCGCCCCGAAGCCTGGTCCGAATAGGTCGCATGCGCTTCGGAGACCTGCATGCCGAGCGCACCGTTCTTCTCGGCCGAGAAGTCGGTGCGCGCGAGACCGGCGAGCGTGGCCGGCACGAACGGCTTGAGCAACTCGGGCGACAGCGCCTCGACCTGGTCGCCGCCGCCGAGCGCGGCACCCATCACCGCGCCCATCGCCTTCGCCTGCGCGTCGGAATCGCCCGACTTCTGCGCGGCCTCGAGCTGCTTGCTCGCGGCTTCCATCTTCTGGCCCGCGGCGGCGAGCTTGCCGAGTGCGCTGTCGGCGTCGATCGTGACGCTACTGCCGCTGTCGCCGAGGCGGACGCCACCGGCACCCGCACCCATCATCGCGCCGGCGCCGATGATGCCGCCGACGACGATGGCGCAGATCCAGCTCAGCACGATCGCGATGATGACGCTGACGGCCGTGTAGCCAGCCGCCTTCTCCTGCGGCGCCTTCATCGTGTGCGGCAGGCCGAGGTAGAGCAGGTAGATGCCGTAGATGGCGCCCGCGAGCGCGACGAGCCAGCCGATGAACGGGACGATCTGCGCGGCGCCGGCGACCCAGCTCGCGGTCCACGCGTAGGCGACCGTCTTGAGCGCCTGCACCGGATTCTTCTCGCCGCCGAAGCTCGGCGCGAGTGCGTCGATGATGAGCGCCATCACGTACGCCATCGCGAGCGCGAGCGCGTAGCCGACGATCGCGCCCGTGATGCCCGCGCCCATGCCGGCACGGTACGTGACGCCGAGGAAGCTCGTGCCGATGATGCTGCCCTTGATGAAACCGGCCACGGCGGGAATCGCGGCGAGGATCGCGATCCAGTTCTTGTAGAGGTCCGGCACCGTCGCCGGCTCGGTCGCGATGACCGGCCATTCGGTCTTCGGCGTGAGCAGGATCGCCTTCACGCGCGCAATGATCTTGTTGATATCCATGTATTCCCTCCCGGTTGCTGGTCGATGGGGGTATCGAACGAAGCCGCGGCATTCTAGGCTACCCGGCCGGTCGACGTGCCGGCGGGCCGATCACGGCGTTGCCGTGAAGCGCTTCACATACTGGTTGGCATGTCTTGTGCTGGTAAACTGCAAAGCTCTGTCCATGGAGTAGAGCATGTCGCGACCCAATCCCGCGGCGGAAAGGACGATTCCCGCCAATGCCGAGAACCGCTACCGGGTGTCCCCGGCCGACCTGCCGTTGAGCTGCCCGATGCCCGGCATGTCGCTGTGGAACTCGCATCCGAAGGTGTACCTGCCGATCGCCGAGGACGGCGGCCACGCCAAGTGTCCGTATTGCGGCGCCGAATACGATCTCGAAGCCTGAGCCGATAACGCATGGCCGAGCGCCGCCTGACCGTCGTCCAGCTGCTGCCTGCTTTCGAGGCGGGCGGTGCCGAGCGTTCGGCGCTGGAGATCGCGCGCGCGCTCGTCGAGGCCGGCCATCGCTCGATCATCGTCTCGGCCGGCGGGCGCATGGTCGAGCGCGCCGAGCGCGAGGGCAGCGAACACGTGACCCTGCCGATCGGCGCGAAGTCGCTGCGCGCGCTCGCACAGGTGCCGAAGCTGCGCGCGTTGCTGCGCCGGGTCGGCGCCGACATCGTGCACGCACGCTCGCGCATGCCGGCCTGGGTCGGCTGGATCGCCGTGCGCGGGCTCAAACCGCGGCCGCATTTCGTCACAACCGCGCACGGGTTGAACAGTCCGGGCATGTACAGCGCGATCATGACCCGCGGCGAGCGCGTCATCTGCGTGTCGAACACGGTGCGAGACTACCTGCTGCGCAACTACCCGCGCACCGATCCGAACAAGCTCGTCGTGATCCCGCGCGGGATCGACCAGAACGACTATCCATTCGGGCACATCGCCGACAATTCCTGGCGCGAGTGGTTCTTCGCCGAGTTCCCGCAGCTCGCGGGCGCACCACTGCTGACCTTGCCCGGTCGCGGCACGCGCCTCAAGGGCCATGCCGACGCGATCGAGCTCGTGTCCGACCTCAAGGCGCGCGGCATCCCGACGCGCCTGCTGCTGCTCGGCGCGCGCCAGGAAGGACGCGAGGCCTACGTCGCCGAACTCGAGCGCCTCGCGGCCGAACGCGGTGTCGCCGACCAGCTCGCGATCAGCGCGCAGCGCGACGACACGCGCGACGTGTTCGCCGCATCGGCGCTCGTGCTGCAGTTGTCGAACAAGCCGGAGTCGTTCGGCCCCACCGTCGTCGAGGCGCTAGCGCAGTGCCGGCCCGAGCACGGCTACGACCACGGCGGCGTCGGTGAACTGCTCGCCGACCTCTACCCGGCCGGGCGCGTGCCGCCGCAGGATCGCGAGCGCCTGACCGAACGCGCCGCCGAACTGCTGCGCGCCGCGCCTCCGATCGCGCCGCTGCAACGCTACCGCCTCGCCGACATGCAGGCGGCGACGCTCGCGCTGTATCGCGAGATCGTCGCGGCCCGCTGAACCCGCCGCGGGCGCGGCTAAGATGCACGGGTTCCGCACCGGACCTGCCGTGACCCCGAACCTCGTCGACCGCGCGCCTCCGTGGGCCGCCCTGCTCGTCATCGCCGCGATCGTGCTGCTGCCGGTCGGCCGCGCGGCGGAGGCGCCGATCGCGATCGGCGCGATCGGCGGACTCGCATTGCTCGCGCGCGGTCGCCTGCGATTCGGCGACGCGACCGTGAAGCTCGTGCTCGTGCTGTTCGGCGCGTACTGGCTCGCCGCGCTGTTGTCGGGGTTCGGCGCGGTCGCGCCGGGCAAGACCTGGTCGACCGTCGCGACGACCCTGCGCTTCCTGCCGTTCGCGCTGTTCGCCGCGTGGGCGCTGCGCGACGCCGCGCGCTGGCCCGCGGCCGTCGCCGCGGTCGCGAGCGTGGTCGTGCTGTGGGCGCTCGACGCCTGGGTGCAGATGGCGACCGGATACAGCCTCGGTGGTGCGGCCGAAGCCGAACGCGTTTCGGGCATCTTCGGCGCCGGCAACCTCAAGCTCGGGCCTGCGCTCGCGACCCTCGCGCCTTTCGCGCTGCTCGCCGCGCGCGCGCGCTGGCGCACGCGTGGCCTCGTGTTCGCCTACCTGTTCCTCGCGCCACCGATCCTGCTCGCGGGCTCGCGCGCGGCGTGGCTGTCGTACGCGCTCGTCGGCGCGCTGCTCGCCTGGCACGAGACGCGCCGGCCGCGCCGCTTCCTCGCGGTGTGCGCGATCTTCGCGCTCGGCCTCGGTGCGATCGGCGCGCTCGCGCTGCACGATTCCGCGCGCTTCGGCGCACGCATCGAACGCACCCTGCGCGTGCTCCAGGGTACCGAGGCCGCGGTCGACGAGGCGTCGGCGGGGCGCCTGAGCATCTGGCGCACGGCGCTCGCGATGAGCGCCGCGCATCCGCTCACCGGCGTCGGCGCGCGTGGCTTCCGCTACGCCTATCCCGACTACGCGGCCGAGGATGACCGCTTCGTCGACACCGCGAGCGATACCGGCGCATCGCATGCGCACCAGATCGTGCTCGAGGTCGCCAGCGAGACCGGGCTCGTCGGCCTGCTGCTCTGGCTCGCGGGCGCGTATGCCGCGCTGCGCGCGTGGCGCCGCGCGGACGCCGCCGCACGCGAGCGCGCGCGCGCGCCGGCGCTCGCGCTCGTGTCGATGTGCTTCCCGCTCAATACGCACCTCGCGTTCTACTCGGCGTGGTGGGGCCTGCTTTTCTGGTGGCTGCTCGCGCTGTACTGCGCGGCGCTCGGTGCGCGCGAGGCCGACGCGCGTTGAAGGCGACGACATGCGTGTCGCGCGTGCCGCCTCGCGTCGTGCGGGTCGCGCGCTACTCCTTGAGCACCATGTCGATGCACATGACCGCGGCCATGATCAGCGGGCGCACCGTGTCGTCCGGCGCGACCGCGCGGTCGATCGACAGCATGTAGGTGTCGGCGGTCGTGAACAGTTCCTTGCCGAGGCCCGACCATTTCTTCGTCACGCTCGCGAGTTCGCGCTCGCCGGCCTTGAACTTGAACTCCCAGCTCGTCCACTTGCCGACGAGCGTGCACAGCAGCTTCTCGTTCGCGTCGAACACGTCGAACGCGCCGCCGATCGAAAAGAACTTCTGCTTGAACAGGCCGACCACGCGGCCGCTCTCGTCGAGCACTTCGACCTTTGACAGGAACAGCGAGATGCCGCGCTTCACGCCCAGCACCTTGCGGCCTTCCGGCGTCGTGATGCGCACGTCGAACGGGGTCATGCGCTTGTAGTCGGTGAAGCGCAGCAGCCGGGTGAAGAAGCCGAGCTCCGGCTCGCGGCACTCGAGCACCTTGCGGCCGCTCGCAGGGTCGAAGATGTCGAAGTTGTTGGCGGCCTTGAATAGGCCGACGTGTTCCTCGACGAGGTAGAGGTTCTCGCGCAGGGCTGCGTGCATGGGACGTTCCGTCGTGGGGAAAAGGGCGCGCCTCGGGATGCCGCGCACGCGCGCGACGCAGGTGCGGCGCGTGTCATGCGAACGGAGGGTCCCCAGGGCGATCGCGCGCGCGTCGCGCGCGCTGCCGCGGCGCATGCTACGCGCAACCGGCGTTCCAGGCCACCGCGATCGCTACGGCTTGCGCTCGCGCAGCAGGCTCAGCGCGAATGCGCCGACGAGCGCGGCGCCGAGCGCGAGCACGCCCCAGAGCAACCATTGCCGCCAAGGCGTCGGCGCCGGTGGCGGCTGCAGCGCGGCGTCGCCGCCGCTCGCGCGGCCTGGGCCGAGCGTCGCCTGCGGCGGCTGCCAGTCCTTGCCGCGGCTCGCGCGCAGGCTCGCGAGCGCGGCCTCGAGCGGATAGTCGGGCCGTCGCGCGGTCGCGCTGCCGACCGCGAGGCGGTACGGCGCCGCGCCTTCGGCGAGGAACACGAAGCGGTCGGGGCGGAACGCGAACGCGAGTCGCGGCGGACTCGCAAGCGGTGTTCGCGCGGCGAGGCGGAACGCGTCGAGGCGGCGTGCGGCGGCGAGATCGACATCGCCGTTGCGCAACGTGTCTTGGCCCGAACGCACGCGGAACGCGGTGAAGCGCGCGAGTTCGCGCCACGCATCACCTTCGCGCGCAGCCAGGGTGAGCGCGGCGAGCGCGTTGTCGTCGGCGAGTTCGATGCGTGCCTGCTCGACCGGCAACGCGGCGGGCAGCGCGTACGCGTACTGCGCGGACGCGCTCGCGCGCTCGTCGGGCGGCAGTTCGACCGGGCGCGCGTCGATCCAGCGTCGCGTCGGCGCCGACGCGGCATGCTCGATGACGCGTACCGACGCACGCAGCCCGCGCAGCGCCTCGCCGTCGTCGACGCGGCGCAGGCGCAGGTACTTCGCGCGCACGTCGGGCAACGCGACGTCGTTGCGGTCGAGGCGTGCGTCGCCCTCGCGCAGCGACAGCACGCTGCCTTCGCCGACGCGGCGCCAGTGCTCGAGGTCGTCGCCGGCGGAGATCTCGAAGCGCGCGACGACGCCGCTCGCGGGCTCGTCCCACGCAAGGACGAGGCGCTCGATCCCGCCGTCGAGCCCGCTCGCATCGACGATCCACGCGCGCTCGACGGGATTCGTCGTCGAGGCGTCGCCCGCATCGAGGCGGCGCAGGCGGCCACGCGCATCGCGCTCGATCAGCAGGCGCAGGTCGCCGCCGGCCTCCGACGTGCCTGTCGGCAGCGCGAGCATCGGCACCGCCTCGATGCGTTCGCGCGCCTCCATGCCGGGCTCCGCGGCGATGCGTGCGCAGGGCACCGGCTTGCCGTCGGCGTTAAACACCGCGATGTCGCGCAGTGCGGGATCGCGCACCCAGGCATAGACCGCGGGATCGAGATCGATGCGCCAGGCACCGCTGGCGACGCCGGCGGGCGTTTCGATCGCGAACGCGTACGCGTAGTCGCGCAGTTCCGCCGCCGATGCGGACGCGGCCGCGAACGCGGCGAATGCAGCGAGCGTGCGGATCACGTCGCCGCTCCTTCGCCGGGCTCGCGCGGCGGCGCCGGCGCGAAGTAGCCGATCACGGTGCAGAGCAGACCGTAGGCGATGAACGAGGCGATGCCGAACAGGTTGCCGAGGCGGGTGCGATCCACCAGCAGCAGTTTGGCGAGCACGACGGCCATGAGTACTGCGCCCGCGAGCCAGAGCGCACGCTGGCCGCGGCGTGAGCCGACGACCCAGCCGAGTACGCCGAGCACGCTCCAGACCACGGTGAGCGAGGTTTGCGCGAGGTTCGAGGACCACAGGTGTTCGTCCCAGGCGATGCCGCCGAGCTGATGCGCCGCGCGCAAGGTCGCCGCCGTCACGAACAGGAATCCGCCGGCCGCGAGCAGCAGCCCGCGACGCGCCGCGAGATCCCGCGGCGCGGCCGCGTCGGCGAGCCAGCGCGCGCCGAGCAAGAGGACGCCGACCTGCACGAGCTCGACCGGATCGAGCACGGGCAGGAACGGCAGCGGTGCGCTGTCGCCGTCGTGCCAGAGCAGGCCGAAGAACGCGCACGCGGCGACGAACGCCTGCAACAGCAGCAACGTGCCGCGCCATTCGCCGAAACGCGCCGCGAGTGGCACGCCGATCCACGATGGCCGCGACAGCGCGAGCGCCCACGCGCCGAGCAGCGGCGATGCCGCGAACGCAGCGTGCCAACCCGAGCCGAGCTGGAGGTCGCGCGCGAACTGCTCCAGGGCGACCGCGATCGCGCACGTCCAGGCCCACGACCAGCCGATATGCGCGAGCGCGGGCGTGGCGTCGCGGCGATCGCCGAGTTGCGACATCGCGATCACGCCGGCGAGCGCGTACGCGGCGAACGCGGCGAGACCCCAGCCCGCGAACGGTCGCAGGCCGGCATCGCCGAAGGCGAGCGCGACGACGACTCCGGCCGCGAGCGCGAGCCCCGCCGTCAGCGCCGTCGCGAACGCCTGCGTTCGACGCGCGGCGATCGCGGCGAAGGCGGCGGTGAGCGCAAGCAGTGCGAGCAGCGCCGCGGGACGCTGCGGCGCCGCCACGAACCGGTCGATCTCGCGCATGCCGGCGCCGAGCCACCAGGCGAGCCCCCACAGGTACAGCAGCACGCACGCCTCGCGCCGCGCGTCGGTGCGCCGGTGGTAGAGCCACGCGCTCGTGAAGGCCGCGAGCGCGATCAGCAGTGCGCCGATGCAGGTGCCGTTCGCGATCGCGATCGTCTCGTTCGAGGCGGCGCCGTCGGCGAGCGCCCACGCGAACGCGAGCGCGGCCAACGCCTGCAGCACGAGACCCGCGATGCGCGGCAGCCGTCGCTGCTCGCGCAACCCGAGCCAGACCAGTGCGGCACCTTCGAGGGCGAACGTGCACGCGGTGCTGCGCGCGCTCAGCGCGAGCGGCACGGCGAGCGTCGCGAAGCCGACCGCGAGCACGGCGAACGATTCACCGAGCACGCGTCGGCGCGGCAGCAGCGTCGCGGCGAGCACGACATAGAGCACGGCGAGCGCGAGCGCCGACCATGCGAGCGGCATGCGCTCGCCGTCGAGCAAGGCGGCCTGCAGCGCGAATGCGACGAGTGGGTTGCCGAACACGAGCGTGCCGTCGACGGGGTCGCGCTGCGTCGCCGCCGGACGCAGCGCATGCAGGATAGGAATGGCGAGGTAGATCGCGAAATAGGCGAGCAGGAACGGCTCGGTGCTGCCGTACAGCGCGGGCTCGTAGCGGAGCACGCCCCAGAACGTGCCGATCGCGTACGTGAAGAAGAAGCCGAGCAGGTTGAGCGGGCGCCACGCTCGCACCCAGGCGATCGCGAAGATCGCGAGGTTGAGCAGCGCGTAGTACGAGAACAGTACGACGTGATCGCCGCTGCCGGTGGAGATGAGGATCGGCGCGGCGAACCCGGCGAGGATGCCGAGCACGGCGAGCGCGCGTGCGTCCTGCAGCACCGCCAGCGCGCCGGCGCCGGCGACGAGCACGAGCATGAGCGCGAACGCAGCGCCCGCGGGAAGCAGGTGGTAGAGGCGGAATGCGGCGAATACGGTGAGGAGCAGCACGCCGATCGCGCCACCCTGCAGGGTCAGGCCGAACGACGGTCGCCGCGCGCGCTCGCGCCAGCCGAACGCGAGTGCGGCGATCGCGGCCAGGGCGACGGCGGCCAGCCGCAGTTCGATCGGCAGGCGCAGCCAGCCCTGGTCGGATGCGTACTTGAGCAGGGCGGCGACACCGGCGAACAGCACGAGCATGCCGACCTTGACCGGCACGTTGCCCTCGCTGAACCAGCGTTTGAGCCACGCGCCGAGGCGCTGCAGCGGACCCGGCTCGGCCGGTCGTGTCGGCGTCGGCATGCGTGCCGTCGGCGTCGACGGAGGAGCCGGCGCCGTGGCGGGTGCAGGCGCGGCCGTGGCCGCGGCGGCGACCGGTGGCGGTGCCGGCATCGATTCGATCGTCGGTGGCGCCGCTGCGCCGGTGGATCCTTCGCGCACGGACGGCGTCGATCGGGCCGCCGTCGCCGCCGTTTCGCGCGCAGCGAGCGCATCCGGCACTGCCGCGGCGTCCGGCGCCGCCTCGGCGCCGCCTGGCGCGGGTGAACGGCGCAATGCCTCCACCTGCTTGCCGAGCGCGTCGACGCGCTCGGACAGCGCGCGCAGGCGTGCGAACGCGAGTCCGAGCGCGAGTCCGCCGAAGAAACCGAAGCCTACGTTGTTGCCGAACGTGCCGCCGACGAACAGGCCGGCGATGCACGCAGCCACGACGATCAGGAACCCCATGCCTTCCTCCCCCAGTCAGGCCGATGATGCCGCATGCCGAAGCGCAGGGACGCGGCGTCGGCGCATTCGGGCACGTTGGACATGCGGGCCGGCGAACATCGCGTGGCCGCGCGGCCGTTACGGATCGTACAGCGGCGGATGGCCCGGCGGTCGCGTCTTGAAGCGCTTGTGCAGCCAGAGGTACTGCTCGGGCGCCTCGCGCACCATGCGCTCGATGCAGGCGTTCACGCGCGCGGTGTCGGCGACGACGTCGCTGCCCGGGAACGCCTCGAACGGCGCCTCGAGGCGGATCGCGTAGCCGCCGTCCGCGGTGCGCCGGTGGAAGAACGGCACCACCTTCGCGCCGGACAGGCGGGCGAAGTGATGCGTCGCAGTGATCGTCGCCGCGGGCACGCCGAAGAACGGGGCGAAGACGACATCCTTGCCGCGCATGTCCTGGTCGGGCGCGTACCAGACGGTGCCGCCGCCCTTGAGGTAGCGCACGGTCTGGCGCAGTTCGTTCTTTTCGAACATCGCGTCGGCGTAGCGCAGGCGCGCGCGCTTGATCGCCCATTCGAATGCGGCGTCCGCGTGCTCGCGGTACATGCCGGCGATCGAGATGCGTTGCGACACGAGGCGGGCGCACAGCTCCAGGTGCGAGAAGTGCGCGCCGACGAGCAGCACGCCGTGCCCCGAGGCGCGCGCCTGCTCCAGGTGGTGCAGGCCTTCGAACACGACCGGGATCCGCTCGATCGCGCGTCGCGAACCCATCCAGGCGAGCGAGAACTCGACCAGCAACGTGCCCGAGTCGCGCAGGTTCTCGCGCAGCAGTTCCGCGCGCTCCGTCGGAGTCAGCTCGGGAAAGCACAGCTCGATGTTGCGCGCGGCGACGCGCCGCCGCTCGCCGGACACGCGGGCGGTGATCGCGCCGAGGAGGCGGCCGAGTCGCAACAGCACGGGGTGGGGCAGCAGCGCGACCACGCGGATCAGGGCCAGGCCGATCCAGGCAGGCCAGTGCCGCGGGGCGAGCAGGGCGGGGCGGAACGACGGGGCGGCTTGCGGCATGCGCGGATTATGCTTGAGGGAGGGCCGTTGACTGGGGCACGCGCGCCGACGCGGGCGTTTCGGCCCTTGGTCTCAGGTCCCGGCCCTCGCTCGGTATACTGCCGAACCTCCCTTCGCCGTGCGCCCGTGTTCCAGCGCTTCATCTACACGCTCACGCTCTACCTGCTGACGCCGTTCGTCGTGTACCGGCTCGCCGCGCGTGGCATCAAGTACCACGGCTACTTCGCGCGCTGGCGCGAGCGTTTCGGCTTCTTCCCCGATCCGCGCATCCGCGACAGCATCTGGATCCATGCGGTGTCGCTCGGCGAGGTCAATGCGGCGATCCCGCTGATCGAGGCGCTCATGCGTCGCTACGCCGATTCGCAGTTCGTGATCACGACGGTCACGCCGACCGGATCGGACCGGGTGCTGCGCCTGTTCGGCGACCGCGTGTTCCACGTCTACCTGCCGTACGACCTCACCACCGCGGTCAAGCGCTTCCTCGATCGCGTGCGGCCGCGCCTCGCGGTGATCATGGAGACGGAGATCTGGCCGAATCTCTTCATGACCTGCGCCGAGCGCGGCATTTCGATCGTGATCGCGAACGCGCGCCTGTCCGAGAAGTCGCTGCGCGGCTACTGGCCGATCCAGCCGCTCGCGCGGCGCGCGATCCGTTGCGCGAGTTTCGTCGCGGCGCAGTCGGCATCGGACTACGAACGCCTGAGTCGGCTCGGCGCCGACGCGTCCCGCCTGGCGATCGTCGGCAACCTCAAGTTCGACCTCGCGGTGCCGCCCGGCGTGAGCGAGCGCGGCACGGCGTTCCGCGCCGCCGCCGGTGGCGCACGTCCGGTGTGGATCGCGGCGAGCACGCACGAGGGCGAGGAGATGGTCGTGCTGAAGGCGCACGCCGACGTGCTGCGCCGATTCCCGGACGCGCTGCTGCTGGTCGCGCCACGCCACCCGGAGCGCTTCAGGCCGGTCGCGACCGCGTGTCGTGCCTACGGCTTCCGCACGGGCACGCGCAGCGAGGATGGCGGCGCGGATCCCGCGTGCCAATGTTTCGTCGTCGATTCGATGGGTGAGCTGATCGAGTTCTACGCGGCGGCCGACGTCGCCTTCGTCGGCGGCAGCCTCGTGCCGGTCGGCGGCCACAACCTGCTCGAACCCGCGGCGCTCGCCCGACCGGTCGTGGTCGGCCCGCAGACGTTCAATTTCGCCGAAGTCACCGAGGACCTGATCGCCGCGGGCGCCGCCTGCCGCATCGCCGACGGCGACGAACTCGGCCCGGCCGTCGTGCGGCTGCTCGCACGCGACGTCGAGCGGCGCAGCATGGGCGAGGCGGCGCACGCCGTCATGGCGCGCGAACGCGGCGCGGTCGATCGCACGATGGCGATCGTCGAGACCGTGCTCGCAGACGCCGCCAAGCGGGAATCGACGAGCGGTGTCCGCGCGCGGTAGGGCGGTCCGCGCAACGCGCGTGCCGCCGCCCGCCGCGGCGAACCGAGGCGGCACGCGATGCGCGCGCCGCCCTGCGGCTCCGTCACTCGAGCAGGGCGTTGATCGCCTCGAGATCCTTGACTTCGATGACGCCGGCGGCCTGCTTGAGCAGGAGACCGTTGATCACGAAGTTGTGGCGCGCGGTCGAGTACGCGCTCTGCGCCTGCAGCAGCGTCTGCTGGCTGATCAGTACGTCGACGATCGTGCGCGTGCCGACTTCGTAGCCGGCCTGGGTCGCCTCGACGGAGCTCTGCGCGGACACGACCGCGGCCTTGGTCGCCTCGACTTCGCTCGCGCCCGCGATGACGGAGCGATAGTCGTTGCGCGTCGCGGCTTCCACCTGGCGCCGGTTGAACTCGTACTGGTCCTGCGCGAAGTCGCGGTTGTAGATTGCCTGGCGCACGCGTGACTGGGTCAGTCCGCCGCTGAAGATCGGCACGTTGAGCTGCAGCTGCACGGTGTTGCCCCAGCGCGGGTCGCCTGCGGAATCGTGCACGCTGCCGAGGCCGCCGTAATGCGAATCCCCCCAACTGGGCGCGCGGCCGTAGCTGAGGCTGCCCGTGATCGTCGGCAGGTGGCCGGCGCGCGCGGTATTGATGTTCGCGTTGGCCGCGTCGACCTGCAGCGCGGACGACTTCAGCGCGGGATTGTTCTTCAACGCGACGTCGACCCATGCGGCCGGGTCGTCCGGCGTGGGATGGTCGAGCGGCAGTGCCTCGCGCAGTCGCTTGAACTCGCCCGGCTCCTTGTTGGTGAGCTGGCGCACGGTCTCGCGCGCGGTGTCGACCGCGTTCTGGTTGCTGATCACGCTCGCGACCGCCTGGTCGTGCTGCGCCTTGGCATCGTTGACGTCGGTGATCGCGGCGAGACCGACTTCGAAGCGCTGCTGCGCCTGCTCGAGCTGGCGTGCAAGCGCCTTCTCGTTGGCGTCGGAGAACCTCAATGTGTCGATCGCGGTGAGCACGTCGAAGTAGGCGCGCGCGACGTTGATGAGCAGCTGCTGCTGGGCCGCATCGTAGGTCGCCGCGCCCGCGTCCGCGGTGTAGTGGCTCGCCTTGAGCGCGGTCCACTTGCTGATGTCGAGGATGCTCTGCGTGAGCGTCGCACTGGTCGAGCGGGTATACGTGGTCTTGCTGATGCCGTCGACGGGAACCAGGTCGCTCGGATCGTTGGGGTTGGCGGGGTTCGGCACCAGCGTGACGCCGTTCTCGCCGCCGCGCGAACGCGTGAAGTCGAGGTTGACGCCGATCTGCGGCAGCAGCAGCGCGCGCGCCTGGTCGACGTTCTCGTCGGTCGCGAGCTTGGTCGCCTCGGCGCCGGCGAGCGTCGGGTCGGACGCGCGGGCTTCCTGGTAGATCTGCAGCAGGTCGTCGGCGTGCGCCGCGCCTGCGGCGAGGCTCAGCGCCAGGGCCAGCGACAGGGAACGAAAGCGGATCATCGGTTCATCCTCGGGGAGTGTTGTTCTTGCGGCCGGCTACAGCGTGAAACGCCGTGGCGGTTCGGCATGGCGCAGGTACGGCACGTCGGTCTCGAACAGGCTCTCGCTGCTCCAGCGCGAGTCGGGCGCGCGCTTGTAGAGCGTCACCTGCTGCGCCGGCGATTCGCCGACGATCGCGAGAAGGCGGCCGCCGGGCTTGACCCACCCGCGCGCGCATTCCGGCAGCGACCACGTCGCGCCGCCGATGACGACGGCGTCGAACGTCTCGTTGCACTCGAAGTCGAGCAGCGCGTCGGCCGTCACGACCTTCGCGTTGCGAACCTGCGCGGCGGCGAGCCTGGCGCGCGCGCCTTCGGCGAGATCCGCGTGCTGCTCGACGCTGGTCACGTTGCCGGCGAGGCGCGCGAGGCAGGCGGTCAGGAAACCCGTGCCGGTGCCGATCTCGAGGACTTTCTCGCCCGGCTGCAGCGCGAGCGCCTGCAGGACGCGGCCCTCGATCACCGGCTTGAGCATCACCTCGTCGTGGCCGATCGGCAGCGCGAGGTCGGCGAACGCGAGGTTGCGATGACGCGCCGGCACGAAGTCTTCGCGCCGCACGTCGCGCAGCACGTCGAGTACGCGCGTGTCGAGGACTTCCCAGGTACGTACCTGGTTCTCGACCATGTTCTGCCGGGCCTGCTCTGTGGTGGTCAACATTGCGTCCTGCCGTCGCACGAAAAAGGGTCAAGAGCATAGGCACTCGCCGCTGCCTCGGCAAATCCATCGTTGGCGATCGCCTGCCGCGCGCCGAAGTGCCGGAAGTCACCGGCACGTCGTCGCGTCAGGCGGCGACGGCACCCGCCGGCGGCGCGACCAGCCGCTCGCCGAGCGCCGGCCGGGCCGCCGTCACGGCCGCCGCGAGCGCCGCGTCGATGCGTGCGAGGCG
>NZ_DATDMY010000184.1:0-4522 GCF_036518555.1 Dokdonella sp. | reverse complement strand
GCCGAGCCTGAATCAAGCCCCGCTGCGGGAGATCCGGCTGCGACGTCGCGCAATGCGTTCGAGCTCGACCATGCGACGAAGGCCATCCGTCGTCCGGTCGGGCGTGCCGTCGCCGCCCGCCGCGCCCCGGTGCCGCGGGGCCAGGCGTTTCGCTCCGGCGCGCGGTCGGATCGGGCGTAGGCGGCTCGGCGCGGGTGAAGCCGATGCTCCGTCGTCGCGTGGCCGGGGACGGCGTGCCAGGCGGCGCGCCGCACGTCCGCAGGCAGGTCTTGCTGTAGCATGCCGACCGCCTTGCCTACCGACCTGACCGCTGCAGCAGCTCCCCGTCGCCGCCGGCTCGCGCCGCTGCTCGCGGCGCTCGCGATGTTCGGCCCGTTCTCGATCGACACGATCTTCCCGGCGTTCCCGGCGATCGAGGCCGACCTGCATGCGAGTCCGTTCGCAATGCAGCAGACGATCAGCGTCTACATGGTCGCCTATGCGCTCATGTCGTTGCTGCACGGCCCGTTCTCCGACGCGCTCGGTCGCCGCCGCGTGATCCTCGTCGGGGTCGTCGTGTTCGCGCTCGCCTCGGTCGGCTGTGCGCTGTCGGGCTCGATCGGTGCGCTGCTCGCGTTCCGTGCGCTGCAGGGCATGTCGGCCGGTGCAGGCCTCATCGTCGGCCGCGCGATCATCCGCGACTGCTTCGAAGGCGTCGCGGCGCAGAAGCTCATGTCGACGGTGTCGATGATCTTCGGCATTGCCCCGGCCGTCGCACCGATCGTGGGTGGTTGGGTCATCGCGTTCGCGCGCTGGCCGATGATCTTCGGCCTGCTCGCCGCATTCGCGTTCGCGCTATGGCTCGCGTGCCTCGCCTGGCTGCCCGAGACGCATCCGCCCGCGCGTCGCGTGCCGCTGTCGCTGCGCGAACTCGCGACGACCTACCGCCTGATCGGCCGCGACCGCGCGTTCGTGCCGCTCGCGCTCGCCGGCTCGCTCAATTTCAACGCGCTGTGGGTGTACATCTCGTCGGCGCCGGCGTACGTACTCGATCTTCTCAAGCTCGATGCGCAGCACTTCGCCTGGCTGTTCGTGCCCGCGATCAGCGGCATGATGATCGGTGCGTTCCTTTCCGGACGGGTCGCCGGGCGCCTCGCGCCGGCGGCGACGGTGCGCCTCGGCTACGCGATCATGCTGACGGCGGCCGCGTCCAGCGTTCTGATCGCATGGCTGTTGCCGCAGCCTCGCGTGCCGTGGTCGGTGATTCCGATCGGCCTGCACGCGATCGGGATCGGCATGAACTTCCCGACGCTCACGCTGCTCCTGCTCGACCGCTTCCCGAACCATCGCGGTGCGGTCTCTTCGGTGCAGGCCTTCATCAGCCTCGTCATCAGCGCGACGATCGCGGGCGCGCTGGCGCCGATGCTGGCGGCGAGCGCGCTGCGCCTCGCATCCGCCGCGCTGCTGTCCACCGCACTCGGCTTCGTCGGCTGGCACGCGTACCGGATGATCACGCGGCGCGAGCGCGAGATCGGTTCGGCGATCTGATCGCCTGGAACGCGCGCACGCGCATTGGCCGACGCCCGCCCGGGTGCGCGCGCACGCATGCGGCGGCCCGGCAATGGATCGGCGGGAGCATGGTCGGCGACGCCGACCTCAGGTCGCAGTGGGCGCGGTGCCCTGCTGGCCCAGGATCGCGCGCAGGACGGCGAATACCTCGTCCTTGCTCCCGGTCACGCTGATCTGCGCATCGCGCGGAATGCCGGTGCCGATGTTGACCGAGTAGCCGATACCGAGATCGTTGCCGTCCTCGTCGATGCGCGCGTAGGTCTCGGGACGGCTGATGTAGACGATCGCGCCGGCGTCGACGAAGCGGCCATCGGGAAGCTTGATCCAGCGCTGCATAGGCAATGTCCGTTGGTGGAATGGGCGACGGTGCGCTCCCGGCGGGACTGCCGGCAGGCGCATGCGCGGATTGTGGACTCTTTTCGCGCGTTACCCAATCCCGAGGCGGTCGGTCTACTGCCAGCCGCAGCGCTTGCCCTTGTTCTGTTCCTGCAGCCACGCGTACAGCGGCGCGAAGTAGTCGATGATCGCGCTCGCGTCCATGTCCTCCTTGCCCGTGAGTTCCTTCAGCGTCTGCTGCCACGGTTGCTGCGCGCCCTGCGAAAGCATCTTCCAGTACTTCGCTCCGGCTTCCTTGTTGCCGTAGATCGAACACTGCGACAGCGGACCCTTGTAGCCGGCCGCGTCGCACAGCGAGCGGTAGAACTGGAACTGCAGGATGTCGGCGAGGAAGTAGCGCATGTACGGCACGTTGGTCGGCACGTGGTTCTTCGCGCCCGGGTCGAAGTCGGCCGCGGTCGCGGCGACCGGCGAGGACAGGCCCTGGTACGTGCGGCGCAGCTGCCACCAGCCTTCGTTGTACTTGTCCGGCGCGATCGAGCCGTCGAACACGCCCCAGCGCCACTTGTCGATGAGCAGCCCGAACGGCAGGAACGCGACCTTCTCGAGCGCGAGTTTCATCTGCGCGTTGAGCATCGCCTTGTCGTCGCTGCCCGCCTTGCCCGCGAGGTCGATGCGGGCGAGATACGCAGGCGTGATGTTGAGGCGGATCGTGTCGCCGATCGCTTCGTGGAATCCGTCGTTGGCGCCACCCTGGAAGATCGGCGGGAGGTCCTTGTAGGCCAGGTAATAATAGACATGGCCCATCTCGTGATAGATCGTGTACTGGTCTTCCTCGGTCGGCCTGATGCACATCTTGATGCGCATGTCGGTGCTGCCGAGGTCCATCGGCCACGCACTCGCGTGGCACAGCGCGTCGCGATCGCGCGGGCGCAGCAGCATCGACTTGTCGTAGAACGACGCCGGCAGCGGCGGAAAACCGATCGACGTGTAGAAATCCTCCGAGCGGCGGACCATCGCGACCGCGTTCCTCATGTCGGCGTCGTGCTCGAGCGCGGCGACGTCGAGCGGCGTCGGCTCGCCCTTGAAGGCCTTGCGCAGGCCATCGAGCGTCGTCTTGCGCTGCGCCTCGAGGCGTGCGTCGACGTCGAGGTTGCCGACGCCCGGGTACGGCTGCAGCAGCGGATAGAGGTTGGCCCAGTCCTGCGCCCACATGTTGCCGGTGATGTGCGCGGGGATCGTGCCGTCCTTGGGCATGCGCGCGCCGTACGTGTCGGCGAGCTTGTTGCGCGCGTAGCACTGCAGCTGCCCGTACAGCGGCTGCACCTGGCCCCACAGCCGGTCGGTCTCCTTCGCGAACTCGGCCGGCGGCATGTCGTAACCGGCGCGCCACATCGTGCCGACGTTGTCGTAGCCGAGGTCGCGCGCGCCCTCGTTGAGGAGTTCGACGAAGCGCGTGTAGTCCTTGAGCATGCCGCGGCCGACGCGGTGCCATCCGCGCCACGCATCGAGGGCATGGTCCCAGTCGCGATCGTTCGCCAGGACCTCGGACAGCTGGTCGAGCGTGCGGCAGCTCGCAGGGTCCTTGTCGTCCTTGCAGTACTTGCCCGATCCGTAGGCGGCGGTCAGCTTCGAGGCGAGGTTGGTCGCTTCGGTCAGGTGCGCAGGATCCTTCGGCGCCGGCATCGCCGTCTGCAGCTTGAGCAGGTCGAGCGCCCGCCGGTCCTTCGGGTCGATGCCGGCGACGCCGTCGAAGCGGCGCGATTCGTCGATCTTCGCCGACAGCCACTTCAGCATCGCTTCGTTCGCGCGCGCGGTGAGCATCTCGGTGTCGCCGGTGATGTAGGTCTCGGCCACCCATTCGGCCGCGTTCGCGACGAGGTACTGCGCCCTGTACTCCGCGTTCATCCTCTCGACGAACGCGTGCGCATCGGCGGCGGTCGGCGCCTTCGTCCCGTCCGCGGCGGACAGCGACGACGACAGCAGCGCGAGGAAAAGGCCAACGAGCGATGCCGGCAGGGTGCGCATCGGGGACTCCGGGGACGTGCGAGGGATGCGCCGCAGGCTAGTGGCAGTGCCGGATGCGCGCAAGCTGCGCCGCGGCGGCGATTTGTGTTCGCCTGCAAATGTAATACGATGTCGGTCGTACATTCGAAGGGTCGAGCCGCGGAGCCGGAGCGCATGAACGCGTTGTCGCAAGTCCGCCTCGAGGCTGGTCGTTTCCTCGAGGTCGGCGCGCACATCCTCGATACGGACACGCTCCGGCTCGTCACGACGCCGGATGCGAAGTTGCCGCCGAAGGCCGTGGCGGTGCTCGTTCGCCTCGCGCACGCGGCTGGACGGACGATCGGGCGCGACGAGCTGCTCGATGACGTCTGGCGCGGCACCTGCCCGACGCCGGATGTGCTGACCCAGGCGATCAAGGACCTGCGCCGCGCGCTCGGCGACGATCCGCATGCGCCGCGATACATCGAGACCGTGCCGCGGCTCGGTTATCGGCTCGTCGCGACGACGCGATTCGCCGATGCGTTGCCGCCCGCGTCCGCGCCTTCGGTATCGCCGGCGCCGGCGGCGCTTCCGTCGCCCTCGGGGCCGCCGGCGGCGGTGTCGCCGCTGCGTGCGAACGCGGCGCGGGCAG
>NZ_DATDMY010000183.1:0-35696 GCF_036518555.1 Dokdonella sp. | reverse complement strand
GGACACCATGGAAATCACCGCTACCCTGGTCAAGGACCTGCGCGAGCGCACCGGCGCCGGCATGATGGAGTGCAAGAAGGCACTCACCGAGAACAAGGGCGACATCGACGCCGCGGCCGAGTGGCTGCGCAAGCAGGGCCTTGCCAAGGCCGACAAGAAGGCCAGCCGCGTCGCCGCCGAAGGTCGCATCGCGATGGCGCAGGACGGCAGCAAGGCCGTGCTCGTCGAGATCAACTCCGAGACCGACTTCGTCGCCAAGGACGAGAACTTCCTCTCCTTCGCCGACGCGGTCGCGAAGGCGGCACTCGCCTCCGGGGCGAAGGACGCCGAGGCGCTCAAGGCAGTGAAGCTGCCGAGCGGCGAGACGGTCGAGGAAGCCCGCGCCGCGGTCATCGCGAAGGTCGGCGAGAACGTGCAGGTGCGTCGTCTCATCGCGGCGAGCGGTGCGAACAATGTCGCCGCCTATGTGCACGGCGGTCGCATCGGCGTGCTCGTCGAGGTGAAGGGCGGCGACGCCGAGTTCGCGCGCGGCGTCGCGATGCACGTCGCGGCCATGAACCCGCCTTACAACAAGGCGGCGGACGTGCCGGCCGACTTCCTCGCGAAGGAGAAGGAGATCGAACTCGCGAAGATGAGCGAGAAGGACAAGGCCAAGCCGGCCGAAATCCTCGAGAAGATCATCGGCGGCAAGGTCGCCAAGATCGTCAACGAAGTCACGCTCTACGGCCAGCCGTACGTGCTGAACACCGACCAGACGGTCGAAGCCGCGGCGAAGGCGGCCGGGGCGGACGTCGTCGGCTTCCAGCGCATCGCGGTCGGCGAAGGCATCGAGAAGGTGGTCGAGGACTACGCAGCCGAAGTCGCCAAGGCGATGCAGGTCTGAGATTGCGTAGAGCGCGTTGATCGATGGAAGAAAGGCCGCGGATTCCGCGGCCTTTTTTCTTGGCCGATCTGCGGCGACGCGGGGACCCGGCGTTCGCCTGAACGACGACGGGGAAGCTCCCGCTTCGGCGTCTTGCCGCTTCACCGCCCCCCCCCCTTGAGCGGGCAAAAAACGCTCGCGCGAACTTCGCGCGAGCGAGCTGGCTCAATCGGCCGAGCCGCGGTCGTGGCTGTCCGCGCCACGAGGGGGATGCGCACCGATCGCATGGCGGATGCCCGCGACCGGCAACCTCCACGCGTAGCGGATCGCGAGCACGCGCAGCACGAAGCACAGCAGCGCGCCCGCGCACATGACGACGGCCGCCGGCAGGCCGAACCGATCGCCGACGACGACCACCGCCGCGCCTGCGAGCGCGGCGACCGCGTAAAGCTCGGCTCGCAGCACCAGCGGCACCTCCGACAACAGTACGTCGCGCGCGATGCCGCCGCCGATGCCGGACAGCATGCCGAGCAGGGCGGCCATCACGGGATCGAGGCCATGGGCGAGCGCCTTGTTCGCCCCGACCACGGCGAACAGCGCAAGCCCCGCGGCGTCGAACAGGCGCACGGGATTGCTCAAGCGCTCGATCGAAGGCGCCCAGCGGAACGTGACGAGGCCCGCCAGCACCGAGGTGCCGAGATATCGCCAGTCACTGATCGATGCCGGCGGCACGGCGCCGATGAGCACGTCGCGGGCGATGCCGCCCGAATTGGCCGCGACGAACGAAAGCACGAGCACGCCGAACAGGTCGAGGCGACGCCGTACGCCCGCGGTCGCGCCGCTCAGGGCGAACACGAACGTCCCGGCGAGGTCGAGCGACAACACGAGCAACGGCAGGTTCACGCGCGCACCTCGACGCGATGCATCCGCGCGCACTCTAGCGCGCCGGCGGGCGCGGCGCGCTCCATGCGGTCCGAAATAACGTGATGCGCGCGGGTCATGCCGCTACAATGCCGGCGTTTTGCCCGCCGGAATCGCCCATGCCTGCCGACATCAAGTTCAAGCGCATCCTCCTCAAGCTGTCCGGCGAAGCGCTCATGGGCGAAGCCGACTACGGCATCGATCCGCAGGTGCTGCGCCGGCTCGCGCGCGAGATCATCGAGGTGCAACGCGCGGGCGTGCAGGTCGGCGTCGTCATCGGCGGCGGCAACATCTTCCGCGGTGCGGGCCTCGCCGCAGCGGGCATGGACCGCGTCACCGGCGACCACCTGGGCATGCTCGCGACCGTCATGAACGCGCTCGCGATGCAGGATGCGATCGAAAAAGCCGGCGGCTACGCGCGCACGATGTCGGCGATCAAGATCAACGAAGTGTGCGAGGACTTCATCCGCCGCCGCGCGATCCGCCACCTCGAGAAGGGGCGCATCACGATCTTCGCGGCCGGTACCGGCAACCCGTTCTTCACCACCGATTCCGCCGCTGCGCTGCGCGCGATCGAGATCGGTGCCGACCTGTTGCTCAAGGCGACCAAGGTGGACGGCGTCTACAGCGCCGATCCGGCGAAGGATCCTTCGGCGACGCGCTACGAACGCCTCTCCTACGAGGACGTCATCCAGCGCAACCTGCAGGTGATGGACACGAGCGCGATCGCGCTCTGCCGCGACCACCGCATCCCGCTGCGCATCTACGACATGTCGCGCGAGGGGGACCTCATGCGCATCATGCGCGGCGAGCCGATCGGGACGCTCGTCGGCGGACGCTGAGCCGACCCCCGACCCACCCTCGGTTCGGCGCCCGATCCGGTCGCCGCGGCGCAAACCCAGCTTTCGGCACGCAACCCGCCTGCCGCCCCGGCGCATCGTGTCGATGAGGGCGCACGTCGCCTTCGCCGCCCGAACGGACCCGGACATCCCCTGTTCCACGGGCCAGCCACGGACCGGCCTGCCTGCGGCAGATCGAGGAGCAAGCCATGAAGACCCTGACCGCCATCGTCGTCGCGACGATCGCCACGGGCGCGTGCCACAGCGCCCTCGCCGGCAGCACCCAACTCCCGCTCGAAGCGATCACCGTGCAGTCGCAGCAGGTCGACTGCACGCCGCCGTCGTCGTCGCCGGCGTGTTCCGAGCTGCATGCGCAGATCCGCCTGCATTTCAGTCCGCGCGAGATCGGCATGCTGTTCGGGGCGCGCACGTCGTACCCGGAAGCATCGACGACCTACGAACGCGTCAACCTGCGCTACGTCGCGCTCGTGCGCGAGATCGCGGCGAACGTCCGCGGCGCCGACGCGGTCGCCGCCCGCTGAAGTCCTGCGGGTCCCGTCGCGCGTCGCGGCGGGATCCGCCTCCGCCAGTGGCGAGCTTCGCGCGCCGCCGATCGCGGCGCGCGCTTTCGCCTCACCGCGCCGCGGCCGATGGTGCGCCGCCGCGCCGCGCACGGGACGGGCCCGCGCCGCCCGCTGCTATACTCGCCGGCCACTCGCAACGGAAACGGTGGTCGCGCCATGCTCGACAAGATCAAGAAGGACGCGCAGACACGCATGCAGAAGAGCGTGGACGCGCTCAAGCACGAACTGCAGCGCCTGCGCACGGGTCGTGCCAGCACCGCGCTCATCGAGCCGCTCAAGGTGTCCTACTACGGCACGGATACGCCGATCACCCAGGTCGCCAACGTCGCGATCGCCGACGCACGCTCGATCACGATCACGCCGTTCGAGAAGAACATGGTCGGCGCGGTCGAGAAGGCGATCCTCGCCTCGGACCTCGGCCTCACCCCGACCACGGTCGGCCAGGTCATCCGCATCAACCTGCCGCCGCTCACCGAGGAGCGCCGCAAGGATCTGTCCAAGCACGTCGCGCACGAGGGCGAGAACGCGAAGGTGGCGGTCCGCAACGTTCGCCGCGACGCCTTGCACCAGGCCAAGGAACTCCTCAAGGACAAGAAGATCAGCGAGGACGACGAGCGCCGCGCCGAGGAAGAGATCCAGAAGTACACCGACAAGTACGTCAAGGACGTCGACGCGGTGGTCAAGGCCAAGGAAGAGGAACTGATGGCGATGTAGTCGACGGCGTCGCGCACGGCGCGACGATCGCCCCGAACGACCGCCAGGAGGAAGCCGGGCGACGGCGTGGCGCCGTGGACGTGCCCATCGGTGCCGCGAACGACTCGCGGTCGAGCACTGCAGCAGCCCGCGGCGCAAGCCGCGCCTACAATGTGACGCATGGATTCCGATTCCCGACCGCGCCTTCCGCGCCACATCGCGATCGTCATGGACGGCAACGGCCGCTGGGCCGAACGTCGCCATCGACCGCGCAGCTTCGGCCATCGAGAGGGCCAGAAGGCCGTGCGTGCCGCGGTCGAATACTGCCGGCGCAAGGGAATCGAGGCGCTCACGCTGTTCGCGTTCTCGAGCGAGAACTGGAAGCGCCCCGACGAGGAGGTCGGCGCGCTGATGCAGCTGTTCCTCGATGCGCTCGACCGCGAAGTCGACGAGCTGGACCGCAACGGCGTCCACGTCAACTTCATCGGCGACCTCGGCGCATTCGCGTCCGCGCTGTCCGCGCGCATGCACGACGCAATGCGGCGTACGGCGGCGAACACCGCGCTGAGCCTCAACGTCGCGGTCAACTACGGCGGCCGCTGGGACATCGTGCAGGCCGCGCGAACGCTCGCGCTGGCGGCGGCGCGCAACGAACTCGACCCGGCCGCGATCGACGAGGCGCTGTTCGCGCGCCACGTCTGCCTCGACGGACAGCCCCCCGTGGACCTGTTCATCCGCACCGGCGGGGAAGTGCGCGTGAGCAATTTCCTGCTCTGGCAGATCGCCTACGCCGAGCTCTATTTCACGGACGCGCTCTGGCCCGACGTCGACGCCGACGTGCTCGACGCGGCGCTCGCCGAATTCGCGCAGCGGGAGCGGCGCTACGGCCTCACCTCCGCGCAGATGCGCGCGGCGAGCTGAGGCCGGCATGCTCAAGCAACGCACGCTGACCGCTCTCGTGCTCGCCCCCCTCGCGGTCGCGATGATCCTGCTGCTGCCGACCGCCGGGTTCGCGCTCGTGATCGCGGCGATTTCGCTGCAGGCGATGTGGGAGTGGACGAGCCTCGCCGGTGTGTCCTCGACCGCGGCGCGCATCGCATTCGTCGCCTTCAATGCCGGGCTGCTCGGCCTGCTCTGGTTCTTGCGCACGACGCCGCTCGCGGCATGCGCGATCGGCGCCGGGGTCGCCTGGTGGCTGGTGTGCCTGCTCTGGTTGCGGCACTTTTCCTACGCGGCGGCGCCGACGCGCGAGAATGCCCTGCTCAAGCTGCTCGCGGCGGAAGTCGCCGTGCTGCCGGCCTGGCTCGCCTTCGTCCAGCTCCACGGCAGCACCGATCACGGCCACTATTGGGCGCTGCTCGTCATCATCCTGGTCTGGGCCGCCGACACGGGCGCCTATTTCGCCGGCAAGACCTGGGGCACGACCAAGCTCGCGCCACGGATCAGCCCGAACAAGACGCGCGCGGGCGCATACGGAGCGCTCGCACTGGGCGGCGGCGTCGCGCTCGCCGGCGGCTGGCTGCTCGGCGAACGCGGCGCGATGCTGCTCGCGCTGCTCGCGCTCGCGCTGCTGACCGTGCTCGCGTCGATCCTCGGCGACCTCATCGAGAGCCTGCTCAAGCGCCAGGCCAACGTGAAGGATTCGGGCACGCTGTTCCCCGGCCATGGCGGCCTGCTCGACCGCGTCGACAGCGTGTTTTCGGCCGTGCCGGTGTTCGTCGCCGGCAAGGCCGTGCTCGACCTGCTGCTCGCCCGATGAAGACACTCGCGGTGCTCGGCGCGACCGGCTCGATCGGTGCGAGCGCGCTCGACGTCGTCGCGCGCCATCCCGACAAGTACCGTGTCGGCGTCCTCGCCGCCCACCGGAGCGTCGACGCGCTGGCGGACCTGTGCGAGCGGTTCCGGCCGGAGCTGGCGGTGATCGCCGACCCCGCCTGCGCCCCGGCCCTGAGCGAGCGCCTGCGCGGCCGCGGCATCGCGTGCCGCGTCGAAGGCGGGCCGGCCGCGCTCGTCGCGGCGGCCGCGGGCGATCGCTGCGATACCGTGGTCGCCGCGATCGTCGGCGCCGCCGGCCTGGAGTCGACGCTCGCCGCGGCGCGCGCCGGCAAGCGCCTGCTGCTCGCGAACAAGGAAGCGGTCGTGATGGCCGGGCCCTTGCTCGCGACCGCGCTGGACGAGGGCGGCGGCACGCTGCTCCCGCTCGATTCCGAGCACAACGCGGTATTCCAGTGCCTGCCGCACGAACACGGCGACCTCGACGCGATCGGCGTCAGGCGCATCCTGCTCACCGCGTCGGGCGGTCCGTTTCGCGGCCGCAGCGCGGCCGAGCTTGCGGCGATCACCCCGGCGCAGGCGTGCGCGCACCCGAACTGGCGCATGGGTCGCAAGATCTCGGTCGATTCGGCGACCCTCATGAACAAGGGCCTCGAGGTCATCGAGGCGCACCACCTGTTCCGCGCGCCGGCCGAGCGCATCGACGTCGTCGTACATCCGCAAAGCATCATCCACTCGCTGGTCGAGTACGCCGACGGTTCCCTGCTTGCCCAGCTCGGCAATCCCGACATGCGCACCGCGATCGCCTATGCGCTCGCATGGCCGCAGCGCATCGACGCCGGCGTCGCCGCACTCGACCTCGTGAAGACCGCACGGCTGGATTTCGAGGCGCCCGATCTGACGACGTTCCGCTGCCTTGCGCTCGCCTACGAGGCGCTCGCCGCTGGCGGCACGGCGACGATCGTGCTCAATGCGGCGAACGAGGAGGCCGTCGCCGCGTTCCTCGATGGACGGCTGCCGTTCCTCGCGATCGCCGAGACGATCGAGCGCTGCCTTGCCGGCGCCTCGGGCGAGGCCCCGGCCGACCTGGCGGCGATCCTTGACGCCGATTTAACTGCGCGCAGGCAGGCCCAACGTATGATCGCCGCCCTGTCCGCCTGATCCCACGCATGCCCATGAGCCATATCCTCGGTCCGGTCTGGTGGCTGATCGTCACCCTCGGCCTGCTGATCACGTTCCACGAATACGGCCACTTCGTCGTCGCGCGCCGCCTCGGCGTCAAGGTGCTGAAGTTCTCGGTCGGCTTCGGCCCGGCGCTGTGGTCGCGATTCGACCGCCACGGCACGCAGTTCGTGATCGCGGCGATCCCGCTCGGCGGCTACGTGAAGATGCTCGACACGCGCGAGGTCGAGGGCACGGTCGGCCCGACCGGCCTCGCCGGGGCGTTCGATCGCAAATCCGTCGGGGCGCGCATGGCGATCACGGCGGCCGGTCCCGTGTTCAACCTCGCCTTCACGATCGCCGCGTTGTGGTTCGTCTTCATGATCGGCAAGCCGGACCTGCAGCCGCTGATCGGCAGCGTCGACCACGTCGCGGCCAGCTCGGGCTTCCAGGTCGGCGAGCGCATCACCGCGGTCGGCGGTCGCACGGTCGACACGTGGTCGAACGCGATCGGCGCGCTCGCAGGCGCCGGCCTGGACCGGCGCGACGTCGTCGTCGACGTCGTCGACGCGCAGGGCACCGCGCACCAGCGCACGCTCGCGCTGTCGAAGCTGCCGGCGGACGTCGACGAACGCCGCCTGCCGGTCGAGATCGGCCTGGCACCGCCGCGGCAGCCGATTCCGCCGGTGATCGGCGACGTTTCCGCGGACGGCGCCGCAGCGAAGGCGGGGCTCGCCCCGGGCGACCGCATCGTGTCGATCGCGGGCGACCCGATCAAGGACTGGCGCGACGTATCCGATGCGATCCAGAAGCATGCCGCAGCCGACCGTCCGCTGGAGGTGTCGGTCGAGCGGGATGGGCGCGTGCAGGCGTTCGCGGTCATGCCCAAACAGGGCGAACCGGACCCCGGCGCGGCCGACGCCAAGCCGCGCTGGCTGATAGGCGTCGGCGTGAAGCCGGTCGAGCTCCTCTACGACGCGACGCTGCGCTACGGCCCGCTCGCCGCGCTCGGCAAGGCGTTTTCCGAGACCTGGAACCAGACGCGCGATACCCTAGGCCTGCTCGGCCGCATGGTCACCGGACAGGCGTCGGTGAAGAACCTCGGCGGGGTGATCTCGATCGCCCAGGCCGCGGACAGCTCGGCCCAGGGCGGCCTCGTCTGGTTCCTGACCTTCCTCGCCGCGATCTCGCTCAGCCTGGCCATCCTCAACCTGCTGCCGATCCCGATCTTGGACGGCGGCGGCCTGCTGTATTACCTTATCGAATCCATAAAGGGCAGCCCGCTCAGCGACCGCGTGCAGATCGCCGGCCAGTACGTCGGACTGGTCCTGCTCGTCGGCCTGATGGGCCTGGCGTTGTACAACGACATCCTGCGGAACGTGTCCTGACCCGCGGGCCTGCCCCATAACGAAACCATGGCCGCGGCTGCGCCCGTCGCGGGCCCGACGATGCCCTGACGGAAGTGACGATGAAGCGTACAGCCGCCCTGCTCCTGCTTGCCTTTTTCGCCGCGAACGCCTCGGCGTTCGACACCTTCACGATTTCCGACATCCGCATCGACGGCCTGTCGCGCATCGCCCCCGGCACGGTGTTCACGTACCTGCCGGTCGAGAAGGGCGACGCGCTGACGCCCGAGCGCGCGAACCAGGCGATCCGCGCGCTGTACAAGACCGGCTTCTTCAACGACGTGCAGCTGTCGCGACAGGGCGACATCCTCGTCGTGACCGTGAAGGAGCGGCCGCAGATCACCAAGATCGCGATCCGCGGCAACAAGGACATCCAGGAAGCCGACCTGCTCAAGGGCCTGAAGGGCATCGGCCTCGCCGAGGGCGAGGCGTTCGACCCGCTCAAGCTCGCCGAGGTGCAGGACGAGCTGACCCGCCAGTACTACAACCGCGGCAAGTACAACGTCTCGGTCAAGACCTCCAAGGTCAACCTCGACCGCAACCGCGTCGAGGTCGCGATCAACGTGGCCGAAGGCAAGGCCGCGAAGATCAAGCACCTCAATGTGGTGGGCAATACCGTCTTCACCGACAAGCAGATCGAGGACGAGTTCGAGTCGAACACGTCGAACTGGACGTCGTGGTACACGAAGGACGACCAGTATTCGCGCGAGAAGCTTTCGGGCGACCTCGAGAAGCTGCAGTCGTACTACATGGACCGCGGCTACGCCGACTTCAGCGTCGAGTCGACCCAGGTCAGCATCAGCCCCGACAAGCGCAAGATGTACGTCAGCGCCAACATCAAGGAAGGCGAGGTGTACGCGGTCAGCGACATCAAGCTGACGGGCGCGCTGATCCTCAAGGAAGAGGACCTGCGCAGGATGCTGCAGATCAAGGCGGGCGAGGTGTTTTCGCGCGCGAAGGTCGAGCGCTCCGTCGACGCGATCGTCTCCGCGCTGTCGAACATCGGCTACGCGTTCGCGGACGTGCAGCCGATCCCGACCATCGACAAGGACAAGCGCGAGGTCAGCCTCAACTTCTTCATCAACCCGGGCAAGCGCGTCTACGTGCGCCAGGTCGTGTTCAAGGGCAACCAGCACACCGAGGACGAGGTGATGCGGCGCGAGATGCGCCAGCTCGAGGGCTCGTGGTATTCGCAGGCGGCGATCGACCGCTCGAAGATCCGCCTGCAGCGCCTCGGCTTCTTCAGCAAGGTCGAGATCGACACGCCCAAGGTGCCGGGCACGGACGACCAGGTCGACGTGACGGTCGCGGTCGAGGAACAGAATTCCGGCCAGTTCACCTTCGGCCTCGGTTACTCGCAGGTGCAGGGCCTGATCGCCAGCATCGGCGTCACCCAGAACAACTTCTTCGGTACCGGCGACCGCATCTCGGTCAACGCGCAGAAGAGCAACTTCATCGAGCGCTACCAGCTGTCCTACTTCGAGCCGTACCTCACGGACGAAGGCATCGGCATCGGCTACGACATCCAGCACACGAAGCTCGATGCGAGCGAGAACAACCTCGCGAGCTACCTGACCAGTACCGACGCGTTCGACATCTATCTCGGCATCCCGATCAGCGAATCCGACTCGATCAATGCGCAGATGGGCCTCAGCAAGACCGGCGTCGACACGCTGGCGTTCTACACGCCCCAGGCGATCATCGACTACATCGACAACCTCGGCCACCGCACGTTCCACACCTGGAACATGCAATGGTCGTGGGCGCACGATACGCGCAACCGTTTCTGGAACCCGACCCGCGGCTCGCTCCAGTCGGTGTCCCTCGAAATGACCCTGCCCGGCTCGACCGTGCAGTACTACAAGGTCAACTACCGCTTCGCGCAGTACCTGCGCATGACCGACAACCTGACCTTCTTCGGCCACTTCGGCGTCGGCTACGGCGATACCTACAAGGACCCGAAGAGCGTGCTGTCGCCGGATCATCCGCGTTATCGCGCCGACATCTCGGGCCTGCCGTTCTTCGAGAATTTCTACGCCGGTGGCGTGACGGACGTGCGCGGTTTCCGCGACAACACGCTCGGCCCGTTCGCCGTGCTGAGTCCGGAGACCTGCCCGCCGACGGACAAGAACTGCCGCCTGCCGCTCGGTGGCGCGCTCAAGTTCGTCGCTTCGGCGGAAATCATCTTCCCGACCCCGTTCGTGAAGGAGAATAGCGACGCGACGCGCCTGTCCGCGTTCATCGACGTCGGCAACGTGTTCCAGAACAAGTTGTGCGCGCTGCCGGAATGCCGCGTCTACAAGAGCTGGAGCGCCGACCAGCTGCGCGCTTCGGCGGGTCTCTCGTTCACCTGGCGCGCACCGGTCGGCCCGATCGTCATCAACATCGCCCGCCCGATCCGCAAGAAGCCCGGCGACGACACCGAGACGATCCAGTTCACCTTCGGCAACACGTTCTAGGGATCGCACGGACGCCGTCGACAGCGAGGAGACGCGCGTGAAGCAGCCAGCACAACCGGCGAGATGGATGCTCGCGCTGCTGCTCGCCCCGGCGCTCGCGTCGGCGCAGTCGCCGGCTCCGGCACGCATCGGCTATGTCGACATGAAGCGCCTGCTCGACAACGCACCGCAGGTCGTCGCCGGCCGACGCACGCTCGAGCGCGAGTTCGCCGCGCGCGATACCGCGCTCAAGGCCGACGAGCAGCGCCTCGTCGAGCTGCGACGCAAGCAGGGCACGCTGGGCAAGGACGAGGCGGACGCGCTGCAACGCGAGATCGATGCGCTCGACCGCTCGATCAAGCGGAATCGCGAAACGATGCGCAACGAACTCAAGACGCGCAGCGACCAGGAACTCGACAAGAGCTGGCGCCAGATCAACGAGGCGGTGGTCGACTTCGCGCGCGACCAAGGCTACGACCTCATCGTGCCGAGCCCGGTCGTCTACGCGAGTCCACGCGTCGACGTCACCGATCGCATCCTCGACCGCCTGCGCCGCGACGGCGGCAAGGGCACGACGCCGTGATGCACGAAGCGTACACGCTCGGCTCGATCGCCGGGCGCTTCGGCCTCGAGCTGCGCGGCGATGCCTCTCTCGGCGTCGACGGCGTCGACACCCTCGCCGAAGCGGGCCCGGCGCACATCGCGTTCCTTGCCAACCCGCGTTACCGCGCCCAGCTCGCGGTCACCGGCGCCGCAGCCGTGGTGCTGCGCGCGGCCGACGCGGATGCGTGCCCGCGCGCGTGCCTGATCGCGCCCGACCCGTACGTCGCGTTCGCGAAGATCGCCACGCTGTTCGAGCGCAGGCCCGCGGCGACGCCCGGCGTGCATCCGAGCGCGATCGTCGCCGACGGTGCACGCGTCGATGCGGGTGCGTCGATCGGCCCGTACTGCATCGTCGAAGGCGGCGCGGTCGTCGAGGCGGGCGCGGTGCTCGGCCCGCACTGCGTCGTCGGGCGCGACTGCCACGTCGGCGCGCATTCCCGACTCGTCGCGCGGGTGACGCTCGTGCAGGACGTGCGACTCGGCAAGCGCGTGCTGGTCCATCCTGGCGCGGTGCTCGGCGCCGACGGGTTCGGCCTCGCGTTCGACCGCAGCGCGTCCGATCACGGCGGCTGGATCAAGGTGCCGCAACTGGGCGGCGTCGTCGTCGGCGACGACTGCGAGATCGGCGCCAACACGACGATCGACCGCGGCGCGCTCGGCGACACCGTGCTCGAGGAGGACGTGCGCCTCGACAACCAGATCCAGGTCGCCCACAACGTGCGCATCGGCGCGCACAGCGCGCTCGCCGGCTGCGCCGCGGTCGCCGGCAGCGCGACGATCGGCCGCTACTGCCTCATCGGCGGTGGGGCTGGCATACTCGGTCACCTGAGCCTCGCCGACCGCGTCACCGTGACCGCGATGAGCCTGGTCACCCATTCGATCCGCGAATCCGGCGAATACTCGTCCGGCACGCCGATCCAGCCGAACCGGCAGTGGCGCCGGAATGCGGCCCGCTTCAAGCATCTGGACGAAATCGCGCGACGCGTCGGCGCCGCGCCAAAGGAACCCGAGTCATGAACATGCCCCCCGCCCCGGTGACGCTGCCGCTCGGTGTCGAACAGATCGCCGCGATGCTGCCGCACCGCTACCCGTTCCTGCTGCTCGACCGCGTGCTCGCGTTCGAACACGGCACGCGCGTCTCCGCGCTGAAGAACGTCACGTTCAATGAGCCGTTCTTCCAGGGGCACTTCCCCGGGCATCCCGTCATGCCCGGTGTGCTCATCATCGAGGCGATGGCGCAGGCCGCCGGCATGCTCGTCAAGCTGTCGGCGCAGCACAACGCCGACGTGCCGTCGATCTTCTACCTCGTGAAGGTCGACAAGGCACGCTTCAATCGCACCGTCGTTCCGGGCGACCAATTGCGGCTCGAGGTCGAGCACAAGCGCCGCATGCGCAACATGAGCCAGTTCTGGGGCCGCGCGCTCGTCGACGGCGCGGTCGCCGCGGAAGCCGAGATGCTCTGCGCCGAGGTCGCCGCCGGATGATCCATCCGACCGCGATCGTCGATCCCGCAGCGCGCATCGGCGCCGGCGTCGAAGTCGGCGCCTACAGCATCATCGGCGCCGGCGTCGAGATCGGCGACGGCACCTCGATCGGGCCGCACGTCGTGGTCGAGGGCCGCACGCGGATCGGCCGCGACAACCGCATCTTCCAGTTCGCGTCGATCGGCGCTGCGCCGCAGGACAAGAAGTTCCGCGGCGAGGAGTCCGAACTCGTGATCGGCGATCGCAACCACATCCGCGAGTTCGTGACGATGCACCGCGGCACCGCCGGCGGCGGCGGCGTCACGCGCGTCGGCGACGACAACTGGTTCCTCGCCTACAGCCACGTCGCACACGACTGCCGCGTCGGCAACCACTGCGTGTTCTCCAACAACGCGACGATCGCGGGCCATGTCGAGGTCGGCGATCACGTCATCGCGAGCGGCTTCGTCGGCGTGCACCAGTTCTGCCGCATCGGCGCGCACGCTTTCATCGGCATGGGCGTGCTGCTCAGCGGCGACGTGCCGCCGTTCCTCATGGTCGCCGCCGACGCGGACACCCAGGGTCGCCCGCGCGGCATCAACAGCGAAGGGCTCAAGCGCCGCGGATTCGACGCCGAACGCATCGCCGCGATCAAGCGCGCCTACCGCACGATCTACGTCGGCGGAACCTCGCTCGCCGAGGCGCGCACGAAGCTCGCCGACCAGGCGAAGGACAGCGCCGACGTCGCACAGATGCTGTCGTTCATCGACGCGAGCGAGCGCGCGCTCGCGCGCTAGGCACGAGACGCGGGAATGGGGAATCGCGAACCTGAAGGCGGCGCTACCCCCTCGATGGCCGGTCACGCCGACGAGCGCATCGATCGGCCGCGGACACCGCCGTTCGTCGCGACGATCGCCGGTTCGCACTCGCCGCTCGCGGTCGCGAGGCGCTTCGTGCTCGTCGCCGGCGAGGCCTCCGGCGACCTGCTCGGCGCCGGGCTGATCGACGCGCTGCGCGAGCGCTTTCCCGACGCGGAATTCGCCGGCATCGGCGGAACGCGCATGGTCGCGGCCGGGCTCGCCTCGTGGCATCCGCTCGAGCGGCTGTCGGTGATGGGTCTGGTCGAAGTGCTGCGGCATTTGCCCGGCCTGCTCGCGATCCGCCGCGACGTGCTGCGCCGCACGCTCGCCTGGCGGCCCGACGCGTTCGTCGGCATCGACGCACCCGACTTCAACCTCGGCCTCGAACGAAAGCTCAAGCGCGCCGGGGTGCGCACCGTGCACTACGTGAGTCCGTCGGTGTGGGCGTGGCGCGAGAAGCGCGCGCGGAAGATCGGCCACAGCGCAGACCGCGTGTTGTGCCTGTTCCCGATGGAACCGCCGATCTACGCGCGCCATGGCGTCGACGCGCGCTTCGTCGGCCATCCGCTCGCCGACGCGATGCCGCTCGAGCCCGATCGTGACGCCGCCCGCGCGTCGCTCGGCCTCGATGAGCGCGCACCGATCCTCGCCATGCTGCCCGGGAGCCGCCTCGGCGAGATCGCCCGGCTCGGCAGCGACTTCGTCGAGGCCGCGCGCCTGCTCGTCGCGGACGTCCCGCCGCTGCAGATCGTCGCGCCGATGGCGAACGCGGCCTGCCGCGACGCATTCGCTGCGCTCGTCGCACGCGCGCCCGAGGCGATCGCATCGCGCATCCGGATCCTCGACGGCCGATCGCACGAAGCGATGGCCGCCGCCGACGCGATCCTGCTCGCTTCGGGCACGGCGACGCTCGAGGCGATGCTCGCCAAGCGGCCGATGGTCGTCGCCTACCGCATCGCGCCGCTCACCTACCGCATCGTCAAGGGCCTGGGCCTGCTCAAGGTCGATCGCTACGCGCTGCCGAACGTGCTCGCCGGACGCGACATCGTGCCCGAATACATGCAGGATGCGTGCACGCCGCCGGCGCTGGCGGCTGCGTTGCGACCGCACCTGGTTCGTCCGACGCCCGATTCCGCACTGCTCGACGAGTACCGGCGCCTGCACCTGGAACTCCAGCGCGATGCGAGCCGCAGCGCGGCGGCCGCGATCGCCGAACTCGTCGCGGGACCGCAGCGCCGGGCCGAGGATTGACGCCGCCCGCGCGCATGCGCAGGATGCCGCGCATGCCCCGCGCCGCCGCATGACACCCCCTTCCCCGCCCCGCCGCACGCGATGGCTGCGCGCATTCGCGCTGCTCGCGTTCGTCGCCCTGATGGCCTTCGGGCCGTTCGCCGAGAACAGCGTCGACGAGAAGGTGTTCGCTTCCGCACTGGTCGTGCTCGGGCTGCTCGTCGTGGCGTTCGCGAGCGCGCGCGTCGCGTTCTCGCTGCTGTTCGTCTCGCTCGCGTTCGGCGCGGTCGAACTCGCCGGACGGCTCAAGTTCCTCTACCTGCAGACACCGGTGCTCGCGCCGGACCTGCAGTACTTCATCAACAGCGGCACGATCGAGGTCATCACGCATTACCCGCTCCTGCTCGGGGTGAGCCTCGCGGTGATCGTGCTGGTACCGACCCTGCTCGTGCTCTCGTTCGCGAATGAACGCCCGACCTTGTTCATCGCGTTTCCACGTGCGCAACGCGCCGCCGCACGCGCGTTCGGCGCGCTCGCCGCGTGCGCGCTGATGCTCGCGTGCCTCTCCCCGCACGGCCCGTTCGACCGCGTGTTCAACAAGCCGATGTGGATCGCGATCAACGACAGGAGCTTCATCACCGACTTCTTCACCTCGTTCAACGACACCGTGATCACCGAGCCGGTGAGCCCGCCCGACGTCGATCGCAGCATCAGCTGGAAGCTGACGCGGCCGATGCAGGCGCCACCGAAGCTTCCCGACGTCGTGCTCGTGCTCGAGGAGAGCACGTTCGATCCGCGCATCCTCAAACTGTGCACCATCCCGCAATGCCGGCGTCGCATGTTCGACGCCGACAGGCTCACGCGCGCGCACGGTCCGATGACCGTGCACACCTTCGGCGGCGGCACCTGGACGAGCGAGTTCTCGGCGCTCACCGGACTCGCACACACGCTGTTCGGCAACGCCGGGCTGTACGCCCCGTACAACCTCGCGCCGCGCGTCGCGCATACCCTGCCGCGCGCGTTCAAGCGCGCCGGCTACCGCGCGGTCGCGCTCTACCCGATGAGCGGCGATTTCCTCAATGCGCGCAATGCCTACGACTACTACGGCTTCGACGCGTTCTACGACGGCACGCAGTACGGCCTCGGCTGGACCAGCCACGATGCGGACCTGCTGAAGGTCTTCGAGCGCGTGTACGCCGACGAGAAGCGCATCCACCCCGACACGCCGCTGTTCGTGTTCATGCTGACATTGCACCAGCACGGTCCGCACATGACGCCTCTCGCCGAGCTGCCGCCGCCGTACGACAAGCCGTTGTTCCCGGGTACCTTCAAGCCGAAGGCGCTCGACGAATGGCTCAACATGAACCTCGGCAACTACCTCGAGCGCCTCGAGCAGTCCGATGCGATGCTCGCCGAACTCGAGAAGTTCCTGCTCGGCGGCGATAACCCGGCCGTACTCGCGCACTTCGGCGACCACCAACCCTCGTTCGACGGCGCGATCAACGAGATTCCGAAGACCGTGCCCAAGGCGGCCGGGCCGATCGCGCACTGGGTCACGTATTACATGATCAAGGCGAATTTTCCGGTGCGCCAGCGCTACGATTACCCGGTGCTCGACATCTCCTTCCTTGGTTCACTCGTGCTCGACGTCGCGGGCGTGCCGAAGGACGAGTACTACCAGGCCAATACGCTCCTGCGGGAACGCTGCAAGGGGCGCTATCTCGACTGCAAGGACACGAAGATGGTCGCTTCCTACCACGACTACATCTTCTCCACGCTCGGCGAGCTGCACGAATGAACGCGCGCCGCTTCAGGCGCGTCGCCGGCGTCGACGAGGCCGGGCGCGGCCCGCTCGCCGGGCCCGTCGTCGTCGCCGCGGTGATCCTCGACCCTCGGCGGCCGATCGACGGTCTCGCCGACTCGAAGGCGTTGAGCGAAGCGCAGCGCGACGAGCTGGCCCCGCTGATCCGCGCGCACGCGCTCGCGTGGTCGGTCGTCGCGGTCGACATCGACGAGATCGATCGGCTCAACATCCTCGGCGCGACGCTCGCCGGCATGGAGCGTGCCCTGCGCGCGCTGCAGACGATACCGGTGCTCGCGCTCATCGACGGCAACCGGTTGCCGCGCGACCTGCCTTGCCGCGCGCGCGCGATCGTCGACGGCGACGCGATCGAACCCGCGATCGGCGCCGCTTCGATCCTTGCCAAGACCGAGCGCGACCGCATCATGCGTGCGTTCGACGACGTCCATCCAGGCTACGGCTTCGCACGCCACAAGGGCTATTCCACGCCCGAGCATCTCGTCGCGCTGGAACGCCTCGGGCCGTGCGCGATCCATCGGCGCGGCTTCGAGCCGGTGCGCAGGCTGCTCCAGCCGGAGCTGTTCTGAGGCCGCGACGACCTGAACGGCTGGGCGGCATCGCGTTGTCCCTCCCGGCCCGCGCGGGAGTAGTATCATTGTGAATCCGTGAGCGGGCGAAGCCCGCGTCGCGGACGCGAAGCGGGAGGAGGTAGCGCCGATGAGATCCATGCATCGCCCACTGCTGGTCGCTGCACTGCTCGGCGGATTCGCCGGGGCCGGCCATGCCCAGACCTGCGGATCGCCGCTGCCGATCGCGACCGATACGATGGTCGACGCGAACAGCTGCGTGCAGGCCTTCCCCGACGGGCCTGGCGCGGTCCTCGGTTTCACGATCGATCATGCGACGTCGGTGGCGTTCGCGACCACCGCACTGTCGTTCGATCCATCCGTCTGCGTGACGACGCCGGGCGAATGCGGTACGAGCAGCTGCCTGGCGACCGGCGACGACGCCGCGGCAGCCGTGGCCGATGGCCTGCCCGCAGGGTCGTACTGGGTCATCGTGACGGCGTCGCCGTTCGATGCGCCGGGCGCGTGCGGGTACTTCTCGCTGATGAGCCAGACCCAAGCCGCGGACACGGTGTTCGACGACGGCTTCGAATGAGCCCGTCGGTCGGTCGCGCCACGGTGGGATAACCTCGCGGCACGTGCGTCGGCTGCGACGCTGCAGTCGCCTGGAACGTCCGTTACACGGCTGTGACGGCGAAAGGGATTTCGATGGTGTTCGACAAGGCGGCTGTGCGCGCGATGGCCCGGGCCGTAGGTTTGGGTGCGTTCGCGTGGGTCGTGTTCCGCCTCTGCGGCAGCGAGGCGGACTTTGCAGCGCGCCTGTACTGCGTGTCGCTCATGCTCGCGTCCGCCGTGCTCGTTTCGGTGGCGACCGGTCGCGTCGCGGTCGGGTTCCTCGTTGCCGCCGCGCTCGGCGGCGCCGTCTGGCTGGTCAGCACGCTCAAGCTTGCCTACCTGCACGAGCCGCTGTTCGCTCCCGACGTGAGTTACCTCGGGCGCACGCTGTTCAGCGAAGTCATCGAGCACTACCCTGCGATGCTGCGCAAATGCATCGCCGCGCTCGTGCTCGTGCCGCTCGCCGCGGTCGTGCTCTGGAAACTCGAGTCGCCCGGGCACTGGCATGGCCGTCGCCGGCGCGTGCGTAGCCTGTCCGCGTTCGTCGCACTGGGCGGGTTGATGGTCCTGTGCTGGCCGCAGGGGCCATTCGCCGGGGTCTACTCGGTTCCTGCCTGGGAGTTCCTCGAACAGGGCCGGCGCAATCCCGTGACGACGTTCCTGCGCTCGATCGGGCGCATGCACCTGGCGATGCCGCCGCGCGACGGCGATCCCTCGGCCTACGACTGGGGCGGTGCGGGCGACGCTCATGCGACGACGACGACGCGACCGGACATCGTCGCCGTCCTCGAGGAAAGCACGCTCGATCCGCGCTCGTGGGCCGACTGTACGAGCCCGCGCTGCCGTTTCGACCTGTTCGGCGCCGACGACTCGACGCGCGCGCACGGCCTGCTGCGCGTGCACACCTACGGCGGCGGCACCTGGACGAGCGAGTTCGCGTTCCTCTCCGGCCTGCCCCACACGCTGTTCGGCCCGGCCGGGCTGTACGCGCCGTACAACCTCGCGCCGCGCCTGCGCGAAAGCCTGCCGCGGCGACTCGGCGCGCTCGGCTACCGCACCATCGCGGTGTATCCGATGCCGCGTTCCTTCGTGCGCGCGGCCGACGCCTATGCGGAATACGGGTTCGACGAATTCCACGATGCGCGCGAACTCGGCATCGAATGGGAAACGACCGACCTCGAACTCATGGACAAGGTCGAGGCGATCCATCGGCGCGCGCGCGCCGAGGACGATCGCCCGCTGTTCGTCATGGTCCTCACGATGCGTCAGCACGGGCCGCACGACAAGCCGCTCGACGCGCTGCCGCCACCGTGGAACGAAGCACCCGCGCCACGCCTAGATGCCCGTGCGAATCGCAACATCGGCACCTACCTGTACCGGCTGCACCAGTCCGAGCAGGCGCTCGGGAAGCTGCGCGACTACCTGTTCGCGAGCGGGCGACCCGTCGTGCTCGCGCATTTCGGCGACCACCATCCCTCGTTCGACGGCCTCGAGAGTGGGCTCGCGAGCGCACTGCCGTCCAGCCTCGCCGATCGCGCCGGCACGCTCACCTACTATCGCATCGACAGCAACGTGGACGCCGCGGCACCGCCGCCGCCGGGCCAGCCGCTCGACATCGCCTATCTCGGCGGCCTCGTGCTCGACGTCGCGGGGCTGCCGCGCGGCGCCTACTTCGAGGCGAACGCGCGCCTGCGCGACCGCTGCCAAGGCCGTTTCCAGGACTGCGCCGCGAAGGACGTGCTGTCATCGTACGACGCATACGCGTTCGGCCGGCTCGGCATCGTCGCGGAGTAGGCGCGCGTCGACCACCACGGTGACGCGACCGCATCCGTCGGTGTGATGCGCCGGACACCTTTCCGCGGGCCGGCGCATGGCGGTCGTCGCCGCGCGATCCCGATGGATGGGTACGGGTGTCCGATGCCTCGACCGCGCCACGGGACCGCCGCCGCACCACGGCCCGTGGTGGCGGCGGCCAGCCGCGTGAGCCTTGCCGACGCCCCGGGCAGACACTACGCTGCAGTGCCGCAGCAGCACTCCCGCCATGCCCCCCGGTTTCGTCCACCTGCACGTCCACAGCGAGTACTCGCTGACCGATTCGACGATCCGCGTCGGCGATCTCGTCACGGCGTGCGCGCAGGCGGACATGCCGGCGGTGGCCCTGACCGACCAGAGCAACCTGTTCGCGCTCGTCAAGTTCTACAAGGCGGCAGAAAGCGCGGGGATCAAGCCGATCGCGGGCAGCGACCTCTGGCTCGCCGATCCCGAGGATCGCGGGCGCCCGCAGCGCGTGACCGTGCTGTGCCAGGACCGCGAGGGCTACCTCAACCTGTCGCGGCTGGTGTCGCGCGCGTTCGCGGAGAACCGCCACGGCGACCATGCGCTCGTCGAAGCGGGCTGGCTCGCACAGGCGAACCGAGGCCTGATCGTGCTCGCGGGCCAGGACAGCGACATCGGCCGCCTGTTGCTCGCCGGCCGCGACGACGCGGCGCGCGCGCGCGCGGACTGGTGGCGCACGCACTTCCCCGAGCGCTGTTACCTCGAGGCCACGCGCGTACAGCGCGCGAACGAGGACGCGTTCCTTGCCGGCGCGCTCGAACTCGCCGCACGCTACGACCTGCCGATGGTCGCGAGCAACGACGTGCGCTTCCTCGTGCGCGACGACTTCGAGGCGCACGAGGCACGCGTATGCATCCATGCCGGACGCGTGCTCGCCGATCCGAAACGCCCGCGCGAGTACACGCCCGAGCAGTACCTGAAGTCGCCGCGCGAGATGGCGCAGGCGTTCGCGGACCTGCCCGAACTGCTCGAGAACACGGTCGAGCTCGCCCGCCGCTGCAACCTCGAACTCGCGTTCGGCACCTACTTCCTGCCCGCGTTCCCGGTGCCGGCCGAGCACACGCTCGACAGCTACATCCGCGCGCAATCGCACGAGGGCCTCGAACGCCGCCTCGCCGCGCAGCCGCAAGCGCCCGGCTTCACGCGCGCCGACTACGTGCAGCGGCTCGATCGCGAGCTCGACGTGATCGTGCAGATGGGGTTCCCGGGCTACTTCCTCATCGTCGCCGACTTCATCAACTGGGCGAAGTCGAACGACATCCCGGTCGGTCCAGGCCGCGGTTCCGGCGCCGGCTCGCTGGTCGCCTACGCGCTCGGCATCACCGACCTCGATCCGCTGCGCTACGGCCTGCTGTTCGAACGCTTCCTCAATCCCGAACGCGTGTCCATGCCCGACTTCGACGTCGACTTCTGCATGGACCGGCGCGACGAGGTGATCGACTACGTCGGTCGCAAGTACGGCCGCGACCGCGTGAGCCAGATCATCACGTACGGCACGATGGCCGCGAAGGCGGTGCTGCGCGACACCGGGCGCGTGCTCGGCATGCCGTACGGGCAGGTCGACCGCATCGCCAAGCTGATCCCGAAGGTGCCGCTCGACCTCACGCTCGAGGACGCGCTCGGCCGCTCGGAGAAGTCGCGCAAGGAGCCCGACCGCGTCGTGTCGGAATTCCGCGGCTTGTACGAGACCGACGAAGAGGCGCGCGAGCTCGTCGACCTCGCGCTCAAGCTCGAGGACCTCACGCGCAACGCGGGCAAGCATGCCGGCGGCGTCGTCATCGCGCCGGGTCCGCTGCACGACTACGCGCCGCTCTATTCCGAAGGCGGCGACGGCGTCGTCACGCAGTACGACAAGGACGACGTCGAAGCGGTCGGGCTCGTCAAGTTCGACTTCCTCGGGCTGCGCACGCTCACGATCATCGACTGGGCGATGAAGGCGATCAACGCGCGGCGCGCGAGCGCGGGGGAGGCGCCGCTCGACATCGCGGCGATCCCGCTCGACGACCCGGCCGTGTTCGCTCTGCTCAGGAAGGCGCAGACCGTCGCGGTGTTCCAGCTCGAGTCGCGCGGCATGCAGGGCATGCTCAAGGACGCGAAGCCCGACTGCTTCGAGGACATCATCGCGCTCGTGTCGCTGTACCGCCCGGGCCCGATGGACCTCATCCCGAGCTACTGCGCGCGCAAGCACGGCCGCGAACCGATCGAGTACCCGGATCCGCGCGTCGAGCCGGTCCTGAAAGAGACCTACGGCATCATGGTCTATCAGGAGCAGGTCATGCAGATGGCGCAGATCGTCGGCGGCTATTCGCTCGGCGGCGCCGACCTGCTGCGTCGCGCGATGGGCAAGAAGAAAGTCGAGGAGATGGCGAAGGAGCGCGCCCGCTTCCGCGACGGCGCGGCGAGGAACGGCCTCGACGAACGCAAGGCCGACGCGATCTTCGACCTCATGGAGAAGTTCGCCGGCTACGGCTTCAACAAGTCGCACGCGGCCGCGTACGCGCTCGTCTCGTACCAGACCGCCTGGCTGAAGGCGCACCATCCGGCCGAGTTCATGGCCGCGGTGCTGTCGTCGGACATGGACAATACGGACAAGGTCGTCAACTTCCTCGGCGAAGCGCGCGCGCTCGGACTCGAGGTGTTGCCGCCGGACATCAACGCGTCGAACTACATGTTCGAGGCGACCGATGCGAAGACGATCCGCTACGGGCTCGGCGCGGTCAAGGGCGTCGGCCGCGGCGCGGTCGAGAACATCGTCGACGCGCGTCGCCGCGGCTCGTACACGGACCTCGCCGACCTCTGTGCGCGCGTCGACCCGGCCAAGCTCAACAAGCGCGTCTACGAGGCGCTGATCCTGTCGGGTTCGCTCGATGCACTCGCGAAGAACCGTGCCAGCCTCGCCGCCCAGCTGCCCGAGGCGATGCGCGCGGCCGAGCAGCAGGCGCGCAATGCCGAAGCGGGCCAGTTCGACATCTTCGGCGCGGCGACCACGGCGCACGGCCCGACCCGGATCGCGCTCGCCGAAGTCGACGAATGGCCGGTCGCGCAGCGCCTCGCCGGGGAACGCGACACGCTCGGCCACTATCTGTCGGGGCACCCGACCGACGCCTGGCGCGCGCTGCTCGGCGCGGTCACGACCTGCGCGATCGGCGAGATCGACAAGCACCACAAACCGCCCGCGCGGGAAGGCCGCAGTCGCTTCGCCGACCTGCAGGCGTTCACGCTCGCCGGTTCGGTCGTGTCGCTGCGCAAGCAGGGCGATAACCGCGCGTTCGTCACGGTCGAGGACTGGTCGGGCAAGTTCGAAGCGGTGCTCTACCGCGAAACCTGGGTCGAGTTCGGGCCGCTGCTCACGCGCGACGCGATCCTCGTGTTCGAAGGCGGCCTCAGCGTCGACGATTTCTCGGGCGGCTACCAGCTGCGCGTGCAGAACGTCGCGACGCTCGAAGGCGCGTGCGAACGGCGCGCGCGCGTGCTGCGAGTGCGCCTCAACGGCGTCGACGGCGCGTTCGTCGCGCGCCTGCACGGCGCGCTCGCCGGCCATCGCGGTGGCCACACGCTCGTGCGCGTGAGCTACCGCAACGCGACCGGTCAGGCGGAGATCGAACTCGGCAACGAATGGCGCGTGCGCGCGAATCCCGCGCTCGCGGACGCGTTGCAGGCGCTCGACGGCGTGATCTCCGCCGAACTCGTGTTCGGCTGACCGGGCGATCGCGACGCTACGCCCGCCGGAGTACGCCACCTCGGTCGCGCAACCGATTCATCGGCCCAACCGACTTCCTAGACTCGGGCGACGCCTCGTCATCCGACGCGGCCGATCTCCGGGGATCGACATGCTGCAGAACCTGACGCGCGGCGCCTTCGCCGCCGCCCTGAGCATCGCCGCGAGCGCGGCCGTGCCCGCGCTCGCGCTCGCGGAAGAGTCGCGCGGAGGCCGCGCCGATCGCGAGGACGCCGAAGACCGCGAGCGCGAGGGCGGCGCGCGACGCCGCGACGCCACGGACGCATGGCAGGGCGAAACCGTCCGCGTGACCGCGAAGGGCACCGCCGCCGACGTCCCGGACGCGCTCGCGACCGACGTCGTGCGCTGGAGCGACGCGATCGCGGCGCCGGTGGACGTGCAGGACCTCCTCACGCGCGTGCCCGGCGTGGGCGCGACCGGACAGAACGGCCTGTTCGAGACGTTTTCGATCCGCGGCAGCGGTGCGAACGGCATCCTCGTGCTGCTCGGCGGCATGCCGTTGACGGCCCAACGCCGCGCCGGAGTGCCGGTGTCGTTCGTCGAACCCGCGCTGCTCGGCGACATCGCCGTCACGCGCGGGCCCGCGGTCGTCCATTACGGTCCGGGCGCGCTCGGTGGCGCGATATCGATCGAGCCGCGCTGGTTCGATGCCGCGTTCGTCGAAGCGGGCTACGCGACCGCGGGCGACGAAGCGAACCTCGTCGCCGGACTCGGCGCAGACGCGTTTTCGCTCGGCGTCGCGCGCCACCAGTCCGGCGACAGCCGATCGCCCGGCGACGTACCGCTGAACACGAGCTACCGGCGCGAGAGCGCGAGCCTGCAGTACCGCGACCGCTTCGGCGCCTTCGACGTCGATGCGCTGCTGTTGCCGTCACGCACCGAGGACATCGGCAAGTCGAACAGCCGCTACCCCACGCGCGATTCGACCTATCCGGAAGACAGCCACATGCTCGGTCGCGTGCGCGTTCGCCACGACGACGGCTTCGAAGCGAGCGCCTACGCGCACGACCAGTACCTCGGCACGTGGAATCGGCGCCCCGGTTCGCCCGACACGTTCGCGGGCGTGCGCAGCCTGGACGCCGGCACGACCGTGCAGTGGATGTTCGAGGCCGGCGCCTTCAGCCACGACATCGGCATCGAGTATTTCGGGCGGCGCGACGTCACCGCCTACGACGCCACCGGCTCCCTGCTCGAACGCGACTACAGCCTGCGCAACGCGAAGGAGGACGCCTGGTCGCTGTTCGCGGCGAGCGACTGGCGCGTGTCGAACGCACTCCTGCTCGAGTTCGGTGCGCGTCGCACCTCGATCGAGCAGCGACAGCGCGGCGCCGGCGCGGACGATGCCGACCATGCGTTCACCGCGGGCGCCGCGTGGTCCCCCGGCCACGGCCATCGCATCACCTTCAACGCGTCGACCGGCTACCGCTTCGCGACGCTCGAAGAGCGCTACTACAGCGGCGTCACCGCACAGGGCGAGATCGTCGGCAACCCCGACCTCGGCTCCGAACGGTCGCGCGGGCTCGACCTCGGCTACGCCTGGCACGGCGGAGCCTGGAACGTCGAAGCGCATGCGTGGCGCACTGTCGTCGCCGGCCTGATCCAGCTCACCGAACTCGCGCCCGACGTGAACGGCTACGGCAACGTCGGCGAGGGCTCGCTCCACGGCGCCGAGATCGCATTCGCATGGACGTCGCCCGCCCCTGGCCTGGAGCTGCGCGCGAGCGCAACGGTCGTCCGCGGCCACGACGAGCACGGCCGTCCGCTGTACGGCGTCCCGCCGCTCACGGCGGAGCTCGAGGCGCGCTACGCGCGCGACAGGTGGAGCATCGGTGCGCGATACGGCCATCGCTGGAAGATGGACCGCCCCGGCTTCGAGGAGGTCGCGCGCGACGCGGTCGACGTCATCGATGCGGACGTGCGTTGGCGACTGCGCGACGGGCTCAGCCTGCAGTTCTACCTGCGCAACGCGTTCGACGAGGACTACTACGCGACCGCCGACGCACTGTCGACGTTCGCGCAGGAGCGCTCGATCGGCGTCGATGTGGTGTGGACGATGCATTGACGCGGCGGCCGCGCGCGGCCGCGGCGCGGCCGGGCGCCGTCGCGAACGGTCTTGTCGATGGCGGCGATGCGTGAGAGCCTGCGCGACGTCGAGCACGACGCGGGCCGGAGGCATGCCGATGTTCCCTTCGCCGGTGCGGGCGCGGCTCCTGGCCGCGATGCTCGCGAGTGCCACCCCCGTCTTCGCCGGAGCAGGGCCGGCTGCACCTCCATCGGCCGAGCCCGCGATCGAAGCGCTCGCGCGGCAGTTCGACCTCCATCCGCTGTTGCTGTTCGGCGAGGTCCATCGCAGCGCGACGCAGCACGCCTTCTTCGCCGAGCTCATGCGCGATCCGCGCTTCATCTGCCGGGTCGACGACATCGTGGTCGAATTCGGCAACGCGCGGCTGCAGCCGGTCGTCGATGCGTACGTCGCGGGCGAGGACGTCGACGACGCCGGACTGCAGGCGGCATGGCGCGAGACCGCGGTCCCGTTCGCGTGGAATTCGCCCGTGTATGCGGCGTTCTACGCCGCCGCGCGCGACGTGAACCTCTTCCACCGCTGCGCGCACCCGGTGCGCGTCGTGCTCGGTGATCCTCCGCTCGACTGGTCGACGATCGATTCGGCGCAGGCGCTGTCGGCTTACGCCGATCGCGACGCGGCGTTCGTCGCGGCGGTGGAACGCGAAGTGCTCGCGAAGCGCCGCACCGCCTGGCTCGTCGCCGGACAACTGCACGCGGTGCGCGCGCTGCCCGCGAGCGAAGGCAACGGCCCCGACGCGACGGTCGCCCAGCTCATCGAACGCAGGCACCCGGGCCTGCTCGCGTGCGTCTCGCCGGTGCCGTCGAGGGCGGCCGCCGTGCGCCTCGGCCTCGGCGAGGCACCGGCGTTCGCGGACGTGCACGCGGGTCCCGGCAGGCTCTCCCGGGCGAACTTCGGACTCATCGCGCCCGGTTGGAAAGTCCAGCTCGTGCAGCGCGACGGCCGCCCGGCCTGGGACGTGCAGGCCGCGCCGGATTGGCCGACGATCGGCGACGTCACCGACGCGCTGCTCTATCTCGGGGACGACGCCGCGTACGCCTTTCCGTCGCCCACCGTCTACCTCGAACCGCACTACCAGCAGGAACTGCGTCGGCGCATCGGGATCATCCGCGCATGGAATGGCCAGGATTTCGGGCCCGTGCTCGACGACCTGCTGCGGACGGCGCGCGATGGCGCGCCGGATTCCTGAATCGCGGCGCGGTGGATCGCGCGGCGCGGATGCACGTTGCTACCATCGCGCGTTCCGCGCACGGCGCACGTCTGCCCTGGAGGCCTCCACCGTGAAATTCCTGCTCGCCTTGCTGTTGCCGCTCGTCCTGGCCGCGCCCGCGCCTGCGCCCGCACAGGATTGCCCGGACGTCGCGCCGTACGCGAAGGCACGCGAGATCGTCCGCGATCTCGATCGCATCGTCGCGCCGGGCGGCATCCAGGAAGCGTATGCGGCAAAGATCGGCGGCATCGATCAGTGGCTCGACGTGCGCGGCCAGGACCGGCGCAACCCGGTGATCCTGTTCGTGCACGGCGGCCCCGCGTCGCCGGTGACGCCGACGCTGTGGCAGTTCGAGCGGCCACTCGAGGAGTACTTCACGATCGTGAACTGGGACCAGCGCGGCGCCGGCAAGACCTACACGACGGTCGACCCGCAGGCGATCGCCGACACGATCCGCATCCAGCGCTACGTCGACGACGCGATCGAGGTCGCCGAGTACGTGCGCAAACGCTACCACCAGGACAAGCTGATCCTGGTGGGGCACAGCTGGGGCACGATCGTCGCGACGAAGGCTGCGCTGGCGCGGCCGGACCTGTTCCATGCCTACGTCGGCATCGGCCAGGTCGTGAACACGCGCGAGAACGAGCGCATCAGCTTCGACTACGGCCTCGAGCAGGCGAAGGCGCACGGCAACGCCGCCGCGGTGAAGGAACTCGAAGCGATCGCGCCCTATCCGGGCGACCGTCCGATCACGCGCGAGCGCATCATCGTCGCGCGCAAATGGGCGCAGTACTATGGCGGCCTCAGCGCGTTCCGCGACGATTCGAAATACTACTTCGACGGCCCGCTGCTTTCGCCCGACTACGACGCACGCGACGTCTGCGCGATCGACCGCGGCAACGTGTTCACGCTCGGCCGCATCCTGCCCGAGTTCCTCGCCGTCGACTTCTCGGGCGTGCGACGTTTCCCGATCCCGATCGTGATGTTCATGGGGCGCCACGACTACACGACGCCCTCCGCGCCCACGGCGGCGTGGCTGGAACGACTCGAGGCGCCCTCGAAGCAGGCAGTCTGGTTCGAGCGCTCCGCCCACATGATTCCGTGGGAGGAGCCCGGCAGGACGCTCACGAGCCTGCTCCGCTACGTGCGACCGCTCGCCGGGCGCACCGAAGACGTGCGCTGAACCCGATGCGGCGCGCCGCTAGAATGGCGACCCTCGACGCTGCCCTTCCTCTGCCGGAGTTCCGATGAATCGCGCCGCCGTCGCGTTCGCCATCCTGTTGTCATGGTCGTTCGCCGCCGCCGAGCCCGCCCGCACGCCGGTGCTCTCCGAAGCCGACGCTGCGAAGCTGCGCCACGCCGCGAGCCTGCTCGACGCGTATCGTGGCGACGACGCGAGGCCGCTCGAAGCCGCGCGCGCCGAACTCGACGACGTGGTCAAGGCGAATCCGCGCTACGCGCCCGCGTGGCGCGAGCTTGCGCGTTACCGGATGATGAGTGGCCACACGGGCGGCGCGGACTTCGCTCCGGGCGCGCTGGAGGGCGCCGACGAGGCGCTCTCCAACGCGATCGCGAGCGACCCCGGCTATGCGGCCGCATACGTCCTGCGGGGACAGTTGTATCGGCTCATGAAGCGACCCGACGACGCCGTGGCGGCACTCAGGAAGGCCGAAAGCCTCGGCAGCGACGACCCGTGGCTGCACAACAACTGGGCCGACCTGCTGCTCGACGAAGGCAAGTTCGTCGAGGCGGGCGAGCACTATCGCAAGGTCTCGGGGGATGCCGCAGCTCCCGTCAAAGCGCGCCTCGCCGCAACCGAAGGCCTGATCGAGTTCTACCTCGGCGGCGGCGACCTCGCCCATGCCGACGAGATGTTCCGTCGCCTGGTCGCGCTCGAACCCGGATCGGCGCGCGGCCACACCGCGTACGCGCAGTTCCTGCTCTGCCAACGCGAGGACTACGAGGGCGCGATCGCGCGCGCGCGCGAAGGCCTGCGCGTGGAGAACCAGGACGCGGCGCGGTATTGGCTCGCGGCGGCGCTGTACCGGCGCTGGGCGCAGGCCGTCATCGTCGACGGCAAGCCGGAGGGCGGCAAGGCATCGTTCGCCGAAGCGCAGGCGATCTTCCCCGGCGTCGAAGAGGTCGCGGCAAACGCGGCGACCTGTCCCGCGCTGGATTTCGTCGCGCAAGCGCTGTCGCGTCAGGCGACGCCGGATGTGGACACGCCGCCCAAGGAGCGCTGAACGCGCGTCGCACGCGCCATGGGCGTCGCGCCGGGCGTCAGCGGCCCGTCGCGCGGCCCGGGCCGCCCCTCGAACCCGGCCCTCGTCGCTACCGACGCAGCCACTCACCGGGCCGCGCCCGACGGGCTATACTTCGCGCTTTGCGCCTCCGCCATGGCGCGAACTGCAGCGAATGAATCCGAACTTCCTCGATTTCGAACAGCCGATCGCCGAACTGGACGCGAAGATCCAGGAACTGCGTCATGCCAGCCGTGGCCAGTCGTTCAACATCGAGGACGAGATCGCGACGCTGCAGGACAAGCTGAAGACGAAGACGGCCGAGATCTTCCGCAACCTCACGCCGTGGCAGGTCGCGCAAGTGTCGCGCCATCCGGCCCGCCCGTACACGCTCGATTACATCGGCGTGATCTGCGAGGAGTTCCACGAACTCGCCGGCGACCGCGCCTACGCGGACGACGCCGCGATCGTCGGCGGCCCCGGTCGCGTCGCGGGGCGCAGCGTCATGATCATCGGCCACCAGAAGGGTCGGGACACCAAGTCGAAGATCCGCCGCAACTTCGGCATGCCGCGGCCGGAAGGCTATCGCAAGGCCTTGCGCCTCATGCAGATGGCCGAGCGGTTCCGCCTGCCGATCCTCACCTTCATCGACACGCCGGGCGCCTATCCCGGCGTCGGTGCCGAGGAGCGCGGCCAGAGCGAGGCGATCGCGCGCAACCTGCTCGAGATGGCGCGGCTCGAAGTACCCATCATCTGCACCGTGGTCGGCGAAGGCGGCTCGGGCGGCGCGCTCGCGATCGGCGTCGGCGACCGCACGAACATGCTCGAATACAGCACCTATTCGGTCATCACCCCGGAGGGTTGCGCATCGATCCTCTGGAAGACCGCCGAGCGCGCGAAGGACGCGGCCGAAGCGCTCGGCATGACCGCGCCGCGCCTGCTCGAACTCGGCCTCGTCGACAAGGTCGTGCGCGAGCCGCTTGGCGGCGCGCACCGCAATCCGCGCGGAATGGCCGTACGCCTCAAGGCGGTCCTGCTCAACCAGCTCGACGAGCTCGAAACCCTGCAGACGACCGCGCTGCTCGACAAGCGCTACCAGCGCCTGCGCCGCTACGGCGCATTCGGCGGCGCCTGATCGCGCGCCGGACCGGCGAGGTCGTCGCCGCATGAACGGCCAGCGCCGCGCGATCGCCTCCGAACTGGCCGCCCTGACCGGGCTGCGCGGCGTCGCCGCGTTGTGGGTCGTGCTTTACCACGTCTGGGTCGACGCCGGGCCGCGCGCGATGACGTTCGCCGGGATCGACTTCACGCCGGCCTTCTCCTGCGGGTGGGCCGGGGTCGACATCTTCTTCACGCTGTCGGCCTTCCTGCTCTCGCTGCCGTTCGCGAGCTCGCAGCTCGGCGCGATGGCGCGCCCCGCACTCGGCACCTTCTGGCTGCGTCGCGTGCTGCGCATCTTTCCCGCCTACTACGCGCAACTGGCCGTGTTGCTCGCGCTCGCGGCCGTCGGTGTCGGCACGATGCCGTCGCTCGCCTCGCTTGCGGGCAATCTCGTGCTCTGGTTCAACGTCGGCTCGATCGCGGCCGCGCCGATCAACCCGGTCACGTACACGCTGCCGATCGAGTTCACGTTCTACCTCGTGCTGCCGCTGTTCGCATGGTTGCTGCGTCCGCGCGCATGGGTCCTCCTGCTCGTGTTCGCCGTGGTCGAGACGCAGGCCTATCGGCACGTCATGTACGCGTGGGTCGCGCACGCCGACGTGCCGCAGCGCGTCCTCGCGCTCGAGCAGTTGCCGGGACGACTCGACCAGTTCGTATTCGGGATGCTCGCGGCCTACGCCTACACGCGTGGCGCGATCGCGGGCACGCTCCCGCGTGCGCGCGTCGCCGACGCGCTGTTCGTGTTCGGTGCGGCGCTCGTCGTCGCGATGGTCGTCGCGATCCACCTGCGCAGCGTCACCTACTGGGACGGCGATCCGCTGCTGTTCGTCTGGCACGGCGTGGTCGGCGCCGCGGTCGCCCTCATGCTGTTCGCGGCCGCGGCAGGTAGCCCGATCGCGCACGCGCTGTTCGCCGGCCCCGTGCTGCGGCGTGCCGGCGTGATCAGCTTCGGCCTCTATCTCTGGCATTTCCCGCTCATTGGCTGGCTCGACGCGGCGCATGCGTTCGACCGCATCGACGGCTATCGCCTGCCCTGGAGCCTGCCGCTCATCCTTGCGCTCGCATGGCTGCTCGCGGAAGCGTCGTACCGGCTGGTCGAGCGACCCGCGCTGCGCCTCGGCCGCGGGCGCGGCCGCGATCCCGGCGTGCAGACCGAGCTGGTCGTGGCGGAACCCGCCGTGCGCCGATGAACGCAGCCCGCGCCCGGTGGCGCGCGTTCGGCGTCGCGCTGTGCATCGCGCCGGCGCTCGCGTGCGCGAACACGGCTTCGTTCGAGGAGGAACCGGTGGTCGATGCCGCGAGCCTCGTGCAGCCCGCGCTGCTCTCTGGCCCCGGCTTCAGCGTCGATCCGCACGTCGAGCTGCGCGGCTACATGGCGCGTTTCACGCTCGACACGCCGTACGGGCCGCTTCAGGCCGACAGCGTGGAGATCCTGGCCGAGCGCGAGGCGGAGCTGCCCGCACTCGAGGCGCTCGACGGCGTCACGCGTTCCGACGCGTTCCTGCGCGCGGCCGGCCATCGCATCGGCACCACCGCGTCAGCGCTCGCGCAGGTCGTGTTGCACCCGGTCGACAGCGTGCTCGGCATTCCAGTCGGCGTCGCGCGCTACTTCGGCCGCCGGCTCGAGCGCATCGCGGCGCAGGCGCAGGCGGTATCGGACCGCGCCGCGCGCCGGCTCGGCAACGAGGGCGACCCGTATCCGGCGGACGAGGGCCCGATGACCGACGGCCGCGACGACGGCAACGACGGCGCGCCGAGGAAAGGCGGGCACTGGTACTCGTCGATCGCGCGCGAAGCCGCACGCGAGTTCAAACGGCAGGTGAAGTACGGGCAGGCGCGGCGCGACATCGCGCAACGCCTCGGCATCGATCCGTACACGCGCAACCCTTACGTGCAGGAGCGCCTGTCGGCGCTCGCATGGGTCGCGAGCGCGGGCAGCTTCGGTGCGGGCAGCGCGATCGGCGCGATCGGAGGCTTCGGCGCGGGAGTGCTCGCGCAAGGAGGACGCATCAACGACGTCGTCTGGAAGCTCGCGCCCGAGGACGTGCGCGCGCGCAATCGGGGACGCCTGCAGCGCTACTGCCGCGACGAACTGCTGGTCCGCCAGTTCCTGCGCCGCGGCGCGTTCTCGCCGACCCTGCAGACCGCGTTCACGGACGCGCTCGACGCACTGCAGCCGGCGCAGGGTTGCGACGCCCTGCTGGAGCTCGGCATGACCGCCGATTCGGAGCTCGAGGCACGCTTCCTCGTCGACGCGCTGCGCCTCGTCGATGCGCATCTCGGCGCACGCGCGAAGCACGGCACGCTCGCGCGCATCGGCGCCGGACTCGCCTGGGAGGACGCGGACGGCGAACTCGTGCTGCCGTTGCCCGTCGACCGCCTGAGCTGGACCGCCGACGTCGCGCGTTTCCTCGATCGACCCGAGTTCCGGGTGAGCCGGAAGACCGTGCTGATCGCGGGCGACGCGAGCCTCGCTTCCCGTCGCGGATTCACCGAACGCGGTTGGAGCATCGTGGTCGGCGTGCGCCGCCCGGGCGGTCCGCCGTATGCGCGCAGCGGCGAGCCCGCGCCGGTCGACGTCGAATGACGCACGCTGCCGGCGCGCGTGCCGTAGCGGGTGTTGCGTTGCGTCGACGCCGGGTGTCGTGGCGGCGCGCAGGATGGCGGCGAAACGCACCGCCATCCGCGCCTGCGCCTCGCTACTCGACGTCGATCTCGAGGCCGCCGACGATGCCCGCGACGAGGTTGTAGACCGCGGCGCCGATCACGCCGGCGAGGAAACCCATGACGCCGTACATGATCGGCAGGAAGATCACCATGCCGATGCCGCCGAGCATGCCCATTGCGCCGAGCGCCGCGCCGCCGTCGGAACCGCCGCCGGCGAGGCCCGCGAGCATCGTGCCGAACAGCAGGAAGAACAGCCCGATGACGAGGCCGAACAAGGCCATGACGCAGGCCTGGATCACGCCCGCCTTGAGTACGCCGATACGCTTGATGACCATCTGTATCCCCTCCCGGATATGGATCGATGCGCGGCGACCCCGCTGCCGCCGGCGCAGCGTAGACCGGCGCCGCACGCGCGGCAACCGCGACGCGCACTCGTTTCCACGCTGCGGCGCGGCCTCGCGGGCCACCGCGTCGCACGCAGGCGCTGCGTTACCATAGGCGTCCCTTCCCGCCCCGGAACCGCCGTCTCCATGGACTCCGCCGCACGCGCCCGCTTCGTCGCCGAGCTCGAATCGATCCGCGAACAGGGCCTGTACAAGACCGAGCGCATCATCACCACGCCGCAGGCGGCCGCGATCCGCACCGACGACGGTCGCGAGGTGCTGAATTTCTGCGCCAACAACTACCTCGGCCTCGCCGACCATCCGGACATCATCGCGGCGGCCAAGCACGCGCTCGACACGCACGGCTTCGGCCTCGCTTCGGTGCGCTTCATCTGCGGCACGCAGGACCTGCACAAGCAGCTCGAGGCGACCATCTCGCGCTTCTTCGGCACCGACGACACGATCCTCTACACGAGCTGCTTCGACGCCAACGGCGGCCTGTTCGAGACGATCCTGTCCGACGAGGACGCGGTCATCTCCGACGCGCTCAACCACGCCTCGATCATCGACGGTATCCGCCTGTGCAAGGCCGAGCGTCGACGCTACGCGAACGGCGACATGGCGGAGCTCGAGAAGCACCTCGCCGAAACGCAGCACAAGCGCACGCGCCTGATCGCGACCGACGGCGTGTTCTCGATGGACGGCTACATCGCCAAGCTGGACGAGATCGTCGCGCTGAAGAACAAGTACAACGCGCTGCTCATGGTCGACGACTCCCACGCGACCGGTTTCGTCGGCCCGACCGGCCGCGGCTCGGCGGAGCTGCACGGCGTGTTGGGCGAGGTCGACGTGTTCACCTCGACCCTCGGCAAGGCGCTCGGCGGCGGCTCCGGCGGCTTCACGACCGGTCGCAAGGAAATCATCGACCTGCTGCGCCAGCGCTCGCGGCCGTACCTGTTCTCGAACACCCTGCCGCCGCCGCTCGTGGCGGCGTCGATCAAGGTGTTCGAGATGCTGTCCTCGAGCACCGAGTTGCGCGATCGCGTCAACGACAACGCGCTGTATTTCCGCCGACGCATGACCGAGGCGGGATTCGACATCAAGCCGGGCACGCATCCGATCGCACCCGTGATGCTGTACGACGCCAAGCTCGCGCAGGCGTTCGCGAAGGAACTGCTCGACGAAGGCATCTACGCGATCGGTTTCTTCTATCCTGTCGTGCCGCAGGGGCAGGCGCGCATCCGCACGCAGATGAGCGCCGCGCACACGCGCGAGCAGATCGATCGCGCCGTGGACGCGTTCGTGCGCGTCGCCCGCCGGCTCGGCGTGCTGAAGGGATGAACCCGGCGCCGCCGGCGCGCGGCGCGGGCCGCTATCGTCTCGCCGACCTCGAGGTCGATCTCGCGCGGCGGCGCGTCGAGCGTGCAGGTGTCGTGCTCGACGTCGGCGGGCTCAGCTTCGACCTGTTCGCGTTCCTGCTCGAGTGCGGCCCGCGAGTGGTGTCGTTCGACGAGCTCATCGCCGCGGTCTGGGCGCCCGCGGTGGTCAACGAGGAGACCGTGACGCAGCGCGTGAAGCTGCTGCGCCAGTCGCTCGGCGACGACGGGCGCAACCCGCGTTACGTGCGTTCCGTGCGCGGTCGCGGCTACCAGCTGTGCGTCGCACCGCTGCCGATCCTCGCGCGGGTGCCAGGCCTGTGGTCGCCTTCGCGCGCGGCCGCCGCGCTCGCGGCCACGGCGCTCGCGATCGGCGCGGCGTACGCAGGCTGGCGACTCCACCACGCGCCGGTCGCCGCGCCCAGCGCGAGCACGGCGGACGAACGCCTGCAACGCGCGCGCTACTACGCCGGCATCGGCCAGGACGACGACAACGAACGCGCGGTCGGGCTTTACGAACAGGTGCTCGCCGATGCACCCGACGACGTGGACGCGCGGCTCGGCCTTGCGTTCGCCTATGGCGCTCGCGTGTGCCTGTACAACCGCGATGCGCAGTGGAGCGAACGCGCGCTCGCGCTCGCGCAGGGCGTGGCCGAGCAGCAACCGCGCAACGGCCTCGCGCACGCCGCGACCGGCTATGCCCACGATTGCCGCGGCGAGATCGATGCCGCGATCGCCGCCTACGAGCGCGCGGTCGCCCTCGATCCCGTCGCGCGCGTCGACAGCCTCGCGTCCGCGGCCAACCTCTACGCGGTCGAAGGGCGCCTCGCCGACGCGCTGCGCGCCGACGTGCGCGCGCAGGACGGCCCGGCCCGGCCGCGCTTCCTCGACCTGCAGATCGCGCGCGCGCTCGAGCTGCTCGGCTTCACCGCCGAGGCCGAACGTCGCTACGCGCGCGTGTTCCGCCTCTACCCCGACAACGTGTTCGGCAACGTCGACTATCCGCGCTGCCTGTTCCTGCAAGGCCGCCTCGCCGAAGCCGCGGCGGCGCTCGAGCAGGCGCGGCTGCGTCCGCGCCATCCCGACCTCGCGCTGCTCGAGGGCGAGCTCGCGTTGCTGCGTGGCGACCGCACCGCGGCCGGCGACGCCTTCGCGCGTGCGGCGGCGCTGCGACCGCAGGCGGGTC
>NZ_DATDMY010000182.1:0-6540 GCF_036518555.1 Dokdonella sp. | reverse complement strand
CTCGTCGGCGCGTGCAGCGGCGCGCCCGAGGCGATCGCGCAGCTGTGCCGGCTCGCGCCCGCGCGACGCGCGCGCCTGCTCGCGGACGTCGCCGCACTCGCGCGCGACGGCCTGCGCGTGATCGCGGTCGGCTCGCTCGCGCCGGGCGCGACACTGCCGCTGCCCGAACGCCAGGAGGATCTCGCCTTCACCGAAGCCGGCCTCGTCGCATTCTCCGATCCCCTGCGCGCCGGCGCGGCCGCGGCCGTCGCCGAGGCCACTGCCGCGGGGATCGACGTGGTCATGCTGACCGGGGACTTTCCCGAGACCGCGACCGCGATCGCGCGGCAGGCCGGCATCGACGTCCGCGACGGCGCGCTCGGCGGCGCCGACCTGTCCGCGCTCGACGATGCGCAGGTCGCGACGGCCTGCGCCGAGCGCCGCGTGTTCGCGCGCGTGAAGCCCGAACACAAGCTGCGCCTCGTCCAGGCGCTGCGCGCACGCGGCGAGGTCGTCGCGATGACCGGCGACGGGGTCAACGACGCGCCGGCGCTGAAGGCCGCCGACGTCGGCATCGCGATGGGGCGTCGCGGCACCGACGTCGCGCGGGAAGCGGCCGCACTCGTGCTGCTCGACGACGATTTCGCGTCGATCGTGCGCGGCATCCGCCGCGGGCGCACGATCCACGACAACATCGTGCGCGCGATGCGCTACATCCTCGCCGTGCACGTTCCGATCATGGGCATGGCACTGCTGCCCCTGCTCACCGGAGGGCCGCTCGTGCTGTGGCCGATCCACATCGTGTTCCTCGAACTCGTGATCGATCCGGCCTGCGCGCTCGTGTTCGAGCGCGAGCCCGCGACGGCCGACATCATGCGCCGCATGCCACGCGATCCACGGCGCCCAGTGCTCGGGTTGCGCCTGCTCGCGAGCGGCGTCGCCGATGGAGCGCTGATGTTCGCGGCCTCCGCGCTCGTGTACGGCGTCGGGCGCGCGATCGGCTGCACCGACGCGGCGGTCGCCGCGGCCGCGTTCGTCGCGCTCGTCGCCGGCAACGTCGGCCTGATCGCGCTCAATCGCGGCAGCGGACTGTTGCGCACGCGCAATCGGACGTTCTGGATCGTCGTCGCCGGCGCCGCGATCGGGCTCGTCGCCACGCTCGGGCTCGCGCCCGTCGGACGGTTCTTCCGCTTCGAGGCGCCGCCACCGGGCATGATTGCGCTCGCGGCGGGCCTGCCGCTCGCGGCGCTCGTGCCGGCGTTCCTCGTCCGCGCGCGCATGCATCGCCGGCACGCGCGCGCGTGACGTCGGCCCGCGGTCAGCGGTACACGAGCACCGGGATCGTGCTGTGCGTGAGCACCTTCTGCGTCTCGCTGCCGAGCACGAGCGCGCCGAGGCCGCGGCGGCCGTGCGACGCCATGAGGATGAGGTCGCAATCGTTCATCCTGGCGGCCTGGATGATCGCCGCGGCCGGATCGTCGGTCGTCGTGTGACGCTTGTCGCATGGCACGCCGAGCGCGCGAGCGACCTTTTCGGCGAACCGCAGCTGGTCGTCCGAATACGCCTGCGCGGCCTTGGCGTAATCGCCGCGGCTCGTGCCGAGCAGATCCATCATGACGTCGCTGGTGTGGAACTTCGGGATCGCATGGAACACCGTCACGCGCGCCTTCATCGCGCGTGCGAAGCGCATGCCCCTGCGCACGGCCTTCTCCGACAGCTTCGAGCCGTCGGTCGGAATGAGGATGTGTTCGAACATGGCCGGCCCCGCTCACCGATAGACGAGCACGGGCAGCGTGCCGTGGGTGAGGACCTTCTGCGTCTCGCTGCCGAGCAGCAGGCTCTGCAGGCCCTTGCGCCCGTGCGACGCCATGAGGATGAGGTCGCAGTGCTTGCGCTTGGCCTCGCGGATGATCGCCGCGTACGGCTCGTCGCTCGATGCATGCACCGTGTCGCAGGCGACGCCCGCCTTGCGCGCCTCCGCGGCGACCCCGGCGAGCAGCTCGCGCGCATGCGCGATCGACGCGGTGCGGTATCCGCCCGCGCTGCCCTCGAGCATCTGCGTGTCGAACGTGAACGTGCGGAACTTCGGGATCGCGTGGAACGCCACGAGGCTCGCGCCGGTCCCCGCGGCGAGCTTGATCGCGGCACGTACGGCCTTCTTCGACAGGGCGGAGCCGTCGGTCGGAACGAGGATGCGCTGGAACATGGCGTGGCTCTCCGGGTGAACGGCGTGCGCCGTCGCGCCCGACGTTACGCCGCGCCGCAGGCGCTTCCTTGACGTGCGTCAACTGGGTCGCGCGCGGCGCGATCCGCCGCAACGATGGCCGCGATGCGACGAACGTCGCATTTGGCGTCAGTGCGCGGTCCGGTAGAGGATCAATCCGAGCGCGGCAATCCAGCACAACAGGATGAACAGCGCGCCGCCCCAGCCCTTGACGACGCCGATGCCGCGGCGATGCGTCCAGTACATCGTGCCGGCGACGAGCGACGGCACCGCGACGAGCGTTGCGACGAGCAGCAGCACACCATTCGCGTTCTCCATCGCCGGCTCCGGTCAGTTGCGCATGAGCACGGGCAAGGTCGCTTCGTGCAATACCGTGCGCGTCACGCCGCCGAACGCCCATTCGCTGAAGCGCGAGCGGCCGTAGGCGCCCATCACGAGCAGGTTCGCCCCGACTTCGCCGGCCGCGGCGAGGATCGCTTCACCCGCGCGATCGTCCGGCGAGAGCATCGGCTTCACGGTCGCGCGGATGTCGTGGCGCGAAAGATAGGTCTGCACGTCGAAGGGTGGCAGCCATCCCGCCTCGATCTCCGGCGCGCGGTGCGCGCCGTCGAGCAGGATGACGGCCGCGGCATGGTGCAGCAGCGGCAACGCGCAATGCAGCGCGCGCACCGCTTCGGCCGAGCCGTTCCATGCGACCGCGATGCAGCCGAGCGACGCCTCGCGGCAATGGGGCGGCACGACCACGCACGGCATGCGCGAGGCGAGCACGACCGCGCCGAGGTCGGGCGGCGCGCCCCAGGGCGCGTCGGGATTGCGCTCGAGCACGAGCAGGTCGTGCCAGTTGCCGATGTGCGCGAGCGTCTCCGGCGCGCGCCCTTCGGCGACCTGCCAGAACGCCTGCCGCACGCCGATCTTCGTCGCCCAGGCGATGAACGCGCCGCGCGCGGCGTCGGCAGACTGCTCGACGCTGCGCGCGGTCTCGAAGATCGCCTGGATGACGTCGCCCGACGCGTATGGCGGCATCATGTAGAGGGGGGAGGGGTGCACGAACACGCCGGTGAGCGCGCCATCCACGCGCGCGGCGAGGTCGGCGGCGTATTCGGCGCCGCTGCCCCACGCGTCGTAGCGGCCGGTATGGACCATGATGTCGCGCATGTTCGTCCTCCGCGGTAGGGCAACGCGTCGGCCGCAATCGCCTGCATCGCACGTTGGCAAGGCTAGCGCCGCGCGCGCCGCGTCCGTTTGATCCGGATCACCCGCGACCGCGTGCCGCGCGTTCGACGATCGAGGTGATCCAGATCAATGCACGCGCATGCGCGCGGCGCAGGATCGGCGCGTCTTCCATGAGGAGTCGGGTCATGCAACCGCGAACCGGAACGAACGCTTCACCCACGACCGTGCACGCCGGCGAGGAACAGTTCCATTGGCACGACGAACTGCTCGACGGCACGCGCGTGCTGATCCGCCCGCTGCACGCGGAGGACGCCGCGCTCGAGCGCGAGTTCATCGAACACCTGTCGGCGCGTTCCAGGCGGCTGCGTTTCCTCGGCCTGATCGGTTCGCCGAGCGATACGCTCGTGCGCCAGCTCACCCAGCTCGACTTCCGGCGCGAGATCGCCTTCGCCGCGCTGATCGCGCGCGAAGGCGAGAAGCACGTGATCGGCGTGAGCCGCTTCAGCCTCGGCGCCGACCGCAAGTCGTGCGAGTGCGCGGTCGCCGTCGCCGACGAGTGGCAGCACAAGGGACTCGGCACGCTGCTCATGCGCCATCTCATCGCGGTCGCGCGCGAGCGCGGCATCCACGAGATGGTCTCGCTCGATGCGGCCGACAACGTGGAGATGCGCGACCTCGCCGCCTACCTCGGCTTCACGCGTCGCGCCGATCCGCTCGACGCGAGCCAAGTGATCCATTCGCTCAAGCTCTGACGCGGTCGATCCTCGCGCGCCTGCAGGGTGCGGGCTCGCATCGGCTCACGCCCGGGGGCTGGTCGCGCTCGCGGGATCATGCGATTCGCCGGACGGAGGAGCTGCGATGCCTCGCGGTTCGCCGATCGGGGGTGCCGTGCGGCGGGAGGATGGTGGGCCCGCTCGGATTCGAACCGAGGACCAAGGGATTATGAGTCCCCTGCACTAACCGCTGTGCTACAGGCCCGCAAGGCCCGCGAGTGTAACCGTGTGCGGCCGCCTCGACGAGCCCGTTCGCGACGACCCGCCGTCGTGCTTCTGGCATCCTAGTGGTCGATCGCCGCCTGCGCGTACGCGGAGGTCCGCCGCACCGCGGCGTTCGTCGTCGCGCGCGCGAGCCGACATGCCTTCGTTCCGTTTCGACGATTACGAGCTGGTTCCCGAGTCCCGTCGCCTGATCCGCGACGGCGCCGACGTCGTCGTCGGCGTGCGCGTGTTCGACCTCATCGCCTACCTCGTCGGGCATCGCGATCGCGCGGTCGGGCGCGACGAACTGATCTCGGCGGTCTGGGGCCGCAGCGAGGCCGGCGACGCGCTGCTCGCGCAGGCCGTGCTGAAGGCGCGTCGCGCGCTCGGCGACGACGGCCATGCGCAACATCACATCCGCACCGTGACGCGCTTCGGCTACCAGTGGGTGGCCGCGACGCGGATGCTCGATGCACCGTCCGCGCGATCTGCGGACGACGACACGACGGGCCGCGCCCGCGCGCGCGCGCTGTCGTCGATCGCCGTTCCCGTGCGCCGACGCGGTGTCGTCATCGGCGCGGCGCTGCTGCTCGCGCTCGGCGCGGCGCTGCTCGTCCATCGCGCCGGGCCCCTTCCGCCGCAAGCCGTAGCGGGCGCCGTCGATGCGGGCGGCGTGGCGAAGCCGGTACCGGGCCTCGTTCTCGTCGTGCCCACGCGCGTGCAGGGCGACTTGGCCGACGACGGCTGGATGCGCCTCGGCATGATGTCGCTCCTTGCGCAGGCGCTGCGCGACCTTCCCGGCCATGCCGTGGTGCCCGACGAGACCGCGCTGGCGGCGATATCGCGGTCCGGCGCGGACGATCTCGCGCGCCTGCGCGCGGAAACCGGCGCGACGATCGTCGTCGCGTCCGAAGCAGCGCGCAGCGGCGATGCCTGGTCCGTCACGGCGACGGTGTTCGGCGCCGATGGCGCGTCGCAGATGGTCGGCGGTCGCTCCGCCGACGCGGTCAGCGCGGGAGGGGTGCTCGCGCGCGAGGTGCGCCAGCTGCTCGCCGACGGCGCCGACCGCGAGGACGCCGAGCCACTGCCTGTCGACGTCGTCGCGCTGCGCGCGCGGATGCGCGCGGCGATCCTCGAAGGGCAGAACGGCCGTGCGCTCGCGCTCTACGATGCGGCGTCGCCGGACGCGACCGCCGCGCCCGCGGCGATCCTCCAGCGCAGCGAAGCGTTGATCCAGCTCGGGCGCGCCGATGAGGCCGCGCGCGCCCTGCAGTCGCTGATCGAGCGCTCGAACACCGCGCCGGCGATGCGTTGGCTCGGCCCCGCATGGAGCGCCCTCGGCGATTGCGAACTCGCGCGCGGTCGCTACGCGGTCGCCGAGGCGCACTTCCGGCGCAGCCTCGCACTGCTCGGTGCCACAGGCGACCGGCGCGCGGCCGGGCTCGCGTGGCGCGGCCTCGGCATCGCACAGGTCGTGCGCAACGATCTCGACGACGCCGAGCAAAGCTACCTGCATGCGCGCGTCGAGCTCGAGTCGAGTGGCGACCGCCTCGCGCTCGCGCGGATCACCGACGGGCTCGGCTACATCGCGACGCGGCGCGGGCGCGTCGCCGACGCGTTGCTGTCGTACGAGCAGGCGGCGGCGATGGCCGCCGCGTTCGGGGCCAACGAGACCGAACTCGGCTCGCGGCTCAACATCGCGCAGGCGCACGAAGCCCTGCTGCAGCATGCGCTCGCGCTGCAGCGCATGCGCGAACTGCTGCCGCGCCTGCGCGGCCTCGACTACCCCGCGCTGCATCGTTTCGGCATGGTCGCGTACGCGGCGATGCTCGCCGAGAGCGGTGCCTTCCCCGAGGCGCGCGGCGTGCTTGCCGGGCTCGACGCCGAGGGCGATGCGGGCAGCGTCGACGATGCCGTCGTCGACGTGCGCCTCGACGAGGCGCAGGTCTCGCTCGCGATCGGCGACGCGGCCGGCGCACTGCGCCGCGCCGAGGCGGTCATGGACGGCATCGGTCGCGGCGGCGCGGCAGACGCACGGCTCGAGGCCGCGGCCCTGCTGCTGCAGCTGCACCTGCAGGCGAACGATGCGGCTGCCGACGTGCTCGGCGCCGACGAGGCGCTCTGGCAACCCGCCAATGCGCTCGCGCTGCAGCGCATGCGCGAACTGCTGCCGCGCCTGCGCGGCCT
>NZ_DATDMY010000181.1:0-12145 GCF_036518555.1 Dokdonella sp. | reverse complement strand
TCGGCGGACGCGAGGCACCGCCGCTGGCCGACGATCCGCAGCCGGAAGGCACGCTCGAAGCCGCCGATGCGGACGACGACCTGCTCGACATCTTCGTTACCGAGAGCGAAGACATCCTCGATCATGCCGACTCGGTCGTCGCAAGCCTGCGTGAATCGCCTCACGACCGCGCCCCCATCGTCGCGCTCCAGCGCGACCTGCATACCCTCAAGGGCGGCGCCCGCATGGCGGGTCTCGCCCCGATCGGCGATCTCAGCCATGCGATGGAGTCGCTCGTCGACGCGGTGAGCGACGGCCGCCTCGTCGTCGATCGCACCGCGGTGGAGTCGCTCGAACGCGGTTTCGACCGCCTGCACGTGCTCGTGCAGCGCGTCGCACAGCGCAAGTCGATCGCGATGCCCATCAATGCGATCGCGCGCTTCGAGGCGCTCGTCGCCGGCGAGGGCCTCGGTGGCGCAGACACGCCGGCCGTCGTCCACGCCGTGCATGCGGCCGAAGCGGCCGCGCCGGCGTCGGCCGAGGCGACCGCGGCTCAGGCGCCGAAGCCGGTCCCGCGCCACCTGACCGCGATGGACCAGGAGGACGTCGAGCGCGCGCCGCAGGAAATGATCCGCGTGCGTTCGGAGCTGCTCGACTCGCTGGTGAATTTCGCCGGCGAAGTGTCGATCTACCGATCGCGCCTCGAGCAGCAGATCTCCAACTTCCGCTTCAACCTGGTCGAATTCGAGCAGACCGTCAGCCGACTGCGCGAACAGCTGCGCAAGCTCGAAATCGAAACCGAAGCCCAGATCATCGCGCGCTACCAGCGCGAACAGCACGACTCTTCGAGCACGTTCGACCCGCTCGAGCTCGACCGCTTCTCGCAGCTGCAGCAGTTGTCGCGCGCTCTCGGCGAGTCGGTGTCCGACCTGGTATCGATCCAGGGCATCCTCGACGAGCAGACGCGCCAGTCCGAGACGCTGCTGCTGCAACAGTCGCGCGTGAGTTCGGAGCTGCAGGAAGGCCTCATGCGCACGCGCATGGTGCCGTTCGATTCACTCGTGCCGAACTTGCGGCGCACGCTGCGCCAGGCCGCGCAGGAAGTGGGCAAGCGCGCCCAGCTCAAGGTCGACGGCGCGCACGGCGAAATGGATCGCAACCTGCTCGAACGCATGAAGGCTCCGTTCGAGCACATGCTGCGCAACGCCCTCGCGCACGGCATCGAGAAGCCGGACGAGCGCACCGCGGCCGGAAAGCCCGCGGAAGGCACGGTCAACATCGCGGTCAGCCGCGAGGCGACCGAAGTCGTGCTGCGCATCACCGACGACGGTCGCGGCATGGATCGCGACGCGATCCGGCGGAAGGCGATCGAGCGCGGCTTGCTCAAGCCCGACGTGCAGCTTTCCGACCGCGATTTGTACGGCTTCATCCTCGAAACCGGCTTTTCGACCGCCGAGCAGGTGACCCAGCTCGCCGGTCGCGGCGTCGGCATGGACGTCGTCAACAACGAGATCAAGCAGCTCGGCGGCTCGCTCACGATCGACTCGAAGGTCGGCCAGGGCACGCAGTTCACGATCCGCCTGCCGTTCACCCTCGCGGTGACGCAGGCGATCCTCGTCAAGCTCGGCGAGAGCAGCTACGCGATCCCGATGTCGTCGGTGCAGGGCGTCGCGCGCATCGCGCACGACGACCTCGAGCGTCGCATCGCCGAAGGCAACCCGAAGCACAACTACGCCGGCGAGGAGTTCAACATCTACGAGCTCTCGCAACTGCTCGGCCTGCCGCGGCCGCGCATCGCGAGCGAGGAGATGCAGATCCCGCTGCTGATGACCCGTACCGGCGACCAGCGCGCCGCCGTGCGCATCGACGGCGTGGTCGGTTCGCGCGAAATCGTCGTCAAGTCGGTCGGCCCGCAGGTGAGTTCGGTGCCCGGAATCTTCGGCGCCACGATCATGGGCGACGGCTCCGTCGTGATGATCCTCGACCTCGCACCGCTCGTTCGCCGGCTCGCCGCCCTGCGTGCGCGCATCGACGCCGGCGCGATCGAGGCGCCGGCGTTCATGACGCCGGAGCCCGAGCTGGCGGTCGACGTGCGCACGAAGCCGCTGGTCATGGTCGTCGACGATTCGATCACGATGCGCAAGGTCACCACGCGCGTGCTCGAACGCGCGGATTACGAGGTCCTCACCGCGAAGGACGGCCTCGACGCGCTCGAGAAGCTGCAGGAAACGGTGCCGGACATCATGCTGCTCGACATCGAGATGCCGCGCATGGACGGTTACGAACTCGCGACCTACATGCGCAACGACTCGCGCCTGCGCAAGGTGCCGATCATCATGATCACCTCGCGCACGGGCGAGAAGCACCGCCAGCGCGCACTCGAAATCGGCGTCGAGCGCTATCTCGGCAAGCCCTACCAGGAAGACGACCTGCTGCGCCAGGTCCAGGAAGTATTGAGGCGCGAACGTGTCTAGTTCATCCGCCGTAGCCGTCGCGCTGCTGTACGAGTCGAGCGCACGGACCGACCACCTGCGCGAGACGCTCACCGCACTCGGCGCCCCGATCGTCTACGAGGCGGCCGCCGCGGCGCTCGATCGAGAGGCGCTCGCGCGGTCCCAGGCGACCGTCGTGATCGTGAACCTCGAGGACGAGGACAGCGCCGACCTCGACGACGTCTATGCGTTGCTCGACGACGCGCGCTACACGGTCGTGTTCAACGACAGCGGCGTGTCGAGCGAGCTGTCGGGCTGGGACCAGGCGCGCTGGATGCGCCATCTCGCCGCCAAGGTGCTCGGCGAAGGTGATCTCGATCCGCCGCGTCCCGCGGGCGCGGAGCCGGTGCCGTTGCGCGCGCGCGACGAAGCACCCGCTGCGACGCATGCGGGGCCCCCGGCGACGTCGGTTCCGGAGGCTCCGGCCATCGAGGCGATTGCCCCGGTCGAGCCGGTCGCAACCGAGCGGGTGCCCGAACCCGCGCCCCCGTCGTTCGATCCCGCCGAGTTCATCGATCTGCTGCGTGCGGACGACGTGCCGACGCCGGCGATCGCAGAGAAGGCGCTGCCGTCGATCGACTTCGACGCGCCTGTGGAAGAGAACATCGAGCTTTCCGGCATCGACGACCTGCTCGCCGACTTCGACGTCAGCGCGCCCGAGCCGCTCGAGGAATCGCTTCTCGACGAATTCGTGGTCGAGATGCCGCCCGAAGACATCCCTGCCGCAAGCGGCATCCGGCCGAGCGAAGCACCGGCGCCGGCGATCGACGAACCGCCGCCGGCGGATTTCGGGCTCGACTTCGACCTTGGCGAAGCCGAAGCGCGAGCGGCGCCGTCGGCGGCAGCCGACCAAGCCAAGCCGATAGCCGCCGCCGCGATGATGTGGTCGCTCGAGGACATCGACGACGGCGCCGCGCCTGAGCCCGTCCCGACCGGCCGCGCCAACTTCGGGATCGAGAAGATCACCGCGGCCGAGTACCTCACCCCCGAGGGTGGCGACGAAGCGACGCAGCCGCCGATCCCCTCGCTTTCGGACCTTTCGCTCGAGCTCATTCCGATCGAGGAAGCGGTGCAGCCGTCCGCGATCGAGCGGCCGGAACACGAGAACTGGCTCGATCCGGACCAGGTCAAGGCGAAGATCCAGCGTGTCTGGGTGCTCGGCGCCTCCGTCGGCGGGCCGGAATCGGTGCGCGAGTTCCTCGCCGAGATTCCACGCGATTACCCGGCGCTGTTCCTCCTCGCCCAGCATCTCGGCGACGAGTTCGTCGACATGATGGCGAAGCAGCTCGCGCGCGTGACGCCGCTCACCGTGCGAACGCCGACCCACGGCGAGCGCGTCGCCCACGGCGACATCGTGATCGTGCCCAACTCGCATCGCCTGCAGGTGGACGCGATGGGCGTGGTCGTGCTCGAGAAGGCGACGGGCGAGCCGGCGTACAAGCCTTCGATCGACCGGGTGCTCGAGGACGTCGCCAATCGTTACGGCCCGGCGGCGGGCGCGATCATCTTCTCCGGCATGTCCGACGATGCGGTTTCCGGATGCGTGCACCTCGCGGGGCGCGGAGGCACGATCTACGCACAGTCGCCGGAGAGCTGCGTCGTCAGCACGATGGTGGAAGGCGTCAGCGAGACGGGCGTGGTGAGCTTCTTTGGAACACCGAAGGAACTGGCCGAGAAACTGTTGGCCGAGAAGACATGACCGCACGCGCCGCGCGGCTTCGCGGCGGCCGCGCAATCGCGCGTTCGCTGCACGGTCGGCGAGCGGGCAAGGGGACGAGAGATGGCTGAACTACCGCGTGAAATCCGGGGCGTCATGGTGCCGATCACCGAAGGCCGCGTGTTGCTGCCGAACGCGACGGTGGCCGAAGTGATCAGCTACACCCGGCCGGAGTCCATTCCGAACGCGCCGGCATGGCTGCTCGGACGCCTGCCGTGGCGCGGCTGGCGCCTGCCGCTGTTTTCTTTCCCGATGTTGACGGGCCAGCTCGCCGACGAGAGCCGGACCAACGCGCGCGTAGCCGTGCTCAAGGCGCTCGGTGGCAGCGCCAGCATGCCGTTCCTCGCGTTGCTCGCCCAGGGCTTCCCGCGACTGACGACGATCACGCAGGAACTGCTGATTCCGACCAGCGACGAACATCCGCACGCGCCGGGCGTGCGTGCTGAAGTGCTCGTGCGCGACGACCGCGCGATCATTCCCGATCTGGACGCGATCGAAGGCATGGTCGCGCGCGCGCTCGCCGCGTAGCGTCCCCGCCTCAGGAACCGAGTCGAACGACCGTGCTGCGGCAGGCGATGTCGTGCCAGCCGCGCCGCCGGGCGTCGATCGCGCACCACATGTAACCCAGCCCGAGCGCAGCCAGCGAACACAGGGCGAGTAGGAAGCGCGCCAGCGCGCGCCGCCATGTCAGCGGCGCACCATCGGCCGACACGACGCGCAACCTCCACGCACGCATGCCGATCGTCTGGCCGCCGCGGACCCACGACAGCACGAAGTAGGCCGCCGTCACCGCGAGCAGGGCTGCGCGCAGGCCGCTGCGGTACAGCGGCGACGGATGCGCGACGTCGACGCCGCCGTGGACTGCGAGCATCGCGAGGCCGACCGTGAGCATCCACAGACCGATGAGCGGAAACAGGTCGTAAACGGCGGCGGCGAGGCGCAGCCACAAGGGGGCGGGCGTGGCGGGAGGCATCATCGACGAGGGCAGTGACGGCCGCTAGCGTCGCGGTTTAGGCTCGCGGGCGCAAGCCATGAAGGAATGAACGCCGCGCATGATCCCCGCACCGAATCCGCGCCGCGCGCCGCCCGTGCCGCAAGCCCCGGAACGCCGCCGCGGTCGCGCGCGCGCGCCGGATATCGGTGCCGCCGATGCTGCGCTCATCGACCACTTCCTGGAGCGCGCGTGGTCCGAGCTCGGCCTCGCGGCCAACACGCTCGCGAGCTACCGCCGCGACCTCGAAGGCTATTCGCGCTGGCTCGACGCGCGCGGGCTCGACCTCGCCGGCGCCGACCGCGAGCACCTGCAGCGCTACCTCGGCGAGCGTTCACGCTCCGGCGGTAGTTCCGGAAAAGGCTATACGGCGCGCTCGAACGCGCGACTCCTCTCCGCGCTGCGCCACTTCCATCGCCTGCTCGTGCGCGAGGGTCGCCTGGCGGCGGATCCGACCGTACTCGTCGACGCGCCGAAACTGCCGCGCAGCCTGCCCAAGGCGCTGTCCGAGGCGGATATCGAGAACCTGCTGCATGCACCGGGAGGAGGGGCGCTCGGCGTACGCGACCGCGCGATGATCGAACTCATGTATGCGACCGGGCTGCGCGTGAGCGAACTCGTCGGCATCACCGCCGCACAGGTGAACCTGCGCCAGGGCGTACTGCGCGTGCTCGGCAAGGGCGGCAAGGAGCGCCTCGTGCCGCTCGGCGACGAGGCGGCCCACTGGCTGCAGCGCTACGTGGGCGAAGCGCGACCGGCCCTGCTGAAGGGTGCGCGCAGCGATGCACTGTTCGTCAGCAACCGGCGCGCCGCGATGACGCGACAGATGTTCTGGACCCTGGTCAAGAAGCATGCCCTCGCGGCCGGCATCGCGCCGGCACGCGTCTCGCCGCACGTGCTGCGCCATTCGTTCGCCACCCACCTGCTCAATCACGGCGCGGACCTGCGTGCCTTGCAGCTCATGCTCGGGCACCGCTCGCTGTCGACCACGCAGATCTACACGCTGGTCGCCAAGGAAGGGCTCAAGCGCCTGCACGCGCGCCACCATCCACGAGGCTGAACGCGCAGGCGCGACCCGCTGCACTGTTCGCCGCAACGGCCGCATGCGACAATTCCGCTTTGGTCCGGGAACCCTGGCCGCCCTGCCGTGGTCGACGTGCGGGTACGGGGGCGATGCAAGCTTCGTCCGTCGAAGCCGGTCCCCGCAACCACCCGTACTCTCGCGCGAGGTATTCATGCGTTTTCCGCTACTTGCATCCGGCCTGCTGCTGGCCGCCCAGGCACTGGCCGCGACCCCGGCCGAAGACACCGTGCGCGCGGCGCTCGCCGGCATCGCTCCGAACGTGAAGATCGAGGCGGCGCAGGAATCGGTCGTGCCCGGCTTCTACGAAGCGATCGCGGGCGGAGAATTCGTCTACGTGAGCAAGGACGGTCGCTACCTGCTGAACGGCAGTGCGTTCGATGTCTCCGCCAAGCGCGATCTCACGCAAATCTCGCGCGGCAAGGTGCGCAAGGCCGCCCTCGACCGGATCGGGCCGGACAAGCGCATCGTGTTCGCACCGCAGGCGCCGCTGGCGTCGAAGCACACGGTTACCGTGTTCACCGACGTCGATTGCCCGTTCTGCCGCCGATTCCACGAGCAGATCGCCCAATACAACGCGAAAGGCATCACGGTCGACTACCTGTTCTACCCACTCTCGATCCATCCGGGCGCCGACAAGAAGGCCGAGGCGGTGTGGTGCTCGAAGGATCGTCCGAGCGCGTTCACGCGCGCGATGGCAGGCCAGGACCCCGGCAAGGCGACGTGCCCTAATCCGGTTGCGGAGCTCACCGATCTCGCCCAGGCGCTCGGCATCGGCGGCACGCCGACGATGCTCGCCGCCGACGGCTCGATGATTCCGAGCCAGATCGCGATGTCGCCCGATCGGCTCGCCGCCGAACTCGATCGCCTCGCGCAAGCCAGCGCTGCGAAGAACTGAGGATTGCACGATGACCCATCGCCACATCGCCGCCGCTGCACTCGCTGTCGCTGCATGCCATGCCGTCGCCGCACGCGCGGCCGAATCGCCGGCCGATGCCGCCGCGCGCAAGGCGTTCGCCGAACTCGTGCCGCAGACGAAGATCGACGTGATCGAACAGGCGCCGCTGCCCGGGTTCCGGCAGGTCATCGTCGGCGGCCAGATGGTGTACGTCAGCGACGACGGCAAGTACCTGATGCAGGGCACCCTCTACGACACCAAGGGCAAGCGCGACCTTACCGCCGCGCGCCTCGCGGTCGACACCAAGCGCAAGGTCGATGCGGTGCCGGCCGACAAGCGGATCGTGTTCGCGCCGTCGGGCAAGCCGAAATACAAGGTCACGGTATTCACCGACATCGACTGCGGCTACTGCCGCAAGCTGCACTCGCAGGTGGCCGAGTACAACCAGCGCGGCATCGAGCTCGACTACCTGTTCTTCCCGCGCAGCGGGCTCAACACGCCGTCGTTCGACAAGGCCGTATCGGTGTGGTGCGCGAAGGACCGCAAGAGTGCGTTCACCGCGGCGAAGAGCGGGGCGAACCCGGCTCCGCTCAAGTGTGACAACCCGGTCGCGGAGCAATACACGCTCGGCACGCAGGTCGGCGTGAACGCGACGCCCGCCATTTACGCGCCGGACGGCACCCACATCGGTGGCTACCTGCCGCCGGACGAGATGCTCGCCCGCCTGCAGTCCCTCGCGGCGCCGTCGCTCGCGGGCAACTGAGCGCGGTTCCAGCGCGGCCGACGAGGCGGGTCCCGGGCGGGCTCGTCGTCGGCGGCCGTGCGCAATCGACGTCGCCACGTACGCCGATGCGGCGGAATCGGACGCAGGCGAAGCGAATGCCATCGGATACAATAAGCGGCTCCCCATCGCCGCCTGCGCCATGATCGCCCTCGACGGCCTGCCCGCGCTTTCCCCGTTCCGCATCGACCGCCTCAATGCCGAGCTTGCCCGCGAGGTGCCCGGCACCCGCGTCGACGCGGCAAGGTATGTCTACTTCATCGCCGCGGATGCGGGCGCACTCGACCTGCCGCACCTGTGCGAAGTCATCGAGGCGGCTACGTCGCCCGCACGCGCGGCCTCGCTCTGGGTCGTGCCGCGCCTGGGTACCCGTTCGCCGTGGTCGAGCAAGGCGACCGACATCCTCGTCGAATGCGGCTTCCCGGTCCGGCGCATCGAGCGCGGCATCGCCTTCGAACTCGAGGGCGCTCCCACGCGTGGAGACGAGCGCTGGGGCCGGCTCGCGCGCACGCTGCATGACCCGATGACGCAGTCGGTCGTCGACTCGCTCGACGTGGCGGCACGCGTTTTCGACGCGGGCGCCGCCCAGCCGCTTGCGCGCGTCCCGCTCGGTGCCGACCCGCGAGCGGCGCTCGACGCGGCCAACGCGCGCCTCGGCCTCGCCCTCGCGAACGACGAGATCGACTATCTCGCCGAATGCTTCGCAGGCCTCGGTCGCGATCCGTCCGATGCGGAACTCATGATGTTCGCGCAGGCGAACTCCGAGCACTGTCGCCACAAGGTGTTCAACGCGTCGTTCAGCGTCGATGGCCTCGCGCAGGCGAAATCGCTGTTCGCGATGATCAAGAACACGCACCAGAAGTCGCCGGCGCACACGCTTTCGGCCTACCACGACAACGCGGCCGTGATCGAAGGCACTCCGGCGCGTCGCTTCTTCGCCGACCCCGCCGACGGGGTCTTCCGCGCGCACGCCGAAGACGTGCCGTACGCGATCAAGGTGGAGACGCACAACCATCCCACCGCGATCTCGCCGTACCCGGGCGCGTCGACCGGTTCGGGCGGCGAGATCCGCGACGAGGGCGCGACCGGCCGCGGCGGCAAGCCGAAGGCGGGCCTGGTCGGCTTCAGCGTGTCGGACCTGCGCATCCCGGGCCTTGCGCGGCCGTGGGAGCGCGAGAGGCCGCTGCCGCCGCGCTTCGCCAGTGCCTTCGAAATCATGCGCGACGGCCCGCTCGGAGGCGCCGCATTCAACAACGAATTCGGCAGACCTTGCCTCGGCGGCTACTTCCGCGCGTTCGAACAGGACGGCGGCGCGCCGGGCCTGCGGCGGGGTTACGACAAGCCGATCATGATCGCGGGCGGCCTCGCCAACGTGCGTGCGCCGCACGTGGAGAAGCGCACGCTGCAGGGCGGCGATGCGGTGATCGTGCTCGGCGGGCCGGCGATGCTGATCGGCCTCGGTGGTGGCGCCGCATCGTCGGTCGCCGCCGGTTCGAGTTCGGAGCAGCTCGACTTCGCCTCCGTCCAGCGCGACAACCCGGAAATGCAGCGCCGCTGCCAGGAAGTCATCGACGCCTGCTGGGCGCGCGGCGACGCCAACCCGATCGTGTCGATCCACGACGTCGGTGCCGGCGGGCTGTCGAACGCGATCCCGGAAATCCTCAACGATTCATCCGTCGGCGGCCGCATCGAGCTGCGCGACATCCCGAGTGACGACCCGCAGCTGTCGCCGATGCAGATCTGGTGCAATGAATCGCAGGAGCGCTACGTGCTCGGCGTGCGCCCGGACGATCTCGCGGAGTTCGAGGCGATATGCGCGCGCGAACGCTGCCCGTTCGCGGTCGTCGGCCACGCGACCGCGGAGCGTCGGCTGCGCGTCACCGACCGCCTGCTCGGCGGCGAGCCGATCGACCTGCCGCTCGACGTGTTGTTCGGCAAGCCGCCACGCATGCAGCGCGATGCGCGTCGCCGCGTGCCGCGCATCGACGTGGTCCCCGACGTCGAAGCCATCGGGCTGGCCGACGCGGTCGCGCGCGTGCTGCGCCTGCCGGCCGTCGGCAGCAAGTCGTTCCTCGTCACGATCGGCGATCGCACCGTCGGCGGGCTTTGCTCGCGCGACCCGATGGTCGGACCGTGGCAGGTACCGGTCGCCGATTGCGCGGTCACGCTGGCCGACTTCGACGGTTACGCCGGCGAAGCGATGGCGATGGGCGAGCGCACGCCGCTCGCGCTGCTCGATGCGGCCGCGAGCGCGCGCATGGCGGTCGGCGAGGCGTTGACCAACATCGCTGCGGCCGACGTACGCCTCGACGAAGTGCGCCTGTCGGCGAACTGGATGGCTGCGGTCGGCCACGACGGCGAGGACGCGGCGCTTTACGATGCCGTGCGCGCGGTCGGGGAAGAATTGTGCCCTGCGCTCGGCGTGTCGATCCCGGTCGGCAAGGATTCGCTGTCGATGCAGACGCGCTGGCAGGACGCCGCCGGCGAACAGCGCACCGTGTCGCCGGTATCGCTGATCGTCAGTGCGTTCGCGCGCACGCGCGACGTGCGCCAGGCGCTCACGCCGCAGTTGCGCCTCGATGCCGGCGAAACGGAACTCTGGTTGATCGACCTCGGCGCTGGTCTCAACCGCCTCGGCGGCAGCAGCCTGCTGCAGGCGTTCAACCGCGGCGGCGGCGCGCCGCCGGACCTCGATGATGCTCGGCGTTTCAAGGCGTTCTTCGCTGCGGTCCAGCAGGCGAACCACGACGGCCTGCTGCTCGCCTACCATGACCGAAGCGACGGCGGGGCGATCGTCGCGCTGCTCGAGATGGCGTTCGCCGGGCGCTGCGGCCTCGACCTGCAGCTCGACGGCTGGGGCGACAGCGTCCTCGCCGCGCTGTTCAGCGAGGAACTCGGCGCGCTCGTGCAGATCCGCCGCGCGGATCGCGATGCGTTCCGTGCGGTCCTCGCCGCGCACGGTGTGGACGCGCTCGCGCACCGCGTCGGCGCGCCGCACGCGAAGCCGCGCGTGCGCCTCCAGCTCGACGGCGAGACGCTCGCCAAGTTCGAATGGCGCGAACTCATGCGCGCGTGGTCGGAGACGAGCCATGCGATGCAGCGGTTGCGCGACAACCCGGCGAGCGCGGACGCCGAGTTCGAGTGGCGCGCGGACGACTGCGATCCCGGCATCACGCCGAAGCTCGCGTTCGATCCGGCCGACGACATCGCGGCGCCGTACATCGCCCGCGGCGAGCGCCCGCGCGTCGCGATCCTGCGCGAGCAGGGCGTCAACGGTCAGGTCGAGATGGCCGCGGCGTTCACGCGCGCGGGTTTCGATGCGGTCGACGTGCACATGAGCGATCTCGCGAGCGGGCGGCGCGCGCTCGCCGATTTCCGCGGATTCGCGGCCTGCGGCGGTTTCAGCTTCGGCGACGTCCTCGGCGCCGGCCGCGGTTGGGCGGCGTCGATCCTTTATCATCCACGCCTGCGCGACGCGTTCGCCGCATTCTTCGCCGACCCGTCGAAGTTCGCGCTCGGGGTCTGCAACGGCTGCCAGATGCTCGCCAACCTGAAGGCGATCATTCCCGGCGCGACGCACTGGCCGCGGTTCGTGCGCAACGCGAGCGAGCAGTACGAAGCGCGCCTCGTCACGCTCGAAGTGCTCGATTCTCCATCGCTGTTCTTCGCCGGGATGGCCGGCTCGCGCATTCCGATCGCGGTCGCGCACGGCGAAGGCCTTGCGCGTTACGACGATCCCGCCGACTTCGGTCGTGCGAACGCGGCGTTGCGTTTCGTCGACAACCACGGCAAGGCGACCGAACGCTTTCCGCTGAATTCGAACGGGTCAGCGGGCGGGCACACCGGGTTCACGGCCGCCGACGGCCGCGTGACGATCCTCATGCCGCATCCGGAGCGCGTCGTGCGCAGCGTGCAGCTGTCGTGGCGTCCGCGCGAGTGGGGCGAGGATTCGCCGTGGATGCGCATGTTCCGCAACGCGCGCGTCTGGGTCGGCTGAACCGCGGATCGCGCGATCCCGGGGCACGGCCGGCTCGGCCCCACGACGGGCGCATAGGCGCTTCGAGGCTGCAACGAGACGGTCATGACATCATCCCGAACTCCCGATCCCGAAACCCGAATCCCGGCCCTATCACCGATCCGCGAATTCGGCCTCAAGGCGGCACTGTGGTTGCCGCTCGCGTTCGTGATCTGGTTCTGGGCAGCGCC
>NZ_DATDMY010000180.1:0-9196 GCF_036518555.1 Dokdonella sp. | reverse complement strand
GCCGGGTAGCTACGATCGGAAGCGATAACCGCTGAAAGCATCTAAGCGGGAAGCGCGCCTCAAGATGAGATCTCCCGGGACACAAGTCCCCTAAAGGCCCCATGAAGACTACGTGGTTGATAGGTCAGGTGTGTATCGCAGCAATGCCGAGCTAACTGATACTAATGAGCCGTGCGGCTTGACCATATAACTCCAAGACGCTTCGCTGCCTCGACGACGAGGTCTGGCGACAGTCAAACGCTTAATTTACGTCCCAAGTCCCAATGCAGAGTCCGCGCAAGCGTGCGCGACTCTCACCAGTTCCCTGGCGACCCTAGCGCTGTGGTCCCACCCGATCCCATCTCGAACTCGGAAGTGAAACGCAGCTGCGCCGATGGTAGTGTGGCTTAAGCCATGCAAGAGTAGGTCATCGCCAGGGGCTTTACCCAGAGCGCCTCTCCGGAAACGGAGAGGCGCTCTTCTTTGTGCCTCGCTCGCGACGAGGCGATCGCACGACGATCGGAGGCTGGCACCCATGCGTTGTTTCGTCCACAAGAGCCTGCGCAGGGCCGACACCTACGTGTACCTTCGGCATCAGGACGATCTCGACGCATTGCCGGCAGCGCTCCGCGATGCTCTCGCGCCGATGCGGCAAGTCCTCGAGCTGGAGCTGACGCCGACGCGGCGCCTCGCCCATGCCGACGCGGCCCGTGTGATCGAAGCGCTCGAGCAGCACGGTTACTACCTGCAGCTGCCGCCGGATCCGCACGGCCCCAGCGACATCTCCCGCGCCACGAGCTGACCGCAGCAGCGGGCCGCATCGATATACTCGCTGGCGGCACAGATGCCGGGCAGCGGGAATCAAGAGGATGCGCAGGCGCGCGGTCAACGGGTTCAATGTCCTGCGGTCGATGCTGCGCCTGCAATTGCCCGCCTGGCTGATCTTCGCGATCGCCGCGGTCGTAGACCATCCGGTCTCGCTGGTCCTCCTGCTCGCGGCCAATGCGCTCACGATGACGGCGGTGAGTCGCGCGCTGGGATTCGATCACGACAGCGCCTACCTGCATGCCCTCGCGCGCCGCGGCCTCGCCTACTTCGTCGCGTCGTCGGCGTACACGGCCCTTGTCGCCTTGATCGTCGCGACACCCGCATGGTGGTTGCTCCGCTACGGCTCGCTCGAGGCCGCGCTCGCGCTGTCGGCCGCCCTGCTGGCATCGCTGCTGCTGCTATGGCGAATCTGGCCCGCTTTCGCGCTTCCGCTGCTCTGGGACGATGCCTATCCTCGGGTGGAGGACCGCGGCTCCTGGTTGAGGACCGTCCTGCACCGCTCGCTCGCATTCGCGCGGCACATGACGCTCGAGCACGACGTCTTCTTCTTCTCCGGTGGGTTGCCAGCGAGCCTGGCCCTCCTGCTGCTGGCAGTCGGCGCGCTCGCACTGTCCGGCATCGGCGGACTCCTCTCGGGCGAGGTGCGCATCGCAGCGCTGGTCGCGTACTCGCTGCTGCTCGTGCCGGCGGCCCACCTGCTGCTCGTGAATCGCACGCTCCGCGCAATGCTCGCGGCCGCGCGCGGCTCGCATCGCGACGACCGGCGCGAGCTCGAGGCCGGACCCGCCGTCGACGAGCCGACGGGTTTGCCCGACGGCATCGGTAGCCGCGAACTCGACTCGACGTTGCTCTGCGCGGTCCATTCGGCGCAGACGAGCCTCGCACTCGCCGCGCTCGAACGCGGTGCGGACCCCAACGTCCTCCCGACGATGGATCACCGCGACCAACGCAGCCCCTTGATGATTGCGGTCACGCTTCCCGATCAACGGCTGCTGCGCACCCTCATCGCGAAAGGCGTGGACGTAAACCGTCTTCACGGCGGCATCACGCCACTGATCGCCGCGACGCGCGACAGCTACGAGGGACGCCCTGAGGCCGTCACCACCCTGCTCGCGAACGGTGCCGACGCGCGCCGGGCCGACGCCGCAGGCAATACGCCGCTCCATCATGCGGCCCGTTGCGTCGAGCCGGTCATCGCGGCCCTGCTGCTCGATGCGGCGGTCGACGTCGATGCCGTCAACGACGAGGGCCTCACCGCACTCGCGATCGCCTGCAGCTGCGGCAACTGGAAGATCGCCGCGTTCCTCCTCGAACGCGGCGCGAAGCCGGAGGTCGAGCGCGCACAGCCGGCGCTGATCTGCGCGGCGAGCATCGCCGACGATGACCCCGCCGGCGTGAAGCTGCTGCTCAAGCATCGCGCGCACGTCGACGCCCGCGGTGCGCTCGACCGCACCGCCTTGCTCGCCGCCGCGCTCGCCGGTCATGCACGCATCGTCGAGGCGCTGCTCGCAGCGGGCGCCGGCGTCGACATCGCCGACGCACGCGGAACGACGCCGCTGATGGAAGCGGCGCGATGCGGTGCCGTCGCGGCCATACATGCGCTCGGCAAGCGCAAGCCCGACCCCGATCTCGTCGATGCAAACCGGCGCACCGCATTGATGATCGCATGCCAGTCGCGCCACGCGGGCGAAGACACCGTGCGTGCGCTGATCGCCCTCGGTGCGGATCGCGCCCTCGTCGGCAGCGACGGCAAGCGCGCGCTCGATCACGCCGCTGCGGCCGGCCGCTGGCACATCGTCGCGTTGCTCGATCCGGCCTACCCGATGCCGAGCACCCTCGCAGGGGAACGGATGGACCCGTCATCGGCCCACACCGACCACCTGCTCGACGCGCTCCGGTTCGGGCACTGGAACGTCGCCGGCGAATTCGTGGGTATCGTCGGTCAATGGCCGTCCGCCGCACTGGCCGACATCTACCTCGATCTCGCCGGACCCGAGCACGCGGCAGCGCGCGTCTGGTTGCTCAATCACGGCCTGGTCCCCGACTCGCCGACGCGCACCGGCATGCCGCTGCTGCAGAGCCTGCTCGACAACCTGCCGCACGCACACGCCGCGATCGCCGACCTGCTCGCCGCGGGGGTCCCGGTCGGGGGCGCGGGGCTGCTCGCCAGGACCCTCATGGCGTCCGCGAGCGAGCCCGCGCTGCGCCCGCTCGCGCACGACTTCCTGCTCCGCGGAGCCGACATCTTCGGCGTCGCCGGGGGCCGGAGCACGGCCTTGCATCTCGCCGCCGCGCTCGGCGACGTCACGCTCGTTTCGATGCTGCTCGAACGCGGAGCCGACCCGAATGCCCGCGACGCGCAGGGCCGCACGCCGCTTCACGCGGCGATCCGCGCCGACACGCCGCTCGCCGTCGCGTTGCTCAAGCCACTGCTCGCCAGCGGAGCGAACCCCGAGATCGCCAATGCGAACGGCGAGACCGTGCTGGGGCTCGCGCTCGCGCGAGGCGAGCCGGAGCTCTCGTACTGGCTCACCTGGGACCGCTGGCCGCTGCCGTTGCGCCGGCTGCGCGACGCCGACCTCCCGGCCGCGGCCGCGACCGGCGACGGCGAAGCCGTGAGCCGCCTGCTCGCCCTCGGCTTGCCCGTGAACGCGGAAGACGCGCAAGGTGCGACCGCCATCGTGCGCGCCGCCGGTGCCGGGCACGCCGCACTGCTCGTCCAGCTGCTCGCCGCGGGTGCCGACGTCGAGCACAGGACTCGATCGGGCATGCATTGCCTCGGTGCCGCGGTCGCCGCCGGACGCGAAACGACCGTGCGCACCTTGCTCAGCCACGGAACCGCACCCGACCTCCGCATCGCCGGCGGCGCCACTCCACTGATGATCGCCGCCGCGAACGGCGACGAGCGCACGGCCGCCGCCCTGCTCGAGGCGGGCGCGAACGCGGAAGCGCGCGACGACCACGGCACCACGCCGCTGCTGGCCGCTGCGCAGGCCGCCTTCGAGGGCTCCGATACCGCACGCGCCGACGCGATGTTCGAGCGCCTGCTGCGCGCGGGCGCACGACTGGACGCGCGCAACGACGCGGGCCAGGACGTACTGCTCGTGCTGCTGGGCGGGCGTTCGCAGCCGGGTGCCCGCTGCGACGCCGAGCACCTGTACCGGCTAGCCGACTCCCTGCTCGAACGCGGCGCGCGCGTGGACGGCCAGGACGCGCGAGGCGTGAGCCCCCTGCACGCGTGCGCATTGCACGGCCTGTACGGGTGCGCGCGCCTGCTCAGGTCGCACGGCGCGCCGCTCGAACTCGTCGACGGCTTCGGACGCACGGCCGCCGATGTCGCGACGCTGCTCGGCTACGTGGATGTCGCGACCGAACTCGGCGCAACCTCACCGGCGGCAGTGCCCGGCGTGCGCCAGACCTTGCGTCGACCCGCGCGCGCTCCCGACTGAGCGCACGCGGCGGAACCGCGGCCCCGCCTCACGAACGCATCGTGCGGAACAGCGGCCATGGCAGCACGCGAACGACCGCGGCGACCAAAGCGAACCGCCGCGGCAGGTACCAACGTCCCGAGCCGCGCGGCAGCCGGTCCACGACCGCGTGCGCGACGTCGGACGGGGAGGCCGCTGGCGTAGGCAGGGCGAGCCCATGCGTGAGATTGGTCGCAAGAAAACCCAATCGATACAGGTGCACGCGCAGTTCGTCGGGCGCATGTCGCTGCCGCAGGCTCTCCGCGAGCGACTCGATCCCGCGCTTCGCCGCCGCGTAGACGACGTTGCGGCCGCGGCCGCGCACGGCCGCGATGCTGCTGAACAGGACGACCGCGCCGCGCGCCTCCCGCAGCCGAGGCAGCAGCGCGTGCACGATCGCGAGGGGAGCATGCAGGTTGATCGCGAGCAGCTCGCCGATCCGGCGCGGCTCGAGCCCGAGATCGTCGTCGCTGCGCGACATGCCGACAGGCAACAGCAGGCTCGCGAGCGGCGGGAAACCGTCGAGGGCGGCGACGAGGCGCGCGCCCGGATCGGGCTCGCTGGCGAGATCGAGCGCCAGGGTGCGCACGCTCGCACCGTGGCGGATGCGCAGATCGGCAGCGATCGCGTCGAGGTCCCTCGCATCGGACGCCACCAGCAGCAATGGCTGGCCGCGACGCGCGAGCTCGGTTGCGATCGCTCGCCCGAGTCCGCTCGATGCACCGACGACGACCGCCGTCACAGCCCGAGTCTCCTCGCGAGTTCCGACGTGCAGCGCCGCAGCGGCTCCTGCCGCCCGATGCGCGCGCGCGCCTCGTCGAATCCGTCGATCGCCCGGCGCGCAACGCCGCCATCGAGCGTGGAATCCTTGATCAGGTTCGGCCGCCCGGCGTGCCCGACCGCAATCTCCGCGAGCGCATCGAGGAACGCTCGTTCGCTTCGCGCCGCGGGATCGGCGACGTGGATCGCGAGCGCGACACCCCGCCCGTCGAACGAAAACCCGTCGGCCGCTCCCGCGAACAACTTGCTCGCGATCAGCGTGATGCGCGGTCGCGTGCGCGCGACGAGTTCGCCGAGCGCGGCGGCGAACGCCTCGAAGCGGGGATGCGGGACGAGCCACTGCGCCTCGGCCATGCCGGCGCGACCGAATCCCGCGAAATACAGGCGCGCGCGATTGAGCGGAAATAGCGCTTCGGCGAGCGGCATCGGAGCCTGATCCGCGCGGCGCCAACGCCGATCCAGCCAGCGGTTCGCCGCAGCGATGCCGACGCGGTTCCACAGCGACAACGGCAGCGGCGCGATGGCAGCGGGCAAGTCGGACGACGAGCGCGCCTCGCCGCCGTGCGTCGTGTCCTCGTCGCTCGCGAGGCCGATGTGGATCACGCCACGACCGAATCGCGCCGAGGTGCCATCGTGCCAGCCGTACAGCACCGGCGCGTTGGCCGCGTCCCGCAGCACGCGCGCCGCCTCCGCCAGGTTCGCGACCGGCACGCGGCGCACGACCAATGCCCGCGGCGGACGTGCCAGGCGCAACGTCGCGCAGCCGATCGTCCCGGTCAGGCCGAAGCCCGCGAACGTCGAAGCGAACAGTTCCGGCTCGCGCTCGCGGCTCGCGACGCAGGGCTCGCCGCCGGGGCGGTGCACGACGAGTGCATCGACGCATGCGCGGAACGTGCCGTCGCGCGCCGGATTCTTGCCGTGCACGTCGGCCGCGATGCAACCGCCGACGGTGGCCTGCGGATGGCCCGGAGCGACCGGCAGGTACCAGCCGTGCCCGAGCAGGAATCGCTGCAGCTCGCCCACGCGCGCACCTGCCTCCACCACGAGCCGCCCGCGGTCGACGTCGAACGCGAGCAATCGATCGAATGCGTCGAGGCTCTGGCTGATCGCACCATTGCCGAAGCTCGCGGCGACGTAGGACACCCCGGCTCCGCGCGCGATGCGCGGTGCATCCTCGGGCAGCGCGTCGAGCAGGCGGTAGCGATCCGGATTCTGCAACGCGCAGCGTGCGTGGAACTGTCGGTCGAAGCTCGACAGCAGACCTTCCGCGACCGCATAGCCCCGCATCTCAGTCCTCTTCCTCTTCGACCGTATCGGCCTGGAACAGGCGCATGAGGTCGTCGCGCGCCTCCTGCGCCGACTGCAGCAGTGCCGCTTCGTCGTCGTAGACCGGATACTGGTTCGCCAGCACGCGCTCGTCGTGCTCCCTGAAGCGCTTGACGTAGTCGTCCGCGCTCGCTTCGTCGTAGCCGAGCGACATGAACACGCCGCGCGCGATCTCCAGGCTCGAGAAGAACGTCTCGCGCACGATGCTGTCGACGCCGAGGTCCATGAGCTTGAACACGTGCTGGCGGTTGCGCGCGCGCGCGAAAACCTTGAGATGCGGGAAATGGCGCTTGAGCAGTCGCGCCGTGCGCAGGTTCGAATCAGGGTCCTCGGTGGTGATCACGAAGATCTCGGCCTTGTCCGTCTGCGCCGCCCGCAGCAGGTCGAGGCGCGAGGCGTCGCCGAAGTACACGGTATTGCCGAAATGGCGCATGAAATCGACCTGCTCGGGATCGCTCTCGAGCGCCGTGAACGCGATCCGATTGGCGTTGAGCATGCGCGCGACGATCTGTCCGACTCGGCCCATGCCTGCGATGATCACGCGCGGCGCGCCGGCGTCGATGCGGTCGTACTCGCGCGTCGGTCGCGCCTTGGACGCGGGGGCGATCTCGGCGCGCATCCGCACGAGCAGCGGCGTCGCGGCCATCGACAGCGTGATCACGAGGATCGCGAGGTCGCGCTGCTCCGCGGACAGCAGGCCGTTGGCGGCCGCCATCGTGAACACGACGAAGGCGAACTCGCCGCCTTGCGCGAGCAGGGCGGCGAGCGCCAGCGACTGCGCGTGATCCTCGCGCGCGAGGCCGCGGCCGACGCCATAAAGCACGACCGCCTTCAGCACGACCAGCGCGAGCAGCAGGATGCCGACCAACTGGGGCTGCGCCATCGCGAGATGCATGTCGAGCGACATGCCGACGCTGATGAAGAACAGCCCGAGCAGCAGTCCCCGGAACGGCTCGATCTGCGCCTCGATCTCGTGGCGGTATTCGGAGTCGGCGAGCAGCACGCCCGCGAGGAACGCGCCGAGCGACATCGAGATGCCCGCGACCTGCATGAGCCAGGCGGTGCCGATGACCACGAGCAACGCGGTCGCGGTGAACACTTCGGGCGTGCCGATCTGCTGCGCGGCGGCGCGGAACATGGGCCGCAGCAGGTAGCGGCCGCCCACCACGACGAGCGCGATCGTCGCGATCACGCGCAACGCCGCCAGAATCTCGTCCACCGCGCCGCCTTGCGCGTGGGCGCCGCCGAGGATCGGGATCAGCGCGATGATCGGGATCGCGGCGACGTCCTGGAACAGCAGGATCGCGAAGGCGAGTCGACCGTGCGCGCTGTTGAGTTCCTTGCGTTCGGCGAGCAACTGCAGGTCGATCGCGGTCGACGACAGCGCAAGGCCGAGCCCTACCACGAGCGCGCTCTTCCACCCGAAGCCGAACGCCAGCGCGACGCCGCCGACGAGGACCGCGGTCGCGACGACCTGCAGGCTGCCGCTGCCGAACACGCTGCGACGCATGACCCACAGGCGCTGCGGCGACAGCTCCATGCCGATCACGAACAGCATGAGCACGACGCCGAGTTCGGAGATCTGCGTGATCTGCTCGGTATTGCCGATCAGGCCCAGGCCGGAAGGGCCGATCAGCGCGCCCGCGCCGAGGTAGCCGAGCACGGCGCCGAGGCGCCAGCGCTTGGCCAGCGGAACCGCGAGCACCGTCGCGAGCAGCAGCAACACGGCGTACGGCAGGAAACCATGGTCTTCCACGCAATCACTCCTTGGCGGCGGGAAACGCGCACCGTCGCGGCGAGCGCGTGGTCGCGCCGGTAACGCCGTGCCACGCCGCGGCGAGCGCGTGGCGGCGCCCACGCCGCGCGACGAGTATCGCATGCGTCGCCGCGCCGTCGCAGGCGCTGAGACCGTCCGCGCCGATGCTCGCGTCCCCGAGCGATCAAGGAGTCCGCCATGTTCGTCGCACCGCCGTCCCTGCCGTCCACGGTCTGCACCGCGCGCGCGCCGTCGCGCACGATCCGGCCGCCTTCCGGGTCCGCCGGGCCTGCCGTGGCGCTCGCGGCATGGCTGTCGGCCGGCCTCGCCGCGCTCGTGCTCGTCCCGACCTTGCGCGGCGGCGACGCGTTCGGCTCGACGCTGCCGTTCTGGCTCGTCGCGGCGCCCGCGATCGACCTCGCATGGCTCGCGCGCGCGCGCATCGCGACTGCGCTCGAGCGCACCGCGCGTCGACTACGGCGGCGCCCGTCCACGCAGGCGCGGCGCCTTCATGGCGTCGGTCGAGCGCGCAGGTCGAGCAGGTAGTAGTCGCGGTCGTCGATGCGGACGACGCCTGGCTCGTGCTCGAGCCGCGCGGCGACCGCGCCTACCGCGAGCGGCACGTACGCGTAGTCCTTCGCGGCGACGCGCGGCTGCGGGAGCACGAGGCCTTCGATGCGCTGCGAGCGGATGAAGGCTTCGAACCCCGCCTCGGTCTCGACGAACTGCGGCCGCGAAAACGAAATCGTCAGCAGGTTCTCGAAGCGCGTCGGCAGCCACAGGCTCGCCGGTTCGGCCGCGTAGCCGACCGTGTGCGTGCGCGCGGGGAGTTCCTTCAGGTAGCGCCCGATCTTTTCCATGCCCGCGTCGCCGAGCAACTTCCAGCGCAGGGCGCGCGAGTCGTGCCAGTTGCGCGTCATGACGAAGTCGAACGCGCGCGTGCCCGGGACCCAGCCGGTGCTCGCGAAACCGTAGGCGGCCTGGAACAGCACGAATGCGGGCAGGCACGCAAGCACGGCCGCGCGCGCGGCGTCCCGACTGCGCGCGAACGCCGCCTTCG